>NZ_JAOPWB010000036.1 GCF_025965855.1 Mycobacterium sp. | reverse complement strand
GCGTGGCCTCCGCCGTCGGAGAAGGCGCAAGCGCGGTGCGGTCCATCCACACCGCGCTCGGACCGCGAACCTGATGTGCCATCACCGGCACACTCACCGGCCGCGCGCACACATCGCCGCAGAAGCGCTTCCCGCCCCGCAGACCCGTGCGCTCAGAGCCGTCCAACCGAGCTGGCGTTTCAACGCAGAACGCCTCACCGCGTGCCCAGAGATGTGCACGGTGTGCACGACTCGTTCGCCGCCGGACGGACTGTGCCCGAACCGATCTAACGTCGCTGCGAAGGCATTCCCATCCAACGAGGCCGGGCCACATCGACGACGGGTGGCGCCGTGATCAAGGAGGAGTGGTTGTGAAGCGAGAGGACGTCGAGTTCGCCGTGGAGGGTGATGTGACGCTGCGCGGCTGGTTGTTTGTGCCGGAGGGGCCCGGTCCGCGTCCGGGTATCACGATGGCCCACGGCTATGCCGGGGTGCGTGAGCACGGGCTGGAGCGATTCGCCCGGGTGTTCGCCGAGGCGGGGTTTGTGGTGCTGGTGCACGACCATCGCGGCTTTGGGCACAGCGACGGTGAGCCGCGCTATGACGTGGACCCGTGGCGCCAGATCGCCGACTGGCGCCGGGCGATCTCGTATCTGGAGAACCGCCCGGAGGTGGATCCGCACCGGATCGGGTTGTGGGGCACCAGTTATGCCGGCGGGCATGCGATCGTGCTGGGCGCCACCGACCGGCGGCTGCGCGCGGTGGTTGCCCAGGTGCCGACCATCAGCGGCTATCGGCAGAGCCTGCGCCGGGTTGCGCCGTATCAGGTGTGCGCCTTGGAGGCGAGCTTCATCGACGATGATCGGCGCCAGTTCGGTGGTGAACCGCCGGCCACGCAGGCCGTTGTCAGCGCAGACCCCGGTGTGCCGGCCGCCTACTGCTCGCCGGATGCCGTCGCGTTTTACCACCAGCCGATGCCCGAGGGCGTCTGGGACAACATCGTCACGGTTCGCTCCACCCGCGCCGCGCGCATGTATGAGCCGGGAACGTGGATCTCGCGGGTGTCGCCGACGCCGCTGCTGATGATCGTGGGGCTAGACGATGCGATCACGCTCACCGATGTGGCGTTGGGGGCCTACGAGCGGGCCCTGCAGCCGAAGAGACTCGTCACGATTGCGGGGGGCCACTTCGATGCGTATCTGAAAGGGTTCGACGACTCCAGCGGTGCCGCGGGTGGCTGGTTCACCGAACATCTCAGCTAGCTGAGCCCCAATAGCCTTGTCGCGGAGAGGAATATGGTTATGGCCGAGCTGCGCTATGGCGTGTTGGTCCACGACGGCGTGCGCCGTCACCGGGCCGAGCGGCTGCCCGACGGCAGTCCGATCGTGTCCTCGCCGCTGGCGTCGACGTTGATCTTGGGCGAACACGACGCCGTGCTGGTCGACGCGCCGTTTACCCGCGAGCAGGTGGCGCGGGTCGGCGACTGGATCGAGCGATCGGGCAGGCGGCTGGCCTACATTTACGCGACCCACGGTCACGGCGATCACTGGTTCGGCACCGATCTGCTGATGCGGCGCTTCCCGGGCCCCATTGCGTATGCCACCGAGGGCACGATCAGGCTGATGCACCAACAGGCCACCCAGGGGCGGGCCGAGCTGTGGGACGTCGATTTTCCGGGCCTGATCCCCGACAGCCCGGTGGTCTACCAACCGATCCCAGCCGAGGGGTTCGAGTTGGAGGGCCACCGTCTGGTGGCGGTCGAGACCGGTCACACCGACACCGACGACACCACCGTGTTGCATGTGCCGGTGATCGGGCTGGTCGTGGCCGGCGACGTCGCCTACAACGGGGTGCACCAGTACCTGCTGGAAAGCGCCGGGGGCGGAATTGAGGCGTGGCTCAAGGCGATCGACAAGGTCGCCGCGCTGTCACCACGCGCGGTGGTCGCCGGCCATAAGAACAAAGACCTGCCCGACGATCCGGTGATTCTGGAGCAGACCCGCGACTACCTGCTTGACGCGCGGCGGCTGCTGGCCGATAAACCCAGTCCGCGTGAGTTCTACGACCAGATGATCGACCTCTACCCGGACCGGCTGAACGTGGGACCGGTCTGGTACGGCGCGCTGGGGCTGTTGTCGTGATGCCCCCGGAGCAACCGCGACTTAGGGAAATCCGTTGAGCGACGCGAGGTCCCGAACGTCGGTGCGCGACGAGCTGACGCACTGGTTCTTCGACGACTACCTGGCTACCTGGGTGGGGGTGGGAAGCGGGGCGATCGCACGGGGGTCGGAGTTCATCCTCTACCACTGGGGTGTGCCCCTGCATCACTGCACGCCCGACGACGGCGACTGGCTGCTGGACGGCGCCAGCGTGGTGGGCATGCTGGCGCGCATTCACAGTCGATTGCGCGGGCAGGGCTACGCGTACACCGCGGTGCCGGACCGCCAGGTGACCGTGTATCACGCCGCCGGGGCGGCGATTGAAGTGATCTGGTCACGCTGTCGTGCCGATGGCAGCGAGATTGAGCGGCTAGCCTTGCATTTCGAGGTTGCCCGGGGATCGGCGGGCTGGCGCGTGGTCGGGATTCAAGAAGCGCCGACGCGCGCGGACTCGTTGAACGCGGCCTGGGGCGGCGCGAATTGAGCGAGCGCGACGTGTCCGATCCGGTGCCGACACCAACAGCAACACATAGTGACTTGGAGCTCATTCGATGAAACAGATACAGTTCGGCCACTACGGCGAGCCCAAAGACGTTGTGGCAGTCGCTGACCAACCGCTTCCCGAGCCGCGTGCGAACCAGGTCCGCGTGCGGATTCTGCTCAGCCCCATCAATCCATCAGACCTGCTGTACCTTCGCGGCCATTACTCCGGCGTCACCCCCGCCTTTCCGGCGCCGGTGGGTTTCGAAGGCGTCGGCGTGGTCGACGCCCTCGGACCCGGCGAGCGCAACCTCGGGGTGGGCCAGCGTGTCTTAGTGCGAAACTCCCAGGGCGGCAACTGGGCCGACTATGCCGTCGTCCCCTCAGGGCAGGTGCACCCGGTCCCGGAGGACATCCCCGACGAGCAGGTGGCGTCGTTTCTCATCAACCCGGCCAGCGCGATCCTGATGGTGCGCCACGTGCTGGGCGTGCCTCGCGGGGAGTGGCTTTTGCAGTCAGCGGCGGACGGCGAGCTGGGTCGGATGATCATCAGGCTGGCCCAACGCGACGGCATCCGCACCCTCAACGTGGTCCGCAGAAAGGAGGCGGCCGCCGAACTGGAAGCGCTTGGCGCCGATGCGGTGATCGTCTCCACCGAGGGACCGATCGATGAGCAAGTCCGCAAAATCGTGGGGCCACAAGGAGTTGGCTACGCGATCGACCCGGTCGCCGGGCAGACCGGGACGGAGATCTTCCGGTCGCTGTCCCAGGACGGCCGAATGCTCGTCTACGGATCGCTCTCCCGCGAGGCGATCCGCGTCGGAGAAGACCCCCGCTTCACGCTGTCGGGTCGGCGCACCCTGGAGGTGTACTGGCTTGGCTACTGGCTACCACGCCTGGACGACAGCGGCTTCTACCCCAGCGGAGCCCCCGCGATGGTGCAGCTCATCGATGAGATCGCCGACCTGATACGCCAAGGCGTTCTGGCGACCTCCCCAGGCACGAAATATCCGCTCGACCAGATCCGCGCTGCGGTAACCGAGACCGAGTCGGTGGCACACAACGGCAAGGTATTCCTGGCTCCCGGCCCCATCCACTAACCCGCCCAATTCAAGAAAAACCGCATGCGCACAACCCGACAGAAAGGTACGGAAGGAAACAACTATGAAAGACTCTCGCTTGGGTGGCACGTCATACAAGAACGCGCCGACAAAGTCGGTTTCCGTCGGCGGCACTCGATTCGTCTACCGCGAGCTTGGCGTCGATACCGGCATACCGGTGATCTTCCTCAATCACCTGGCCGCGAACCTCGACAATTGGGACCCCAGAGTCGTCGACGGCATCGCCGCGAAGTACCGCGTCATCACCTTCGACAATCGCGGGGTCGGCGCCTCACAGGGCAAGACGCCTGACACGGTCGAGGCGATGGCACAAGACGCCGTTGCGTTCATCCGTGCACTGGGATTCGACCGGGTCGACCTGCTCGGCTTCTCGATGGGCGGATTCATCACACAGGTGATCGCACAACGCGAGCCAGCGCTGCTGCGAAAGATCATCCTCGCCGGGACGGGGCCCGCCGGAGGCGCAGGCATCGTCAACGTGACGAGACTAAGCTACCTCGACAACATCAAGGCGCTGGCCACCCGGAAGAATCCCGAAGAACTTCTGTTCTTCACCAGAACGGCCAACGGCAAGTCACAGGCCAAAGCGTTCATCAAGCGCTTGAAAGAGCGCACCGACGATCGGGATAAGGCCGTCACACTGCCGGTCTTCCGGACGCACCTCAAGGCGATTCACGCGTGGGGGCTTGAGCAGCCGGCCGACTTGGCGCACATCCACCATCCCGTCCTGGTAGCCAACGGTGATGACGATCGCATGGTGCCGACGACCAATTCGTACGACCTGGCGCGTCGCCTTCCAAATGCGACGCTCCGGATCTACCCTGACGCCGGACACGGCGGCATCTTCCAATACCACGAGCAGTTCGTTGCAGAGGCGCTCGAATTCCTGGGATCGTGAGACGCGCGAGGTTCGATTGCCCGATAACAATGGCTTCGGCGTGAATCGAGTGGTGGCAACCAGACGCGCACAACCCGACCGGGACGTTTCGCCGATGGCTGGTACGGCGAGTGGAACCTCAGCGACGGCAGCAGTCCTGCTGACGTTGCAGCGCAGCATGATTGGGTCCAAGAGGCGTGCTGACCGGTTCCTACTCGCCACCGTCGAATTGTCTGCTCAACGGCCAATATTCTTGCACCTAGACGCGACTGCGCACTGAAGCTCGACCGCTCCGAGACCCACCAACCCCAAGCCGCATAGCGACTGGACCACAAAACGGGTCCCCCTGACGAATCCCCGGCGGGGGAGCGGCGCTTGCCCAACCACTCCGAACCACCCTCTTGGGTGTCGACTAGTTCGATTAACACGATGAAACATCGAACTCGGAACTGAGCAGGCCCGGCGGCATCGAAATCCGTTGATGTGAACTGTATTAGAAATCGCACCGCACACTTCGTCATCGGTGTCATGGTGAAAGCTGTTGTCGCACAGACAGTTAGGGAACATGGCGTGGTTCCGATATCGCATAACATGTGATATCGGTCTGCGCGTCCTGGCGTTGTTTCAGTCGACCGTTTGATCTGGCGTCACAGTGACGGAAGGGCCCGAGAGCGCTTTGCACACTGCAAGTGGCGGCTGCCGGCAGGATTTGGACGGCGTGAGGTTTACGAAAAAGTGGACACGTACGTGAGACAAATCGGAGTGGACATCACGTGAGACAACCCGCATCGGTGCAGTTCAGTGCATCACAAGTGGACACGGAGTTTGAGAACCGACACTAGCTGTACGTTCTCAAACAAAGTGGCCACTTCTCATTTGAAATGGCCACACGTTGGCCAATTGGCCATTTGAGTGAGACAAACACTGCGTGAGGTGCCTGGCGCGTCGACTTCGGTCGGTACGCAACACGGCCCAGGTTGGTAGTTGCTCGGTTGTCGACCGACGAAGAGGCGCTTAGGGCCCCTTGTCCGGACTAACGGCGACACCGCCGGGGACGTGTGGATTCAAGTCCTCTATCGTCCACGCGGAGTAGTTCTACAAACTCAGATGGAAAAGGTCACGGACTCGAAGGTTTGCCGCGTCTGGAAAACATCCCCAAGTCTGGGAAAAGTTACCAATGACGGTAAATATGTTGCATAGCAGCAACTTTCAATCGTACCATAAATCTCGGTTCGATATCGCAGTCATCGCGAATCGGCTATTGCACTGGCGTGCGGTGGATTTCGATCTCACCATCGGAACGAGCAACTTCGATGCAAGTGAGGGATCATGCCAACCAGGTCGCTATCCGGTTCACCGGGCCCGGCCGACTCGCCGCAATTGAGTATTCGCATGCACGACGGCGAGATCGTTCGGGTACCGGTGCAGCAGCTGTCGACAGCGTTGATGGCTGACACTAAGCCGCTTCGCACGTTTCGCTGGTATAAAGGCCAGCCGCATTATTCCGGGACGTACTGGTCATCAACCGAGGCTGCGCACGTGATTTACGAATCACGGCTCGAGTTGAGCAGACTGCTGCTGGCAGATTTTGACGCAGCGGTCACCCGAATATTCGCCCAGCCGTTAATGATTCGAGCAAAAGTAGACGGGCGTCGGCTGCGGCACACCCCGGACTATCTGCTGATCGCGGGTGCTGAATTTCGGTTTGTCGCCGTGAAGCCGCAGGGTCGGCTCGAGGATCCGAAAGTGATCGCAACGTTCGCGTGGGTACGCGAGGTCATCGAGTCGAACGGGTGGTCTTTCGAGGTCGCCAGCGAGCCGCCACAACCATATTTCGATAACGTGCGCTTCTTGCCGGTTACCGCCGGAAATCTTCAATTTCCGACGAGGCGCTGGCGGCGCTGCGTACACGCAGCCTCGACGGCAAGAGCATCAGGGATGCGCTGCGCGCTGCGACCGGCCCCGAACCGTTGACACGTGCTGCGCTGTTGCACATGTTGTGGACCCACGAGTTAGAGGCCGACCTTACGCAAGTACTCAGCGACAGAACGATTCTCATGCCACGGGTGCTTGCGGCCGGACCGGAATCGTAGACATGGGCGGCAGAGGGCCAGGTGCGTTCGGCCGATGTCAGCGAGTACAGCCGCGAGGAGCCGAATTGCAGCTTCTGGACGTGGTTTTCGTCACGCAAGTGATCCATGCGCATGTCGGATGTCGGGATGTAATACTGCGGGTAGTACGCGATCTCCCAAACGTAATGGGCGCGGGCGGTGTCGAATACGAGTGTCTTGTCGAAATAGCCGCGTACCCGGCGCGGTGCAGGCTCGATGAGGCCTCGTTCGCCAAGCAGCTGGGGGTAGTCCCGATCGGGGGTCGGTGACTCAGTCATTGGTCCTCCTGATTGCGCATGAGCGACACGAGCGGCCCTTCGGCGCTGCTCTTAGACAGATCGGTACATAAGAGTACGTCGCTTGACGACCCAAGACTGAAGCCGTAGGACTTGGCGCCGCCGGCAAGAACGACCCGCCGAACAGGCACACTGCCCGCTGCGAGAGCGCCGAGCGCATTTTTCAACATGCTGGCATTCGGCTCGACCGTTCCGGCCATCGCGGGTTTCTCGACATAGGCAGCGGAGACCAGATCGGTCACCTCACCAAGAGACGAAAAGGCGTTCTTCGTACCCTCACGGTCCATCAGATCGACGCTGATATGAGGGGGTGCGGACTGCGCCCGGTAGGCCGGTGCGGGTCGACCCGCGGCCGTGGTGACCCCCCCACTGCGGGTTGTTCGCGACGGCGTCGATAGCACCAGTACCAAGCGCACGCCATAGGGTCCAACAAGCAGGATCTGGCGTTGCAGGGCGGCTGTTTCAGAAGTAGTGGACATCATTATTGCTTCCGAGTCGAGTTGATCTGCACGAACTCAGCGACTGCTGCGCCGATTTCGTTGGGGCTGTCCTCTTGGACGAAATGGATTCCGCTGACCGTGGTTTCGGTCAGATTGGGCCAGCTGCGGACGAGCTCGCGGATGCGGCCGTGGACGACGGCGCCCGGCTCGGCGTTGATGAACAGCTTGGGCACGTCGCTGTCGGCCAACCAGCTGCTGTAGGCCTCGACCACCGACACGACGTCGGCCGGCTCACCGTCGATCGGGAGGTTGCGTGGCCACGACAATGTCGGGCGGCGGTCTTCACCTGGGTTGGCGAATGGCTGCCGGTAGTGGGCCATTTCTTCGTTGCTGAGCGGGCGCCGTATCTGTGCCGGGAGGACACTCTCGACGAAGATGTTCTGCTCGAGCGCCATTCGCTCGCCCCGCGGTGACCGGAA
>NZ_JAOPWB010000029.1 GCF_025965855.1 Mycobacterium sp. | reverse complement strand
CACGGCCATGAAGCCGTTGCCGCCGCGCGCGGCCACCGCGCGCTGTCGCGCGCCCAGCAGCGGGTCGTCGGGCCGGGGGAACGGGATGCGGTCGATCAGCACCAGTGACAGCGACGGCCCCGGCACGTCGACGCCCTGCCACAGCGACAGGGTGCCGAACAGCGAGGTCTCCTCGTCCGCGCTGAACTGCTCGACCAGCGCGGAGGTGCCGTCGTCGCCCTGGCACAGCACCGGCGTCGACAGCCGCCCGCGCATGGCCTCGGCGGCGGCCCGGGCAGCCCGCATCGACGAGAACAGCCCGAGGGTGCGCCCGCCGGCGGCGGTGATGAGCTCGGCGATCTCGGTGAGCTGCTCCGCCGAGCCGGTGCCGTCCCGCCCCGGCGGCGGGAGATGGGCGGCCACGTACAAGATTCCGGTCTTCGCGTGCTGAAACGGCGATCCCACATCGAGGCCACGCCACGCCGCAGGCTCCTCAGCGTCCGTCCCCGCCAGGCCCCAGGCCGCGGCCATCGCGTCGAAGGACCCGCCGATCGCCAGCGTCGCCGACGTCAACACCGTCGTCGAACGCGTAAACACCTCGTTTCGCAGCAAGCCGGCGACCGACAGCGGCGCCACCCGCAGCACGGGTCGCACCGCACCCCGATTGTCCTCGTGATCGAGCCAGACCACGTCGGTGCGATCCGGGATGGGCGGTGTGAACGACGTAAGGATGCGCGACGCGGTGTCGGATATCTCGCTCAGCGCCGCAACGGCTTCGGCGCGCGCGGACGCCGCCTTGGCGTCACTGGTGTCGATCGCCGACCGCGCCGCGGCGGCCACGTCACGCAGCGCCGTGAGGTACGTCGCCATTTCGTCGCCGAGGCGGTCGATGCGACCCGGCGTGGCGTCGTGGATGGCGGCGGCGAAGTTGGCGGTCGTCGCCTCCAGCCGCTGGGTCAGTTCGGGATCCACCAGCCGGGTGATCCGCCGCGCGGCGACGCCGAGGGCGGCCGACGTCAGCTCCGCGGTGGCCACCGACGTCACCCTGTCGACCAACTCGTGCGCCTCATCGACCACCAGCAGCGCGTGTTCCGGCAGCACCGCCGATTCCGCGACGGCGTCGATGGCCAGCAGCGCGTGATTGGTGACGACGACGTCGGCCCGGCCGGCGTCTGCTCTTGCCCGCTCGGAGAAGCACTCGGAGCCAAACGGGCAGCGCGCCACGCCCAGGCATTCGCGGGCCGAGACGCTCACCTGTGACCAGGATCGGTCCGGCACACCGGGCTTCAGGTCGTCGCGGTCGCCCGAATCGGTCGTCGACGCCCAGGCGGTGAGCCGTTGCACGTCGCGGCCCAGCGCGGTGGCCGCCACGGGATCGAAGAGCTCTTCCTGCGGCCGCTCGTCGTCGGACTCGCCTGCTGCGGCACCGTTATGGATCTTGTTCAGGCACAGATAGTTTCGTCGCCCCTTCAGCAGCGCGAATCGGGGCGGGCGCGGCAGCGCATCGGTGAGCGAGCCGGCCAGCCGGGGCAGGTCGCGATCGACGAGTTGACGCTGCAGAGCGATCGTGGCCGTCGACACGACGACCGGGGTGTCATCGCTGACCGCGCGGACGATGGCGGGAACCAAGTAGGCCAGCGACTTGCCGGTCCCGGTGCCGGCCTGCACGACGAGGTGCTCGCCGGTTTCGAAGGCCCGCTCGACCGCGCCGGCCATCTCCACCTGGCCGCCGCGCTCGCTGCCGCCGAGCGCGGCCACGGCGACGGCGAGCAACTCGGGCACGGACATGTCGGACGTGGTTACCCCCTCGCTCATGCCCGGAGCTGTGTCGTCGGGATCGCGGGCTCGCCGTGCGATAGTTTCAATCCCTCCCACGGCAGGCTGTGCAGGCCGGAAGCCACCAGCTCCCGCGCCGCCGACAGGTCCGGATCGGACACCACGACTCCGCCGCGGACCAGCGGCGTCGTCACCACTCGGCACGGTTCGGTGGTCGCCGGCGCGCGACCCGCCGGATGCACCACCTCCTCGGTGATCGTCCCCGTCGGGCGTGCCAGCCGTAGCGCCTCTTTGCGGCCGCCGTGGGATTCCTTGTGGCTGCTTCGCTTTTGCACGGGCATGCCGTCCACCTCGACCAGCTTGTAGACCATACTCGCGGTCGGCGCGCCCGAGCCGGTCACCAGCGACGTGCCGACGCCGTAGCTGTCGACCGGCTCGGCGCGCAGGGCGGCGATGCTGAACTCGTCGAGATCGCCGGACACCACGATCCGGGTTTGCGTGGCCCCCAGCCCGTCGAGCTGTTCGCGCACCTGACGGGCCAGCATCCCGAGGTCGCCGGAGTCGATGCGAACGGCACCGAGGCCGGTGCCGGCGGCGGCCACGGCGTTGGCCACGCCGGCCGTCACGTCATAGGTGTCCACCAGCAGCGTGGTGCCGGCGCCCAACGCGTCGACCTGGGCGCGAAACGCCGCCATCTCTGCCATTTCCGGGGGGGTGTCCCGGTGGGTGTGCAGCATGGTGAACGCGTGCGAGGCCGTACCCTCGGCGGGAATTCCGTATCGCCGCTGGGCCTCCAGGTTGGAGGACGCGGCGAAGCCGGCGATATAGGCGGCGCGGGCCGCGGCGACCGCGGCCAGTTCATGGGTTCGGCGGGATCCCATCTCGACGATCGGGCGCTCCCCGGCCGCGCTGACCATGCGTGCCGCCGCCGATGCGATCGCCGTGTCGTGGTTGAAGATCGATAACGCCAACGTTTCGAGAACAACGCATTCGGCGAAGCTGCCGGTCACCGAAAGCACCGGCGATCCGGGGAAGTACAGCTCGCCTTCGGCGTAGCCGTCGATATCTCCGGCGAACCGGAAATCGCGTAGGTAACCCACGGTGTCCGGGTCGAGGAATCCCGCCAGCAACTCGCACGCCTCGTCGTCGAACCTGAACTGCGGCAACGCTTCCAGCAGCCGGCCGGTCCCGGCGACCACGCCGTAGCGGCGGCCGTCGGGCAGCCGGCGGGCGAACAGTTCGAACGTGGTCCGGCGGTTAGCGGTGCCGTCGCGCAGCGCCGCCGCAAGCATGGTCAACTCGTACTTGTCGGTCAGCAGCCCAGCCGGGACCGGCGCGTTCATGCCGCAACGGTAACGGCTGGCGGCGGCGGGCGTGAGCGTCGGTATCGTGGGGACCATGGTTGTTGCGTCAGCACCCACCAAACCGGGCACTACCGGCCAACGTGAGTCCGCTCCGGTCGACGTCACGGCCAGCCCGTGGGTCACCATCGTGTGGGACGACCCGGTCAACCTGATGACCTATGTGACGTATGTCTTCCAAAAGTTGTTCGGCTACAGCGAGCCGCACGCCACCAAGCTGATGCTGCAGGTGCACAACGAAGGTAAGGCAGTGGTCTCGGCGGGCAGCCGGGAATCCATGGAAGTCGACGTGTCCAAGTTGCACGCCGCCGGTTTGTGGGCGACGTTGCAGCAGGACCGGTGAGGTTCGAGGCAGTCCGGGACTCCTTGTGCGCAAATGGAAGCGCGTCGAGACCGCCAACGGTCCCCGTTTTCGGTCCACCTTGGCCTCCCACGAGGCTGCCCTGCTCAGGAACCTCGTCGGCGCGATGATCGGCTTGCTCGGCGAACGCGAATCTTCCTCGCCCACAGACGAACTCGAGGAAATCACCGGCATCAAGACCGGACACGCCGAACCGCCAGGCGATCCGACGCTGCGCCGGCTGCTGCCGGATTTCCACAATCCGGACGAACCGGATGGCCCGGACGACCAAGCGGCCGGCGACACCCCCGATGGCCTCAACGCCGCGCTGCGCAGTCTGCACGAGCCGGAGATCATCGCGGCTAAACGCGTTGCGGCACAACGGCTTCTGGATACGATTCCGGACAACGGCGGCCGTTTCGAGCTGACCGAGGAGGACGCGAACGCCTGGATCGCGGCGGTCAACGACATTCGGCTTACGTTGGGGGTCATGCTCGAGATCGGGCCGGAGGGGCCGGATCGCCTGCCGGCCGACCATCCGCTGGCCGTGCACTTCGACGTGTACCAGTGGCTGACCGTCCTGCAGGAGTATCTGGTCCTGGCATTGATGGGGGGATCGGCCGGATGAACTGCATCACCGATGTCGGGGGCATCCGCGTCGGTCACTACCAGCGACTCGACCCCGACGCGTCGCTGGGCGCCGGTTGGGCCTGCGGCGTCACGGTCGTGCTGACCCCGCCCGGGACGGTCTGCGGCGTCGATTGCCGCGGCGGTGCGCCCGGCACCCGGGAGACCGACCTGCTGGATCCGGCCAACATCGTCCGGTTCGTCGACGCGGTGTTCCTCGCCGGAGGCAGCGCCTACGGCCTGGCGGCCGCCGATGGCATCATGCGCTGGCTCGAAGAGAACGAGCGTGGCGTGGCCATGGATGGCGGCGTGGTCCCCATCGTGCCCGGTGCGGTGATCTTCGACTTGCCCGTCGGCGGTTGGGACCGCCGGCCGACGGCCGAATTCGGCTATGCGGCCTGCGAAGCCGCGGCCGGCGGGGCGGGTGCCGTTATGGCCGTCGGGACCGTCGGCGCGGGCGTCGGAGCGCGGGCCGGGGTGCTCAAGGGCGGTGTCGGGTCGGCGTCGGCGACGCTGCCGTCCGGTGTCACCGTCGGCGCCGTCGTCGTGGTGAACTCCGTGGGCGAGGTCGCGGACCGCGCGACCGGTCTGCCGTGGATGGCGGACCTGATAGCAGAGTTCGCGCTGGCGTCACCGCCGGCCGAGCAGATCGACGCGTTCGCGCAGTTGCCGTCGCCGTTGAACCCGCTGAACACCACCATCGCGGTGGTTGCGACCGACGCCGTGCTGAGCCCGGCCGCGTGCCGGCGCGTCGCGATCGCCGCTCAGGACGGGCTGGCCCGCACCATCCGCCCGGCTCACACCCCGCTGGACGGCGACACGGTGTTCGCGCTTGCCACGGGGGCGGTCGAGGTGGCGCCGGCCGTCAGTTCGAAACCGCCGCCCGCCGCTTTCTTGCCGGAGACGGGGATCGTCACCGAGATAGGCGCGGCCGCGGCCGACTGCCTGGCCCGCGCGGTGCTGGCCGGGGTGTTCGCCGCCGAATCGGTGGCCGGAATACCGACCTACCGCACCGTGCTGCCCGGAGCATTCGCCTGACGAGAGGCGTGCACGCGCTGCGCAACATCGACGAAGGCTTCGTGCCCGACCTGTGCGACCCGGACGTTCTGACCACCCTGGACGCCGAGGGAATCTTTGCGGGCATCTCGACCGGCGCCGTGCTGCACGCCGCCCTGGGAACGGGCAAGAAGGCTCTCAACGCCGGCGAGCGCGCCGACATCGCGTTCGTAGTCGCCGACGCCGGCTGGAGGTATCTGTCCACCGGGGCCTATGCCGGTAGCCTGGACGATGCCGAGAACGCTCTAGAAGGGCAGCTATGGGCATGACCCCGCCGACAAAACATCCGCGTACGCCGCAGGCCAAGAAGCGGCCGCGTTGGATGGTTGGCGGGGCCACGATCCTCACGTTCGTGGCGCT
Source organism: Mycobacterium sp. (assembly GCF_025965855.1). Taxonomy (GTDB): domain Bacteria; phylum Actinomycetota; class Actinomycetes; order Mycobacteriales; family Mycobacteriaceae; genus Mycobacterium. Next base: position 5,188 of record NZ_JAOPWB010000029.1, on the reverse strand, counting down.
GCTGTACCTCGCCGAACTGATCGACCAGCTAAGTCGGCATTCCCTCGACGGCAACGGGATCAGGCCGCTGGAAGCCGACGGCCTGCGCGGGATCATTTTCGCGCCACTGCTGCACGCCAACTGGCAGCACCTGATGGCCAACACGATCCCGCTGCTGGTGCTGGGTTTTCTCATGACGCTGGCCGGATTGTCCCGGTTCGTCTGGGCCACCGCGATCGTCTGGATTCTGGGCGGATTCGGCACGTGGCTCATTGGCGATTTGGGGAGCAGCTGCGGCCCGACCGATCACATCGGGGCCTCTGGCCTGATCTTTGGTTGGCTTACCTTCCTACTGGTGTTCGGGTTGTTCGTCGGCCGAGTGCGGGACATCGTCATCGGGCTGGTGGTGTTGTTCGCGTACGGCGGCGTCCTGCTCGGCGCAATGCCGGTCCTCGGCCAGTGCGGTGGCGTGTCGTGGCAGGGCCACCTGTGCGGCGCCATCGCCGGCGTCGTGGCCGCTTACCTGTTGTCCGGTCCCGAACGCAAGGCTCGCGCGGTGAGAAACGCCGGCTCTGGTTCGCGGCGTCCCAAGACATGAACTCGCCATTGGCGCCCGTCGGGATCTTCGACTCCGGCGTCGGGGGACTGACCGTCGCGCGGGCGATCATCGACCAGCTGCCCGACGAGGACATCGTCTACGTCGGCGACACCGCCAACGGACCGTACGGCCCACTCTCCATTCCCGAGGTCCGCGCGCACGCGCTGGCCATCGGTGACGACCTTGTCGACCGCGGGGTCAAGGCGCTGGTGATCGCCTGCAACACGGCGTCGGCGGCCTGCCTGCGCGACGCCCGCGAGCGCTACGACGTCCCCGTCGTCGAGGTGATCCTGCCGGCGGTGCGCCGCGCGGTCGCCACCACCCGCAACGGGCGCATCGGCGTCATCGGCACCCGGGCGACCGTCAACTCGCACGCCTATCAGGACGCGTTCGCCGCCGCCCGCGACACCGAGATCACCGCGGTGGCGTGCCCGCGGTTCGTCGACTTCGTCGAGCGCGGCGTGACCAGCGGGCGTCAGGTGCTCGGCTTGGCCGAGGGCTATCTGGAGCCGCTGCAGCGCGCGCAGGTCGACACGTTGGTGCTGGGGTGCACGCACTACCCGCTGCTGTCCGGGCTGATTCAACTGGCGATGGGCGAGAACGTCACGCTGGTGTCGAGCGCCGAGGAAACCGCCAAGGAAGTGCTCCGGGTGCTCACCGAGAAGGACCTGCTGCGCCCGCATGACGCGCCGCGGGCCACCCGGGTGTTCGAGGCCACCGGCGACCCCGAGGCGTTCACCAAATTGGCCGCGCGATTCCTGGGTCCCGCGGTGACCGGGGTGCAGCCGGTGCATCAGTCCCGGATCCGCTAGCGCGGGGGAGATTCTGATCACATCAAAGCGGCGATGTTTTCTCCATCGTGCTATCGGGCATGGCACAGTAGTGTCCGTGCGAATAACCGTGCTCGGCTGCTCGGGCAGCGTGGTCGGTCCGGATTCGCCAGCATCGGGTTATCTGCTTCGGGCGCCGGATACCCCGCCGCTGGTGCTCGACTTCGGCGGCGGTGTTTTGGGCGCGCTGCAGCGCTATGCCGACCCCGGTTCGGTCCACGTGCTGTTGTCGCACCTGCACGCCGATCATTGCCTGGATGTGCCGGGCCTGTTCGTGTGGCGCCGCTACCATCCGTCGAAGCCGCTCGGGAAGGCGTTGTTGTACGGCCCCGGCGACACCTGGTCCCGGCTGGGCGCCGCGTCGTCGCCGTACGGCGGCGAGATCGACGATTGCTCGGACATTTTCGACGTTCGTCACTGGGTCGATGGTGAGCCGGTGACGTTCGGCGCGCTCACCGTGACGCCGCGCGTGGTGGCGCACCCCACCGAGTCGTATGGCTTGAGGATCACCGATCCCAACGGCGCGTCTTTCGTCTACAGCGGCGACACCGGCCTGTGCGACCAGCTCGTGGAGCTGGCCCGCGGCGCCGACGTCTTCCTCTGCGAGGCCTCCTGGACGCACGCGCCGGATCGCCCGCCCGCGCTGCACCTGTCGGGCACGGAGGCGGGCAGGGTTGCCAGGCAGGCCGGCGTTCACGAGCTGCTGCTGACGCACATTCCACCGTGGACTTCGCGTGAGGACGTGATCAGCGAAGCCAAGGCCGAGTTCGACGGTCCCGTGCACGCGGTGGTATGCGGCGAGACGTTCGATGTCCGCCGCTCCGAAAGGGTCTGAGCACCCGGCGTTGGTTAGGGTTACTGGGTGTCCAAACGAGAAGACGGGCGCCTCGACGACGAGCTTCGCCCGGTAGTCATCACCCGCGGATTTACAGACCACCCCGCGGGTTCGGTACTGATCGAATTCGGTCACACCAAGGTCATGTGCACCGCCAGCGTCACCGAGGGGGTACCGCGCTGGCGAAAGGGGTCGGGCCTGGGGTGGCTCACCGCCGAGTACGCGATGCTGCCGTCGGCCACGCACACGCGCTCCGACCGCGAGTCGGTGAAGGGCCGGCTCAGCGGGCGCACCCAGGAAATCAGCCGGCTGATCGGCCGGTCGCTGCGGGCGTGCATCGACCTGCGGGCGTTGGGGGAGAACACGATCGCCGTCGACTGCGACGTGTTGCAGGCCGACGGCGGCACCCGCACGGCGGCCATCACCGGCGCCTACGTCGCGTTGGCCGACGCGGTGACCTACCTGTCGGCGGCCGGCAAGCTTTCGGATCCGCGGCCGTTGTCGTGTGGCATCGCGGCGGTGAGCGTCGGCGTCGTCGACGGCCGGATCCGGGTGGATCTGCCCTATGAGGAAGACGCGCGCGCCGAGGTCGACATGAATGTCGTGGCCACCGACACCGGGACCCTGGTGGAGGTCCAAGGGACCGGCGAGGGCGCGACGTTCCCGCGCTCGACGCTGGACAAGCTGCTCGACGTGGCGCTCGCCGCGTGCGACGAGTTGTTCGCCGCGCAGCGCTTGGCGCTAGAGCTGCCGTACCCGGGCGTGCTGCCCGAGGGATCAGCGCCGTCGAAGGCTTTCGGCAGCTGACCCGGCTGCTGGTCGCCAGCCGCAACCCCAAGAAGCTGGCCGAACTGCGCCGCGTGCTCGACGGCGCTGGCCTGTCGCGGTTGACGCTGGTGTCGCTGAACGACGTGGCGCCGTTCGACGAGGCGCCCGAAACCGGTGCGACGTTCGAGGACAACGCCCTGGCCAAGGCGCGGGATGCGTTCGCCGCGACGGGCCTGGCCTGTGTGGCCGACGACTCGGGTTTAGAGGTGGCCGCGTTGAATGGAATGCCCGGCGTGCTGTCGGCGCGGTGGTCCGGTAACCACGGCGACGACGCCGCCAACACCGCACTGTTATTGGCGCAGTTGCGTGACGTTCCCGACGAACGGCGCGGCGCGGCGTTCGTGTCCGCCTGCGCGCTGGTCTCGGCGTCCGGGGAGGTCGTAGCCCGCGGCGAGTGGCCCGGCGCCATCGCGCGGGAGGTCCGCGGCGACGGTGGGTTCGGCTACGACCCGGTGTTCCTTCCTGAGGGGAGCGACCGGACCGCGGCGCAACTCAGCCCGACGGAGAAGGACGCGGTGTCGCACCGCGGTCGCGCACTGGCGCTGTTGGTGCCAGCGCTTGGGGCGCTCGCCTGAGCGGGCCTCTAACCACATGCGCCACAACAGCCCTCCGCAAAGTGGGTGGTTGACTTTTTGCCCGCCTCGCAGCGACAAGCTGGCCATCAATCGAATCAGTCGCTATGGGGGGAGAGAAAGTGCGCGCCGCCGCCGGGGGAGACCCGTGTGGCGGGTGTGACTTAACAACAGACAGGATCCCTAAAGCCCGAAGCGCGCTTTGACGTCCTTCGTCTGGAAGTGCTCGACGATGATGCCGAGCAGCGGAATGGTGCCGGAAAGCAGCACTCCGATGGTTTTGGCGATCGGCCAGCGCACCTTGATCGCGAGGTTGAACGCCGCCAGCACGTAGACGAAATAGACCCATCCGTGCACCACTTCGATCCAGCGGATCTCGTGGTGGAAGGCCAGGTGCGAGACGATCTCGTAGCACAGCGCGATGAGCCAGAGCCCCGTCGTCCACGCCATGATCCGGTAGGCGAGCAACGCGGTGCGGATCTTCTCGACGGGGAAGGCGGGCGCTGGCGCCCCGGGCGTCTCGGGTGTCGTCATGCGGTGGTCCTGTTCTGCTTCTCGGCATCGTGTTCAGCGAGCTCGGCCAGGTATGCGTTGTACTCCCGCAGCGCGAGATCCTCGGGTGGCGGCTGCGCCGGCTTGGGCCGCTCGGGCAGTAGCCCGGCCGGTATCTCGGTGACGGCGCCGTCGTTCCGCGGTTGTGGCGGCTCCTCCTCGTAGCGCACGAACTTGCGGTAGGCGTAGACGCAGAACCAGGCGAACAGCGGCCACTGCAGCGCATAGCCAAGGTTCTGGAAGGTGCCCGAGGCCGACTCAAACCTGGTCCACTGCCACCAGCCCAGGGCCAGGCAGCCGCACGCCGCGACGATCACCAAAGCGATCAACGCGGGCCTTCGACGATGGGTAGTGGACACCACTTGACCGTACCGCTCACCTTTTGGGCCCGACGAATTCGTCGAGGCGTGCCAGGGCCCGCCGACAGATTCCTCGATGAGCAGAGCGGTACGATCGGCACGCTGCGGGCGTGGCGAAATTAGGCATACGCGCCGGCTTTAGGTGCCGGTGCTCGAAAGAGCGTGAGGGTTCGAGTCCCTCCGCCCGCACCATCTCTGAAGCGCCACGTAGGCTCCCGTGCCCAAGTTTCGTTGCTCAGTCCGCGGGTAAACGCGATGGACCGCACAAATGGAAGGCGCGCCATGGCCACCGGACAGGAGCCACTCGAGCAGGCCGTCACGGCCGAAGATGTGGACCGCGCGGAACACAGGGCCGCAGCGGCCCGCAAACGGGCCGCACTCGCAGGCCTCTCGGCGGCCCGGAGTTTCGAGGAGTCCGCGCGCCAACACGAACAGGTCGCCATGGTGCAAGACCAGACCGTCGAACTAGGCGCATCTCACCCCGAAGAGCACCGCACTTTCGCGGCCCGCCATCGCCAGGCAGCAGCCGACGATCGCAAACTGGCCCACCAGAAGCGAAAAGAATCCGAAGCCGACCTGACCCTAGACACCGACAGATAGCGATCAGCCGAACAGCTCGCGATGCTTTTCGACGT
>NZ_JAOPWB010000020.1 GCF_025965855.1 Mycobacterium sp. | reverse complement strand
CCAGCCGTTCGCCGCGCGCGAGCTGCGCCTTGGACGTGGCGTCCAAGTCGGAAGCGAAAGCCGCGAACGATTCCAATTCGCGGTACTGCGACAGGTCCAGACGCAACGAGCCGGCCACCTCCTTCATCGCCTTGATCTGCGCCGCGCCGCCCACCCGGGACACCGAGACACCGACGTTGATCGCCGGCCGGACGCCCTGGTTGAACAGGTCGGACTCCAGGAAGCACTGCCCGTCGGTGATCGAGATGACGTTGGTGGGGATGTAGGCCGAGATGTCGTTGGCCTTCGTCTCGATGATCGGCAGGCCCGTCAGCGAGCCGCCACCGAGCTCATCGGAAAGCTTGGCGCAGCGCTCCAACAGCCGCGAGTGCAGGTAAAAGACGTCGCCCGGGTAGGCCTCGCGCCCCGGCGGGCGGCGCAGCAGCAGCGAGATCGCGCGGTATGCCTCGGCCTGCTTGCTCAGGTCGTCGAACACGATCAGCACGTGCTTTCCGTCGTACATCCAGTGCTGAGCGATCGCCGAACCGGTATACGGCGCAAGCCATTTGAAGCCGGCTGAGTCCGACGCGGGAGCCGCGACGATGGTGGTGTAGTCCATCGCGCCGCCCTCATCGAGGGCGCGACGGACGGCCGCAATCGTGGTGCCCTTCTGCCCGATGGCCACGTACACGCAGCGCACCTGCCTGCGCTCGTCGCCCGACTCCCAGTTCTGCCGCTGGTTGAGGATGGTGTCGATGCAGACCGCGGTCTTGCCGGTCTTGCGGTCGCCGATGATCAGCTGGCGCTGGCCGCGGCCGATCGGGGTCATGGCGTCGATGGCCTTGATCCCGGTCTGCAGGGGCTCCTTCACGCCTTGGCGGTCCACCACCGACGGTGCCTGGATTTCCAGCGCGCGCCGCGTGTCGGTCTCGACGTCTCCGCGCCCGTCGATCGGCTGGGCGAGTGGGTTGACGACCCGCCCGAGGAATGCGTCGCCGACGGGGACCGACAACACCTCACCGGTGCGCTTGACCTGTTGGCCCTCTTCGATTTTCTCGAAATCACCCAGGATGACCGCGCCGATGCTGTGCTCGTCGAGGTTGAGGGCGACGCCAAGGACCCCACCCGGGAACTCGAGTAGCTCCTGGGTCATGACCGACGGCAGGCCTTCGACGTGCGCGATGCCGTCCCCGGCGTCGACGACGGTACCGACCTCCTCGCGCGAGGTGTCGGCGGTGAAGGAGCCTACGTACTCCTCGATGGCGCTTTGGATGTCGTCAGCGGAGATTGTCAACTCTGCCATGGCTTTTCGTCTTCCTACTTGATCTTCGTTCGCGTCGGTTCTGATGACTGGTTGGTGCTCAGTCGGGCAATTGGGCCTTTGCCGCGGCCAAGCGATGCGAGAGCGTCCCGTCGATCACCTCGTCGGCCACGGCGATCAGCAGCCCGCCCAGCAATTCGGGGTCGACCTGCAGCTGCACCGTCACCGGATGGTCGTAGATGCGGCTGAGGACATCGGCGACACGGGTACGTTGGGCATCGGTGAGCTCGGCCGCGGCGCCGACCTGCGCGACGATTTCGCCCCGGCGCGCCACCGCTACTTCCGCCAAAAACTTCGTGGCCTCGTCCGCCGGTTCGCCGCGCAGCAGCTCGACGGTCTGGATCAGCAGCGACAGCGCGACCGGATTGACCCGGCCGCTTGCGCTCTCAAGCACCTTGCGCAGCAACTCAACCCGCCCTTCGGCGGGGGCGGCGTAGTCGCCCAACAGGATGGAAAGTCGTGGCTGCGCGTCGAGGATGCGGGAGAACCGGAACAGTTGCTCTTCGACCTCATCGACCCGATCCTCGCGTTCGGCGACCTCCAGCAACGCTTGTCGCGAAATGTGTTCGATGGCGTCGACCAAATCGGAGTTGGCGGACCAACGCTCGGAAACGGCCGCCCGCAGCACGTCCAGCGTGGCGTCGCTGACCTTGCCAGACACCAGCCGCTCGATCAGCCGGACCCTGGGCGTCGCGTCTTCGGCCGGCAAGGTGAGGTACCGGGTGACGACGATTTCACGGTCTAGCATTTTGGCCACCGTCACCAGCTCGCTGGAGAGGGTGGAAAGCGCTTTGTTGTCAAGGTTTTTCGCTATGGTGCCGAACCGGTCGGACAGGCTGCCCAGCGCCTGCCGACTGGCCGAGCGCATCTTCGTCAGCAGCGGGTTCGCGACCTCGGCAGGTGCCGGCGCCATGGCGTCGAGATCGTCGAGGAAACGGTCGACGGTGGCCGACTGCTGTTCCGGGTCGGCAACGTAGTTGCGCACCAGTTCCCCTGCCTGGCGCACGGATTCGTATCCGAGCTCCAGGCGAAGTTGACGGGTCAGCTGTGCCCGCAGCAGCTCGGCCTGGCGCGTGCCCTGCGCTGCGATGCGTTCGGCCTCGACTCTGGCCTGGGCCTGCAATTGCTCGGTGATGCGTTCCGCGTCTGCCCGGGCCTCTTCGACGACTTGTTCCGCCTCTTCCTTGGCGGCCTGCACGGCCTTGCTGTGGGCCGTGGTCGACTCGGTCAGCCGCTCGGCGGCCGCGGCCGAATCGGCCAACTGCTGGCGCACCAGGTCCTGCCGGGCGGTCATCATTCTGCGCACCGGCGGCACGACATACCGCACCACCAGCGCAATGATGACCGCGAACCCAAGCAACTGTCCGAAAAAAGTCGACATCTCTTTACCTTGTCGCGGCCGAGGCGGTGACGTCGACGCCGAGGATCCGGCTGGCCAGGGTCGCCGACATGGTTCCGACGTTGGCGCGCAGATCGAGTTCCACGGCGTCCCTCTCCCGTTTCAATTGCTCGGCGGCCAGCTGCACCGTCGCCATCACCTCTTGCTCGGCACGGGCGCGCGCGTTCTCAATAACCTTGCGGCCTTCGGCGCGGGCGTTGTCGCGGAAGGACGACGCCTGCACGCGCGCTTCCTTCATGACCGCTTCGTAATCGGCCTGGGCGGCTTCGAACTGCTCGGCCGCCTTCTTGTTGTCGGCGGCGGTCTTGGCGACCATGGCGTCGCGTTCGCGCAGCACCTTCAGGATCGGCGGCACCACGAAGGTGCCGATGACGGCGAGCACGATGAGGAAGATGGCCAGCACGAAGAAAAATGTGCCGTTGGGGACGAGGAAGTTGCTGCCCCCCTTGCCTCCCTCTGCTACCACCTGGCTAGCGGCAAGCACCATGAGGTTCGGGTCACCCATCACAGCGAACTACGTGACGGGGGTTGCGAAGACGAACAACGCCATGAACGCCAGGTTGATGAAGTAGGCCGCCTCAACCAGACCAACAGTGATGAAGAACGGCGTGAACAACCGGCCCTGCGCCTCGGGTTGCCGGGCAATACCCGAAACCAGCGCGTTACCGGCAATACCGTCACCGATGCCGGCTCCGATTGCGCCGCCACCCATGATGATTCCACCGCCGATGAGGGCACCGGCAGCGATAGTGGGATCCATTCTTTCCTCCTTTGTCTAGCCTTATCTGGTTGTGGGTGCGCTAGTCATGCTGCTCCTCCAGCTCCATGGCCTGGCTGAAGTACAAGATGGTCAGGATCGAGAAGATGAACGCCTGGATCGCCCCGACGAACAAGTCGAACGATTTCCAGATCGCGTTGGGCACCCACATGATGTACGGCGGGAACATCGCGATCAGCGCCACCAGGATGCCGCCGGCGAAGATATTGCCAAAGAGCCGGAGCGACAACGAGATCGGCTTCGCCAGTTCTTCGACCAGGTTGATCGGCGCCAGGAACGCCACATGCCCCTTGAGGACACTGAGCGGGTGCCCGATGATGCCGCGGCGCCAGATCCCGGCCACGTGGTAGCAGACGAACACGAAAAGGGCCAGCGCCAGAACGTAATTGATATCCGCCGCCGGGGACTTGAGCAACTCGGTGGTATGACCGGACTTATCGGTGTACTGCAGCGGCAGCACCGACAGCCAGTTGGAGATCAGGATGAACACGAAGATTGTGACCGCCAGCGGCAGCACGAACGGCGCGATGCGCATCCCGATCGCGGCCTCGATCTGGTTGCGCATCTGTATGGTGAGTGCCTCCCAGAACAATTGGACTCCGCTGGGAACGCCGCTCGACGTGATCTTGGCGCGCAGTAAGAAGGCCAAGGCGATCACGATCACCGCGGCGATCGCGGTCGACAGCACAGTGTCGGTGTTGACGGTCAAACCCAGCCACGTTGCGGTGGTGTGCTCGCCGACCTCGATTTGGGAACCGGCCAGGATCGTCTCAGTCATCGCTGGTGTTCCTTCCGTCCGACGCGTCGGGGCCCGGGGATGGGGCCGGCCCGCCCGTACGCAGCTTCTGCCAGACCGGCACCGCGGTCGACACGACCAAAAGCACCTGGAAGAGCGCCAGGCCGAAGACCACGCCTAACCCCGCGGGCCGGAAAACGTAGGCGATGATCAGCCCGACGATGGTGATAATCGCCAACCGTGTCGCCGAATTGAGTGCCATCGAGCTTTTCAGTGGATGCTCTTTCGCGGTGATCGACGCGACCGAACGCCGCACCATCAAAGCGTTGAGCAAACCCAGTAGCAACCCAACGCCGAAGAATGCGCCGACCATGAGGTGACCCGACAATCCGGCGGCGAGCATTGCCAGCGCGGTGACCCCGACGCTGATCGCCAACAGCCGAACCGGACGGAAAGCAACAGAGGGAAACACCAACGGCGCGTCCTGCGCTGGTGTCGTCACTGCAGCACCTCAATCCCAGGTAGTGGAGCGGGAAACCCTCGACCGACCGATCGGTGGCCCGCCGAGCGTATCGCACGTCACACTGGAATCACCCAAGGGGTAGCTCCCTATGTCGGTCGTGAATCGGCGCGGTCGGGCAAGCGTCCGACGGGCCGGCTGGCCGGCAACCCTCAAGGTTTCGTTTCGGGGTTCTACCTGCACCGTACCATATGGCGGACGCCGCTACTACTGTCCGTCGTAGTCCTCATCCGCGTAGTAGTTACGGCGGCGCAGGAGCGGGATCGCCGTCGCCACGCCGGCGACCACGATCGCGCCCAGCATCACCGCGCCGGTATCGCGGGGGTTGAAAAAGATTGTGCTCGCGGCGCCGAACGCGACAATGCCGACCCATAAATAGATGAGCAGCACCACGCGGCGATGCGAATGACCGATCTGCAGCAACCGGTGATGCAGGTGCATCTTGTCCGGGCTGAATGCGCTGCGGCCCGCGCGGGTGCGGCGCACGATCGCGAGTAAAAGGTCGAGCATCGGCACGAAAATGACGGCCGCCACCAGCAGGAACGGTGACAGCAGAGCAAACACGTCGCGGGCGCCGTAGGCGTTCTGCGAGACCGGGCCGGCGGCGGTCGTCGAGGCGGCCGCGATCATCAGGCCGATCAGCATCGAGCCGGAATCGCCCATGAAGATCTTGGCCGGGTGGAAATTGTGCGGCAAAAAGCCCAGACAAGCCCCAGCCAGCACCACCGAGATCACGGCGGGCGGATAGAACAACACGTCACCGCCGTGGTCGCGCAGCAAGCCGACCGAGAACATGCAGATTGCCAGGGCGGTGATGAGCCCCAGGCCGGCGGCCAGTCCGTCGAGGCCGTCGACAAAGTTCATCGCGTTGACGACCGATACGGTCAGCGCCAGGGTGAGCAGGATCGACGACGCCTGGTCCAGCACAATGGTGCCGACGCCGCCGATGGGGATGTACAGGACGCTCCAGGCGACGCCCATGGTGACCAGCACGCTGGCAGCGGTGATCTGGCCGGCGAACTTCGTCAGGGCGTCCAGGCCCCAGCGGTCGTCGATCAGGCCGATGCCCACGATCACCGCCGCCGCCACCAGGACCGCTGGCATCCCGGTGGAGTAGACGAAGCCGCGGGTGAGCGCCGGAAGTTGCCATGCCAGGAAGACGGCCGAGATGACGCCGAGGAACATCGCCAGCCCGCCCATCCGGGGGGTCGGAGTCTCATGGACGTCGCGTTCGCGCGGGTAGGCGACCGCTCCCAGCCGGGTGGCCAGCACGCGCACCGGTCCGGTCGCGAAATAGGTGACGATCGCTGCGGTCAGTCCGACCACCGCCAGCTCGCGCAGGGGGACGCCGGCGCCGCGATCGGACAGGGCGAACAGACCGCCGGCAAGGCTGGACACCAACGAGACCGTACTGCACCAACCTGAGACCGGACCGGCCGCGCCGGGCTAGGCGATCAGGCTTCCGGGGTCCACGCCGAGCACGTCGGCGATCCGCTCGGCGCTCACCGGGCCCGCCCGCAGGATGCGCGGGGTGTCCCCGGTCAGGTCGACGATCGTGGAGGCGGCCTGCTGCTGCGAGCGACCCGCGTCGAGATAGACATCCACCAGATCGCCGAGCTGGTTGCGCGCCTCGTCGGCCTCCACCGCGGACGGGCGGCCGGAGACATTGGCGCTGGATACCGCCATGGGCCCCACTTCCCGCAGCAACTCGATGGCGACCGGGTGCAGCGGCATCCGCAGCATCACGGTGCCACGGGCATCGCCGAGGTCCCAGTGCAGCGACGGCGCCTGCGTGACCACCAGGCTCAGTGCGCCCGGCCAGAATGCGCGGATCAGATCGCGTGCCCCGTCGGGCATCGTGTAGACCAGGCCCTCGATGGTATGCCAGGAGCCGACCAGCACGCCGACGGGCATGTCGCGGCCCCGTCCCTTCGCCGCGAGCAGCGCGGCCACCGCGGTGCTGTCGAAGGCGTCGGCGCCGATGCCGTACACGGTGTCCGTCGGCATCACCACCAGTCGGCCGTCCTTGAGCGCCCCTACCGCCGACGCGATTCCGACCGAACGCTGGTCGGGGTCGGAGCAGTCGAACACGGTCGTCATATGCGCCACTCCTCCCCATCGCTTTCGCTCCGCATCGTCGCGGCGCGCGTCACGGCTCTCGCCTTTTGCCCGTCACGAATCGCGGTCGTCCGGCCAAATCGTGGCATGCCTCGATGTCCTCGAAAAGCCCTGTGGCCTCGACTAATTCGACGGTCCGCGACGACGTGGTGTCGTCGTGCTCGACGGCGAAGAGGCCGCCCGGGCGCAGCCAGCGCCCGGCGAGGCGGACGACGGCGGCGATGACCGCCATCCCGTCCGGCCCGCCGAACACCGCGTGAGGTGGATCATGTTGGGCGACTTCGGCTTCCACCGCATGGTCGTCGGGAACATAGGGCGGGTTGGCGACCACCAGGTCGACCCGTCGGTCCAGTTCGGGAAGGAGTCCAGGAGTGTGGATGTCGGCCCGCACGAGTTCCACGGCGGTGCCCTCGGCGTTACGGCGCGCGTAGGTGAGGGCCGCATCGGAGTCATCGATGCCGATAATCCGCGCGGCTGCCCGGTGCCCGGCCAGCGCCAGGGCCAATGCGCCCGATCCGGTGCACAGGTCGACGATCACGGGCCGCGCCTCGAGCGGTTGCGCGGTGGCCCACGCCAGAATGGCCTCCGTCTCCGGGCGCGGTACGAACACGCCGGGGCCGACGCGCAGCGTCACCGGGCCGAACGCCGCCGTTCCCGTGAGGTGCTGCAACGGCACCCGCTGCGAACGCGCGGCCACGATGTCGCGGTAACGGCCGAAGAATTCGTCGCCGGGCGACTCGAACAAGGTCAGCCGTCCGCGTTCGGCGCCCGCCAGGTGAGCGGCCAACTCCTCGGCGTCGTAACGCGCGGAGTCGATCCCTGCTTCGGCGAGTTGCGCCGCAGCCGAGTCGATCGCGCGCCGCAGCGTCGTCATGCCTGTTGCAGCCGGGACTGCTTGTCGGCCGCGCTCAGCGCGTCGAATAACGCGTCGAGGTCACCGTCGAGCACCTGATCGAGATTGTGTGCCTTGAAACCGATTCGGTGGTCGGTGATCCGGTTCTCCGGGAAGTTGTAGGTGCGGATCCGTTCGCTGCGGTCCACGGTGCGGATCTGGCTGGCGCGATCGGCCGACGCGTCGGCCAGCGCCTGTTCCTCGGCCATGACCTGCAGACGAGCGGCCAGCACCTGCAGCGCACGGGCCTTGTTCTGCAGCTGTGACCGTTCGTTTTGACAGGTGACGACGATTCCGGTGGGCAGGTGCGTGATCCGCACCGCGGAGTCGGTGGTGTTGACGCCCTGACCGCCCTTTCCCGAAGACCGGTAGACGTCGATGCGCAGATCGGACTCGTCGATCTGCACCTCGCCGACTTCCTCGGGTTCGGGATAGACCAGCACGCCGGCCGCCGAAGTGTGAACGCGGCCTTGGGATTCTGTCACCGGAACCCGTTGGACCCGGTGGACCCCGCCCTCGAACTTCATCCGCGACCACACCCCGTCGGCCGCGTCCCCCTTGCTGGCGATCGCCAGCGTCGCGTCCTTGTAACCACCCAGATCCGAGGTGGTTTCGCCCAGCACGGTGACCGTCCAGCCGTGCCGTTCCGCGTAGCGGATGTACATCCGGGCCAGGTCGGCGGCGAACAACGCCGATTCCTCGCCGCCCTCACCAGATTTGACCTCGAGCACGATGTCGTCGGCGTCATGGGGGTCGCGTGGCGCCAGCATGTCGGTGAGTTGGGTATCCAGCTCGCCCACTCGTGACTCGAGTTCGATCACCTCGTCGGCGAACGACTCGTCGTCGAGAGCCAGCTCGCGCGCGGTCTCGAGGTCGTCACGCGCGGCCACCAGCTTGCGGTACATGCCGACGATCGGGGCCAAGCGGGCGAATCGGCGTCCGGCTTTGCGCGCTTCGTCGGGGTTGCTGTGCAGTTCGGGGTCGGACAGCCGCTTCTCGAGTTCGGCGTGTTCGGCAAGCAGCACGTCAATGGTCTGTACCGGCTTCGTCATGTGTCACCTCCTGCCCCGAACGCGAACCGACGCCCGGCCTGTGCGGGCTCGCACAGTTCGGGCGTCGGTAAGCCAGCTATTTGTCGGTCGACTCGGCCGTCTCGGCTGCGGCCTTGCGCTTGCCGTAGCGCTTCTCGAAGCGGGCCACGCGGCCGCCGCTGTCGAGGATCTTCTGCTTGCCGGTGTAGAAGGGGTGGCACTGCGAGCAGACCTCGACGACGATGTTGCCGCCGGGCTTGGTGCTGCGGGTCTGGAAGGTGTTGCCACACCCGCAGTGCACCGTGGTCTCCTCGTATGCGGGGTGAATGTCAGCTTTCATGATGTCCTCTTCGATCGTTTGTCGCCCGGGCCCCCGTCGTGAATCCGACGGTCGGGCGTGAATTCCGGACCTGAGGCGGCCCCGGGATAGTCGAGCTTCGATTATGCCAGCTCAACCGCCACCTCCCCAAACGCCGGGCTGCGCCTGCGCATTCCCGGCAGGGCTTTCCCCGAAACTACAACCACGCACACGCGCACCGGCGTGTCGTGTGCGTGGCTGCAGTGTCGCGGCGTCGCGGCTAGCGGTGCTCAACGTGATAGACGGTGGTTCGCCCGACGCGCGTCCACACCACGCCGCTGCCGGGTGTTGCGCCGCGCGCGCTCAGCTCGCGTTTGAGGATCTTGTTGGTCGCCGTGGTCGGCAACCCCTCGGTGAGCCAGACGTGGCGGGGCCACGCCTTGGGCGACAGGTCGGGCTGATCGGCCAGGAACCGGCCGAATTCCTCGGGCGTCAGGTCCGCGTCGTCGGCCAGCACGATCGCCGCCATCACCTGGTCGCCGACATGTTCGTCGGGTACCGCGTACACCGCCACGTGGCTGACCGGCGTCAACCGTTGCAGGATCCGTTCGACGGGTGCCGTGGTCATGTTCTCTCCGTCGACGCGCAACCAGTCACCGCTGCGCCCGGCGAAGTAGATCCAGCCGTCGACATCCCGGTAGGCGAGGTCACCGGACCAGAACATGCCGTGTCGAAGGCGCGCATCGGTGGCTTGCGGGTCGTTGTAGTAGCCGGCAAACAGCCCCGCGCCCGTGGTGTTGACCAACTCCCCGACCGCTTCGTCGGCGTTGGTCAGCGCGCCGTCGTCGCCAAAGGTGGCGACGGGACACTCCGCCAAGGTGTCCGGATTGTAGATGGCCACACCCGGAAAACCCCGGCCAAGCGACCCGGGTGGGCAGCCGTCTTCTCGGGTGATGATGATCGCGCCCTCGGTGGAGCCGAAGCCGTCCCACACCCTGCAGTCGAAACGACGACTGAACTCGGCGATATCGCGATCGCTCGCCTCGTTGCCGAACGCGACCCGCAGCGGATTCTCGTGGTCATCGGGTTGCTCCGGGGTGGCCAGCACGTAGGCAAGTGGTTTGCCGACGTAGTTCATGAAAGTGGCCCCGTATCGGCGCAGATCGGGCAGCAACCCCGACGCCGAGAACGTCGCCGGCACCATGGCCGCACCGGCACCCACCGCCACGCTCCAGCCGGCCAGCAGCGCGTTGGAGTGAAACAGCGGCATCGACAGATAGCAGACGTCGCGGGATTGGACCTCGAATCGCGCTATCAGCGCGGTGCCGGCAAACAGCACGGTCAGATGGGTCACCTGCACCGCCTTCGGTTCGCCGCTGGTTCCCGAGGTGAAGATCATCATGAACGTGTCGGTGGGCGCGACCTCACGATAAGGGGTCAGCGGGCCGGCACGCTCCAAGAGCGCCGACCAGGACTCACGGGCGACGTCGAACACCCGCACGCCGGGCAGGTCGAGCCCGTCCAGCAACCGCTTGCGCGCCGGATCGGTGAGCAGGATCTGGCAGTCGGCGCGCGCGATGTCGCGGGCCAGCGCGGCCCCACGGCGGGTGTCGTTGATGCCGCAAAGCACGTAGCCGCCGAGCGCCGCCGACGCCATGGCGGTGAGCATCTCGGGGGTGTTGCCCAGCAACGCGCCGACGTGCAGCGGACGGTCCGGGTCGGCGACCCGAATGACGGCGGCCGCGGTGGCGGCGGCGGCCAGGTGCTCACGCCACGTCCAGACGCGGTCGCCGTACTTCAGCGCCGGCGTGTCCTGGTCTGAACGCTCGCGAAGCAGTTGCTGCAGCGTCTCCGCCACGGATCGAGTTCGTTAGTCGTTGTCCATCGACCCGGGGGTCGTCTTGGACACCTGCATCAGGAACTCGTAGTTCGTCTTCGTCTTGCGCAGCTGCGACATCAGCAGGTCGATGGCCTGGTGGGGATCCAGACCCGACAGCACGCGGCGCAGCTTGTGCACGATGCCGAACTCGTCGGGCGGCAGCAGCAGCTCGTCTTTGCGGGTTCCGGAGGGATTCACGTCGACCGCGGGGAAGACCCGGCGTTCGGAGATCTTGCGGTCCAGCTTGAGCTCGGCGTTACCGGTGCCCTTGAACTCCTCGAAGATGACGGTGTCACCGGTGGACCCGGTCTCGACCATCGCGGTCGCGATGATCGTCAGCGACCCGCCTTCCTCGATGTTGCGCGCCGCGCCGAGGAAGCGCTTGGGCGGATACAGCGCGGTGGAGTCGACGCCACCGGAGAGGATCCGGCCCGAAGCGGGCGACGCGTTGTTGTACGCGCGGCCCAGGCGGGTGATCGAGTCGAGCAACACCACGACGTCCTTGCCCTGCTCCACGAGCCGCTTGGCGCGTTCGATCGCCAGCTCGGCGACCGAGGTGTGGTCGGACGGCGGCCGGTCGAACGTCGAGGCGATCACCTCGCCCTTGACCGAGCGCGTCATGTCGGTGACCTCCTCGGGCCGCTCGTCGACGAGGACGACCATGAGGTGGCATTCCGGGTTGTTCTTGGTGATCGCGTTGGCGATGTCCTGCAGGATCGTCGTCTTACCCGCCTTGGGCGGCGACACGATCAGCTCGCGCTGGCCCTTGCCGATCGGCATGATCAGGTCGATGACCCGCGTGGTCAGCCGGTCGGGAGTGGTTTCCAGGCGCAGCCGCTGGTTGGGGTACAACGGCGTCAATTTGGTGAAATCGGGCCGTTTCTTGGCGTCTTCGACCGAGCCGCCGTTGATGCTGTCCAGGCGCACCAGCGGATTGAACTTCTGCCGCTGGTTGGGCTGCTCGCCGTCCCGGGGCACCCGAACCGCGCCGGTCACCGCGTCGCCGCGGCGCAGGCCGTTCTTGCGCACCATGTTCATGGACACGTAGACGTCGTGCGGACCGGCCAGGTAGCCGGAGGTGCGCACGAATGCGTAATTGTCGAGCACGTCAAGGATTCCGGCGACCGGCTGGACGACGTCGTCCTCGCGCAGTTCGGCGTCGGCGCCTTCGCCCGACCGTTCACCGCGGCGCCTTCGGTCGCGGTCGCGGAACCGGCGTCCCCGCCGGCCCTGACGGCCCTCGCCGTCGTCTTCCTGCTGGTTCGAGCCGCCGCGATTCTGCTGGCCGCCCGGGCCCTGCTGATCGCCGCCCTGCTCGCCGCCGCGCTCGTCGGTTTTGGTGTCCTGTTGGCGGTCTCGGCGTTTGTCGGCTTCGCGAGTGGCCGTGCCCTTTTGGGTGTCCGCTTCCTCACGATCGCGGCCCTCGGGCGTGTGGGCTGGCGATCCCGCTTCGCGGCCGGCACCGCGTCGTTCCCGGCGCGGCGCCTCGCCGGTGGAACCGTTCTGTTCCCCATGGGAGACCGGCGCTTCGGCCGGTGCATCGGCGGTGGCCGTTTGGGATTTGTCGGATTTGCCGCTGTCCTCGGGGGTGGCGGGGGCCGAAGTCCCGTTGGCCTGCCCCCTGATTTCCTTTATCGCGGCGATTAGTTCGTTCTTGCGCATGCCCGATGTCCCCTTGACGCCGACCTGGTTAGCCAGCGCACGCAGCTCGGCCAGCACCATGGTGGACAGGGAGCCGGACGAGGCGTTGGGTTTGACGTCGGGTGCGTCTGTGGTCACGGCGTTCGACAGCTGATTGCCGTCGGTGTTTTCGCCAGCCGTGAATAGGTCCGTATCAGTCACGGATTTCCTTTCTTCCCCCTCTGATCAGGTCATACGGGGGGTTCGTTGCATTCAGCCAAATTGCCGAGTGCCCAATCATCGACTCTGCAACGGTGATCGCCAGGATCGGCGGAGAAGACGGCGAACCTCGTTCACGAGAAGAATTGGTGTTGTCCTAGCGGCAAGGCAGTTGCAGATGCAGATGCTGCGATTGCTGGACGGCTCCGAGGATAACCTGCATCCCTGTCGGAAGCAAGCAAACCCTCCGGCCACGCTGTGGATCAACCGGCGACCGTCACGCCCGGGCTCCAGCGAACTCCTTCGCCGGCGGTCATCTTGGTGACGGCAAATCCGTGTGCGGCCCCGTACTCCAGCGCTTCCAGGGGTAACTCCGGCTCTGTGCTCAGTGCGATCAGTGATGGACCAGCCCCGGAAAGCGTCGCTGCAACCCTATGACGTCGCAGCAGCCGCAAATATTCCGCCGAGCCCCGCATCGCGAGAGCGCGTTGGGGTTGGTGCAGTAGGTCTTCGGTGCCCGGCATCAGCATGTCGGGGCGCTCGGTCAGCGCGACCACCAGCAACGCGGCGCGGCTGACGTTGAAGCTGGCCTCGTCGTGGCTGACGAGGGTGGGAAGCAGCACCCGGGTCTCGGCGGTCAGCGAGCGTTCCTCGGGAATCGCGCAGAACAGATGGATGTCCGGATGAAGCCGCAGCGGCACCGCGGAGTACCGGGGCTGGTCACCGGTGCGGTCGGTCCACGAAACCACCGCACCGCCCAACACCGCGGCCGCGGCGTTGTCCGGATGCCCCTCGAATTCCGAGCACAGCTGGATCAGCTGATCAACGCTTAACGGAGTCGAATTAGTCTGCGCGACAAGTCCATTCACCGCCGCCAGGCCGCCGACGACGGCCGCCGCCGAGGAGCCCAGGCCGCGGGAGTGCGGGATGGCGTTGCGGCAGCGCACCGCCAGGCCGAGCGCGTCCACGCCCGCGGCGTGCAGCCCGCGCCGGACCGCGCGCACGACCAGATGATCGGCGTCGAGCGGCACCTGGTCGGAGCCCTCGCCCTCGACCACCACGACCAGGCCGGAATCCGTTGTCTCCACAACGATCTCGTCGCACAGATTCAATGCCAGGCCGAGGCTGTCAAAACCCGGGCCGAGGTTGGCGCTGGACGCCGATACCACGGCGTTGGCCACCAGCCCGGCGGGCAGCACTAGCCCAGACCCAACTGTTCGACGACGAGCACGGGATCGACCGGCAACGGGGACACGGTCGGCATGTCCTTCAGCGCGGTGTCGGGATCCTTGAGACCGTTGCCGGTCACCGTACAGACCACCGTCGACCCGCGAGCCACCCAGCCGTCGTCGACGGCCTTGAGTAGCCCCGCGATGCTGGCGGCGGATGCCGGTTCGACGAAGACGCCTTCGGAGGCGGCCACCAGGTGGTATGCCGCCAGGATCTCCTCGTCGGTGACGGCAAGGAAGCGGCCCTTGGACTGCTGCTGCGCCTCGACGGCGGCCGTCCAAGACGCGGGAGCGCCGATGCGGATCGCGGTGGCGATGGTCTCCGGATGGCTGACCGGTTCGCCGAGCACCAGGGGCGCGGCGCCGGCAGCCTGGGCGCCCAGCATGCGGGGCAGCCTGTCGATCACGCCTTCGTGGTGATACTCGGTGTAGCCCTTCCAATACGCGGTGATGTTGCCGGCGTTGCCGACGGGAAGGGCGTGCACGTCGGGCGCGGCGCCCAGCGCGTCGACGATCTCGAATGCGGCGGTCTTCTGGCCCTCGATGCGCACCGGGTTCACCGAGTTCACCAGCGAGATCGTCGGGAAGTCGGCGGCCATCTTGCGGGCCAGTTCCAGGCAGTCGTCGAAGTTGCCGTCGATCTGGACGATCTTGGCGCCGTGCATAACCGCCTGCGCCAGCTTGCCCATGGCGATCTTGCCCTGCGGTCTGAGCACCGCACAGGTGATGCCGGCGCGCGCGGCATACGCCGCCGCCGAGGCCGAGGTGTTGCCGGTCGATGCGCACAACACGGCCTGCTGGCCGCGGGCCAGGGCGTCGGTGACCGCCATCGTCATGCCCCGGTCCTTGAAGGAGCCGGTGGGATTGAGGCCTTCGACCTTGAGGTGGACGGTGCAGCCGGTCTTTTCCGAGAGCCGGGTCGCGGCGATCAGCGGGGTACCGCCCTCGAGCAGCGTGACCGGGGTCCAGTCATCACCGACCGGCAAGCGGTGGCGGTACGCCGCGATCACTCCCGGCCAGGGTTGATGGGTGGCCGTCCGGGGGCCGCTCACAGGCCGCTTCCTTCCAGTCGCAGCACGCTAGTCACGCTCTGCACGACATCCAAATCGGCGAGGGCACCCACGGTCTCGGAAAGCGCGGCGTCGGTGGCGGTGTGGGTGACCACCACCACACGGGCCCCGACCCGTCGGCCGCCCTCGTCCACCATGCCTTCCTGGCGGACCTCGGCGATGCTCACCTCGCGCTTGGCGAATTCCGCCGCCACCGAGGCCAATACGCCCGGCTCGTCGGCGACGTTCAT
>NZ_JAOPWB010000015.1 GCF_025965855.1 Mycobacterium sp. | reverse complement strand
CAGCCGCTGCACGGTGGCGGTGCGCAACGCCGCGGCGGCGCGATCGCGGGCCCGTCGCGACCGGTAGAGCCGGCCGCGGCCCTCGACGGTCTCCGACGCGCGCACCACGACCGGCAACTCCTCGGCCACCAGTGGGCCCGGCCGGCGGCCCTTCCACAGCGCGACCAGGAGCACGACCAGGCACAGCTGCCACACGATCCAGGTCACGTTTTCCGGGATCAAGTCGGAAATCGATGACGGGGAGGACGTTTCACCCTCGATACGGTGGGGCGCGTACCAGATGAGCCGGGGCCGGGCGCCCGTGAGGTTCATCGCCAGCGCGGCGTTACCCGCCTGCAACAGGCTCCCGTTGGTCATGAAGTCGGTACTGCCGACCGCCGTGACGGTCCGCCCGCCGTCCCGATACCGGATGAGTGTCCCGTCGTAACAGCTCGTCATGGTCCGGCCGTCTTTGGCCCGATAGGTGGCGCTGGGCCCGAACCGCACTGTCCCGGCGCGATTAGCCTCTCGCAGCGAGCAATTCGGGCTGCTGTCGAAGGCCGCGCTGCCGGCCGACGTGCGTACCCCCGGCATCAGCGCCTCGCGGGTTCGCGCCGTCGGTTCCACCAGGAGCAGATCGCCGGGGACGTTCGCCAGCCGGTCCAGCAGCGCGGTGTCGGTGAGGTACTGGCTCTGCGCCACCAGGATCTGCGTGCCCGGCCGCGCCGCCCGTTCGACGTCGGAGATGTTGTCGGCCACCACCACCTCGACGCCGCCGTCGCGCAGCAGGGTCACCAGCGCGTGCGCCCCGTCGGGCTCGGTCGATTTCGGATCCATCCGGGCGCCGGGCCGCGGTGCGGTCAGGTAGGCGCCGATGCCGGCGATGACGGCGAGCACGACGACGGTGAGTACCACCCAGCTACCCGTGCGCCATCGCCGTACCGCGGTCCCGGTCGCCGGACGCGTCGCCGTCACCGGACCTGCGCCCATGAGTCGGTGGCCTCGGGCCGGCCCGCCGACGGCGCCGTGGCGGACGAGCGTGACCGCAGATGGTCGTCGAGGGCGACTATCGTCCGGTAGGCGGCCTCGGTTCCCGGCCGCTCGCCGTACGTCACGTCGTTGAATGCCGTTGCGGCCTCGGATAATTCGCTTCCCAGCTGCGGTAGCGCCGCGCCGGTGTCGGAGGCCAGCTCGTTGGCGGTTCGGCCGGGAGCCGGTTCCAGCACGCCGGTCTCCTCGAGCTGCCGCGCGACCGCGCGCAGCCGGTGCCGGATCGCCGCCGACCAATCCCCTTGCGCGGCATAGCCTTCGGCGGTCGCGCGGTGCTGCGCCGCGGTGAGCAGGCCGGCCTCGAACAACTGGTAGTCGCCGCCGCGGTTGGTGCGCATGGTGCGTCGCGCGATATGGACCGCGACCACCACCGCGATCGCCAGCAGAATGAGGAGCACACTGGTGGTGAACCATCCGCCCGGTATCGAGGCGGTCTTATCCAGCAGCCGGTACAAGATTTCGTTGACCCACTCGGCGAATTGTTGGGCCGCGGAACCCTTGGAATAGATCGGTTTGTCCAGCTCTATCTGCGCGACCTGATGGGCGGCATCGCGGTCGATGTCGATGGAAGGCACTGTCAGCTGGTCCTTAACCCGGCCGGGTCAGCCAGAGGTCATCGGTGGACGCGACCGCGTAGGGGCCGCCGGCGGCGCCGGTCTGTAGCACCAGGTCGAACGCCTCGGCGCGCATTCGGCGATCGGTGTAGAGCAGCACGATGACTCCGGCGTTGAACGGCGCGGTGATGATTTGGCCGATCGCCGTCCCGATGGATGCGATCGCGGTGCCCAGCAGCAGCCCTCCGGTCGACGGGGTGCCCCCGACCAGCAATATTTGGCCCACGATGCTGAACGGTGCCGCGACGGCGTTGCCTATGAAGGACGTGACCACGAACGTCAGTGTCCGGATCCCCAACACCCGCCAGAAGCCGTTGTGCACCAGCTTGAACGATCGGGTGATCGCATCGAAGACGGGCAGCCGCTCCAGCACGATCAGGACGGGCGCGAACAACACCATGGTGTAGAGGTAGACCATCAACGCGAGCACCGCGAGCACCAGCGGGAAGCCCAAGAGAATCGCCGGACCTGGACCGCCCGCCGCCGCCAACAGCGCGATGATGACCGCCAGCAAGCCGAGAAGAACCGCCACCGCGGCGGCTTCCAGCAGCGCCAGCCCGAGCAAGGGGAGCAGCCGCCCGCGAATCTTGACCCAGGTTTCGCCGATGGTGATCGGCGAGCCGAACACCGCCCTCCCGACGATGACGGTAAGCATGCCGGACAGCAGCATGCCGCCGAGCCAGGTGACCAGCATGCTCGCGGCCATCGACCCCATCCACGCGCCCACGATCCCGCCGCTCAGCTCGTTCGAGCGTGCGACCGTGATCCTGCCGTAGGCGGCCAGGGGGCCGACCGTCGCGAGCAGCGAGATGATCTGAATGACCACGACCACCATCGCGGTCAGTCCCAGCGTCGCCCTGGGGTTGGCCCGGATGTAACCGACCGCGCCATTGAAGATGTCGCTGAGGGTCAGGGGCCGCAGCGGGATGATCCCGGGTTTGAGCGCCCCGGGAATCAATAGTGGCGGACCGTACCCCGGTGGGGGGCCGTAGCCCGCTGCGGGGCCGTAGCCCGGCGGTGGGGGGCCGTACCCCGGTGGGGGGCCGTAGCCCGGCGGTGGGGAGCCTTACCCCGGTGGGGGGCCGTA
>NZ_JAOPWB010000014.1 GCF_025965855.1 Mycobacterium sp. | reverse complement strand
CTCCGGCCACGGCGGGCTGTCGCGAACGCTGCTGAAGATGCATCCCACCGCCCACGTCACGGTCACCGACCTCGAGCCCACGTCGGTGGCCGCCATCGCCGCCGGTGACCTTGGCAGGCACCCGCGCACGGTGGTCCGCGAGATGGACGCCACCGCCATCGACGCGCCCGATGGAGACTACGACCTCGCCGTGTTCGCGCTGTCCTTGCACCACCTGCCGCCGCCGCGAGCCGCCCGACTGTTCGCCGAAGGCACCCGCGTCGCCGACAAACTGCTGATCATCGACATTCCGCGCCCACCGTCATTACTGCACATCCTGCGGATGGCGTCGATGCTGCCGTTGGCGATGGTGGCTCCGGTCACGCACGACGCGTTCATCGCATCGCTGGGTACCTACAGCCCGTCGGCGCTGCGGGCATTGGCCCGGCACGCCGACCCGGCGATCACCCTTCAGCTGCGCAGGAGTGCTTTCCGTCCCCCCTACCAGATCGTGGTGGCCCACCGGTAAAACTGTTAGATCCCGAATTAAAGCCAAACAACGTCGAATTCAAGACTCAGTTGACCAACGGATCACGCACCGCGATCCCCTCGAACTTGCGGAAGTCTCGGTCGTGACTCCAGATCCTGGAGATGCCGTGCTGGCGTATGAGCGCAACGAGGTTGGTCCGGCATATCCAGAAGGTAACTTCGGTGCGGACACGTTCCCGGCTGCGACACAGCACAGCGACACCGGCGTCTGGCGCAGGTTAAAAGGTTCTTCAGCCAATCGGTGATGGTAGCGGCACAGTAGTTTGAGATTCGACGGATGGGTGAGACCCAGCGGATAGGGGACGGTCGCCCAATCGCCACCCGGCGGCGGGCTTAGACCCAGTACGGCACCCGGGCGCGGTACTGCCGCATCCCGAACGCCGCCAACACCCAGCCGACAAGCGTCAGCACCAACACCACCGCCCAGTGCCGCAGTTCCTGGTGGGCGCCCAGCAACGGGGACCGGACGATGTCGAGATAGTGCAGCAGCGGGTTGAGTTCGACGATGCTCGACCAGCGCCCGGCGCCTTGCTGCCGCAGCGTGTCGTCGTTCCAGATGATCGGCGTCATGAAGAATAGCAACTGCACGACCGAAAACAGCAGTGGACCGATGTCGCGGTAGCGGGTCGCGAGGATGCCGAAACACAGTGACACCCAGATGGAATTGAGCACAATCAGCGCCAGGGCCGGGATGACCGAGAGATCGGCCCACGACCACGGCTTGGGAAAGATGATCGCGACGACGACGTAGATGACGATGTTGTGCGCGAACAGGATCATCTGCCGCCACACCAGCCGGTAGACGTGCACGGACAGCGGCGTCGGCAACTGCTTGATCAGCCCCTCGTTGGCGACGAACACGTCGGCGCCCTCCAGGATGGCGGCGTTGATCATGTTCCAGATGATCAGCCCGAGCGTGACGTAGGGCAAGTGCACCGCCAGGTCCAGGTGGAACAGCTTGGAATACAACCCTCCCATCGCGACGGCGGTGGTGCCGGTCGCGATCGTGATCCAGAACGGCCCGAGCACCGAGCGCCGGTAGCGCTGCTTGATGTCCTGCCAGCCCAGGTGCAGCCACAGCTCGTGGCGACGAAAGCCGTCAGCCAGATCGCCTCGGGCGCGGGTAAAGGTCCGCGACTGCGCGGCCGCATCGACAAACGTCATGTCGTTCCTCCAGGCTTACTGAATCGCTCGCGACGCCCCAAGCGGCGCAACCGAATCCAATCAAACAGGCCCTTGGGGTCGCGGCGGGTGACCAGGAAGAACCAGCCGAACCGGACCCATTCCTGGGCCAGCAGCTTGCGCAGTCCCGGTTGCGACAGCAGGTAGCCGCGGTTGCGGTAGGTGAAGAACCGCTTGGTGGCGTCGTCGGGGTATTGGGTGTGCATCCGGCCACCCAGGATCGGCTTGAACTCGTCGGATCCGCAGGGATGCAGGTAGATCGCGTCCAGGCAGGTTCCGAACGGCAGGCCGGAGCGAACCAGCCGGCGGTGCATTTCCACCTCGTCGCCGCGGATGAACAGCCTCAGGTCGGGGACGCCGATCGTCTCCAATGTGGAGGCCCTGAACAGCGCGCCGTTGAACAACGACGCTATGCCGCGCAGCAGGTCCTGCCCGGCCTCGGTGCGCAATTCGCTTGTGTGCCTGCGCCATACCAGCCCGCGCCGCAACGGAAAGGCCAGCCGCTCTGGATCGTCCATGTTGCACACCATCGGCGACACCTCGGCCAGGCCGTACTTTTCGGCGCAGGCCAGCAGCGTCTCCAGCACGTGGGAGTCCTGGGGTCGCCCGTCGTCGTCGGCGAGCCACACCCAGTCGGCACCCTGCGCCAGCGCGTGCAACATGCCGAGCGCGAAACCTCCCGCACCACCGAGGTTTCGGCGCGATCCCAAGGAGGTTGTCGAAATGGGTTGGCCCGCAACCAGATCACCAACCCGGCCGTCACCGTCGTTGTCGACCACGATCAGATGGTCCGGCAACCGGGTTTGGCTGCTCAGCACGTCCAGCGACTTGGCCAGTTCGTCGGGGCGCCGGTGGGTGACCACGACGGCGAAGATCTTTTCACTCATCCCCGGATGCTCTTTGTGCCAACGGCTTTTCTGTCATGGTCTCGCGCTCGGTCTCCTCCAGCACCTCGCGCACGTGGCGGGCCGCGTCCTCACCCTCGTACGCGCGCACCACGTCCTCGATGCCCCCGGACATGCGGATGACGCCATGGTCGATCCACATCGCGGTCTTGCACAGCCGGGCCAGGAATTCATTGGAATGGCTGGCGAACACCAGGATTCCGGAGCGCTCCACCAGACGCTGCAACCGGTATTGGGCCTTCTTCAGGAAGTCGGCGTCCACCGCTCCGATGCCCTCGTCGAGCAGCAAAATCTCGGGATCGATGCTGGTCACCACGCCCATCGCCAGCCGGACCCGCATCCCGGTGGAGTAGGTGCGCAGCGGCATCGACAGGTAGTCACCCAACTCGGTGAACTCCGCGATCTCGTCGACCTTGGACATCATCTGCTTTCGGGTCTGCCCGAGGAACAGGCCGCGGATGATGATGTTCTCGTAACCCGAGATCTCCGGGTCCATGCCGACCCCGAGATCGAAGACCGGCGCGACCCGGCCGGTGACCTTCGCCCAGCCGCGGGTGGGCTCGTAGATGCCCGAAAGTAGCCGCAGTAGCGTCGATTTCCCGGCCCCGTTGTGGCCGACGAGACCGACCCGGTCGCCCAACTCGAGTGTCATCGTGATGTCGCGCAACGCCTCGATGACGATGACGTTGGAGTTGTTGCGACCGATGGTGCCGCCCGCCTTGCCCAGAAAAGTCTTCTTCAACGATCGCGATTTGGCGTCGAAGATGGGAAATTCCACCCACGCGTCGCACGTCTCGATATGAGGACCCGGACCCGGCAGCGTCATGTGTTTACAGGTATTGCCCGGTGCCCGAACCCGGACCGTGGCCCGGCCGGCTGATTCCCGGCGGCAGGGCGCCCTGGCGCATCTGCTCGAGTTGGGCGCGCGCGGCCATCTGCTGAGCGAACAGCGCGGTCTGGATGCCGTGGAACAGCCCTTCCAACCAGCCGACCAGCTGCGCCTGGGCGATGCGCAATTCGGCTTCCGACGGCACGGCGTCCTCGTTGAACGGCAGGGTGAGCCGGTCGAGCTCCTCACGCAGTTCCGGCGCCAGGCCCTCTTCGAGCTCGCGGATGCTCGTGGCGTGGATCTCGCGCAGCCGGTTGCGGCTGGCCTCGTCCAGCGGTGCGGCGCGCACCTCTTCGAGTAGTTGCTTGATCATCGTGCCGATCCGCATCACCTTGGCCGGCTGCTCGACCAGGTCGGTCAGGGAGCGCCCGTCGGCGTCGTCGTCGGCGTCGTGCGGCGCCATGATCCGCGGATCGACGCCGCCTATGACCTCGACGCCGTCCGCATCTGGGCCGTCGTTGCCGCTAGTCAATGCATTCACCATCCTCTTGTGCGTCTAAGGGTGCGGTGCCGCGGTGTCTTCGCGCCATTCGTATATTCGAGCCCCGCCATTGTCGTAGATCATCGTCCACGACTTCGATCTCTCCAGAGACATTAGTCCTTCGGGCGTGGTAAACCCTCTCACGTTGGGCGTGCTGGTCAGGATGTATCTGATATTGAGCGCTTTGATCGCCTCGGCCACCCTCGGATCGGAATCGCCCTTGCGCGCGGAGATCCAGAAGATGTAGCGGTAGTAGCCCGGACCGCTCTGCTGCGGGAAGTCGTAGTGCGTCCACAACGGGTGCAGGTCGGCCACCGCGTACATCCACGCCGTGCCGTCGACGTTGGAGTCGCCGATCAGCGTGTTGCGGGCACCGGGCAGCTTGGCCAGGTAGGCCATCGCCATCAGGTCTCGCTGGTCGATGATCACCGAGTCGTATTTGTCGCCGAACAGGACCAGGTGCCGATAGAGGTACTGCCGGCCAGTGAGCACGGTGGCCACCACCAGCAGGAACACCGTGGCAGCGGTCCAGGCCGGGGCGGGCAGCCTGGTGAACCGGTCGGTCAGCCGTTTGGCCACCGCGACGCCGCCCACGACGATCGAGAACAGCGCGATGCCCGCCATGGGCGTCGCCAGCATCGTCACCACGGCCGTGAGCCGTCGCGGATCGTTGTAGAAGAACTGGCTGAACGCTTCGATGGTGCGGCCGAGGGGATTGCGAAACGGCGCCCCGGAGTAGATGACCGCCACGGTCAGCACCAACCAGAGCGCGGGTGGCCACCAGATCCTCTTGTACAGCAGGATCGCCATGCCGATGCCCGCCAGCACGACCAGGCTGTATTGGGTCGGGAAGTCGTTTAGGTGGCGGGTGTGCAGAAGCAGCGCATCGATCGCCCCTTGCTTCACGGTCTTGAAGCTGGGAAACGCATGCCCGGCGATGATGTCGGCCTGCCTCAGCACGCCGATGAATTGCGGCGCCAGGATCGCGGCGGTGGGCACGGCCACGGCGGCCAGGGTCTGCAGGTCGGCGAGGCGGCCGCGCACCGGATGCCATAGGGCCTCCAGAAGCCACCAGGCCAGCAGGAATAGGATGACGACGAAGCCACCGGTCAGGTGCACCGAGAAGACGCCCACCAGCGCCAGCACGGCCGCCGGGATGCGGTCGCGGTGCCGCAGGGTCGAGGCGATCAGAACGAACGTCGGGATCGCGACGCCGTAGGCGGCCAGGTTGGGCATCGCCGCGACGCCGAACTCGACGTAGGGCACCGAGGTGAACGACGCCGACAGCGCGGCGGCGGTGGCGGACACGGCCGCGGCGCGCCATTGGCTGCTGATGGGGCGCAGCAGGAACCAGGTCAGCGTGGCCGCGCCAGACGGAAACAGCCAGGCCGACGCGGCCAGCGAGGTGAGGGTGTAGCCGGTGGTGGGCGCGGCGCCGGTGAGCTGGCAGTAAACCGCTGTCAGGGCGTGGAACACCGACGGGTAGTACAGCGGCTGGTGGGTCTCGACGTTGCGGAGCTCGCCCATGTGGGTCGACGACGCCTGGCCCGTGTCGAGGATGTAGCGCACCTCGTTGGCGTGCCAGACCGCGTCCCATGTGCTGGGGATGGACTGCCAATGCGTCAGGCCGCGATAGCCGGCCCACATGATCAGCGCGGCGCCCAACAGCACACCGGCGGCCACCGTCACCGCCGGCCAGCGACCGACCCCCCGGGCTTCGGCCTCGGGGTCGCGGTAGCGGGCGAGCAGCAGCTGCAAACCCGTCGCCACCAAGCACACCGCCGCGAGCGCGGCGAGCGCAGTCCAACCGTTCCAAGGGATTCCGAGCGCACCGAAGGGAATGATCGCCAGCGCCACCACGCCATAGGTCAGCGCCGGGCCAACGGCGATAGCGACCGGCCAAGTTAGCTGGGTGATGCGTGCGACGATCGTCCCGGGCGTGATCAGCAAGAACAGTGCGAGCAGCGTTCCGATCCAAAGCCCCACTCGACTAGTATGGCTGGCCGGGTGACTCGGCTCGTCAAGCCTCGGTCTGGCTGGGACGCCGAAGGGGCACCCGCTACCGTCACAATTTCGCGGAATTGCGGAAGCTTTAAGGTGGCTGGCATGGCTTACGACGTCGCCCGGGTGCGCGGACTGCATCCGTCGCTGGGTGACGGATGGGTGCACTTCGACGCGCCGACTGGCATGCTCATTCCGGATTCCGTTGCGACCACCGTGTCGACGGCGTTTCGCCGGTCCGGCGCCACCACCGTGGGTGCGCACCCGTCGGCGCGGCGCAGCGCCGCCGTGCTCGACGCGGCGCGCGCGGCGGTCGCCGACCTGTTCAACGCGGACCCGGCGGCCGTCGTCCTCGGCGCCGATCGCGCCATCTTGTTGTCATCGCTGGCCGAGGCGTCGACGTCGCGGGCCGGCCTGGGCTACGAGGTGATCGTGAGCCGACTCGACGACGAGGCCAACATCGCCCCGTGGCTGCGCGCGGCACACCGCTACGGCGCCAAGGTGAAGTGGGCCGAGATCGACGTCGAGACGGGTGAATTGCCGACGTGGCAGTGGGAGAGCCTGATCGGGAAGTCGACACGGCTCGTCGCGGTCGCGTCGGCGTCGGCAACGCTGGGCACGGTCACCGATCTGCGGGCGATGACGAAGCTGGTGCACGACGTCGGCGGGCTGGTGGTGGTCGACCATTCCGCGGCCGCGCCGTACCGATTGCTCGACGTCAAAGAGACGGACGCCGACGTGGTCGCGGTGAACGCCCTGGCATGGGGTGGGCCCCCGATCGGCGCGATGGTATTCCGGGATCCGGCGCTGATCAACACGTTCAGCGCGGTCTCGACCGATCCCCACGCCGCCGGTCCGGCGCGCCTCGAGGTTGGCGCGCATCAGTTCGGCCTGCTGGCCGGGGTGGTCGCCAGCATCGAGTACCTCGCGTCACTCGATGAGTCGGCCCGCGGCGGCCGGCGCGAACGCCTGTCGGTCTCAACGCAGTCCGCCACCTCGTACCTGAACCGGGTCTTTGACTACCTGATGGTGTCGCTGCGGTCGCTGCCGCTGGTGATGGTGATCGGCCGTCCCGAGGCCCGGATTCCGGTGGTCAGCTTCGCTCTGCAGGACGTGCCCGCCGAACGCGTGGTGCAGCGCCTGGCGGACAACGGCATTCTGGCCATCTCGAACGAGACCTCCCGCGCGCTCGACGTACTGGGCCTCAACGACGTGGGCGGTGCCGTCACCGTCGGCCTGGCGCATTACTCGACGACGGCCGAGGTCGACCAATTGGTGCGGGCGCTGGCGTCGTTGGGGTGAGATCGGGTGAGGTCAGGCCGCGAACGTAACGCCACGGCGAAAATCCAGCCCAGAAATCGCAGCCAGGTTACGCCCGCGAGCGGCCGCTAGACGGTCAGCACGATCTTTCCGCTCACCTTGCCCGCCACCAGCTGTTGGTGCGCCTCACCGGCCTGCTGGATGGGCACGCGCGCGCCGATGATGGGCCGCACCCGGCCCTCGGCGATCATCGGCCACACCGACGCCGTCACCGCCTGCACGATCTCGGTCTTGCTGTTCGGGCCGGTCACCGGCCGAGCCCGCAGCGTGGTGCCGATGACCCGCGCCCGCTTGGCCAGCAGCTTGCCTATGTTGAGCTCGCCCTTTAGCCCGCCCTGCATGCCGATGATGATCAGCTGCCCGTCGGTGGCCAGGGCGTCGATGTTGCGGTCCAGATATGCGGCGCCCATGATGTCGAGGATCACGTCGGCGCCGTCGGTCTCCTCCCGCAGCCGGGCGACGAAGTCCTCGTCGCGGTAGTTGATGGTGATCTCGGCGCCCAGCTCGCGGCAGAACTCCAGCTTGTCCGCCGATCCGGCGGTGACGGCCACGTGGGCTCCCAGGGCACGCGCGACCTGGATCGCGTGGCTGCCGACGCCGCTGCCCCCGCCCTGCACCAGCAGCAGCTGGCCCTTGCACAGGTGCGCGACCATCACCAGGTTCGACCACACCGTGCATGCCACCTCCGGCAGGCCGGCCGCGTCGACGAGGTCCACGCCGTCGGGAACGGGCATCACCTGCCCGGCGGGAACGGCGACGTATTCGGCGTAGCCGCCGCCGGCCAGCAGCGCGCAAACTTCTTGTCCGACGGGCCATCCCGTCACGTCTGGGCCGGTCTCGGCGATGACGCCGGACACCTCCATGCCGATGATTTCGCTGGCCCCCGGCGGCGGCGGGTATTTGCCGGCGGCCTGCAGCACGTCGGCGCGGTTGACGCCGGCCGCGGCGACCTTGATCAGTACCTCGCCGGGTCCGGCGGTGACGTCGGGCACCTCTCGCCAGGACAGTTGACCGGAGGACCCGGCGACAATCGCGCGCATAGCGGCGACGTTACTAGGGCGCCCCGGCGCCGTTACCCTTAGCTAGCCTTGTCCATGGTGGCGTGGCAGAGCGGCCTAATGCACTCGCCTTGAAAGCGAGAGACGGCTAAAACCGTCCGGGGGTTCAAATCCCTCCGCCACCGCCGTCAGTGCAGCGTCGGTGCGTAGCGAAGCACGGCGCCGACGCCGTCGGCCGGGGAGATCCGTTCGTCGGTGCGCACCAACGACGCCCCGACCGAAACCGCGAACATGGGCAGCGCCTCGTCGGCACGCAACGTTTTGTCGCGCGTTCGGACCTGCTCGCGGCGCTGCCGGAACGGTTGCGGGATCGCGCGGTCGCGCTCGAGGTCGGGGCGCGGCACAGCGGTCACGACTTCGGCGAGATCGAACAGGCCATCGAGGACGAGTTCGTCACGCGCCAGTTGCGGACCATCGATGCCGCCGCACGGCGCTTCACCGCCGAGATCGGCCGGCAATCCGGGCTCGCTGCCGAGGGGCTCGGGCCGGTCTGCTCGGCGCTGCGCCAGGGCGCGGTCGAGACACTGATCGTCGGAGACGTCGGGGACGCCACCGTCGTTGCCGACGAAGGCCTGACCACCGTTGCCCCCAACGAGAACGTGCTGTCCGAGCAGGGCCGACGACGAAGATCACCTCGATACCCTTGTCGTCGACGAGCTCACTGACGCGGTTTGCGACTGCGCGCACGTTCTTGCGGGCGGCTTCGTCGGTGCGCAACTGGGGGTCGCCGTAACCCGCGGTCTCGGCCCCGGCGGCCTTGTGTACGGGGTAGCCTCCGCCGTCGACGGTTTCCGAATGCAGCGTGCCCCCGATGTGGGTGGTGATGTCGGCGCCGCTGTGGTCGACGACGACAAGCACATAGTCCGGGTGATCGAAGCTCAGCTCGAGAATCGGGACAATATAAGGCAATTCGGACACGCGGACGATGCTGGCCGCTGCGGGCCGCGCCAAATGCTCGTTGATCACCACGCCGTCGGCACTGGCGACGACCGCACGCCCGCTGCGGCCGATCGGCGGACGCAGGTCCGTGATCGTGGTTCCGATTTCGTCGATGACCGCTTGGCTGGCACCCTGCTTCTCGAGCTCCTCGCGCACCGCCCGCCATCTGAGATCGAGCTGGGCCTCAGCGTCGTGGGTGTCGTGGGAGTCGTCGAAGTAGACCGAAGCGAACGGCCCCGGTGCGTCCAGCAGCTTGCGGAAGCGTTCAGATTCCATGCCTTGTTGGTTGCCCCACCGGTCGGGGCACTAATCCTGTCGAGGCCCTAATAGCTTCGATCGCCCTCGCTGTCATCGAAGAAGTGCCATTCGCCGTCGTGCTCGACCTCCATGCGCCAGCCGAGTTCGTTGCCCTCGACCTTGTTGTCGGCGAACCATGCGTGCGCTTTGTCGGCGCTTTCGAT
The DNA here is from genome assembly GCF_025965855.1 of Mycobacterium sp. GTDB lineage: Bacteria > Actinomycetota > Actinomycetes > Mycobacteriales > Mycobacteriaceae > Mycobacterium. The sequence continues at coordinate 47,478 of NZ_JAOPWB010000014.1, read as the reverse complement.
GTCCTCCGTCGCGACGACGTCGCCCTTCGGGTTGAGCACTCGATACGTAGCCATGCGTGGCAGTGTTCCCACCACCGCGCGCCCTCAACCGGTGCGCATCTCCGCGGCGATGGTGTCCATCAGGGCGGTGTACCGGCGGATTTCCGGATCCCGGCCGGGCTTGCCGCTGCTGATCACGCCGGCGGCGAGACCGCGTTCGGGGTCGGCCCAGATCGCGATGTTGGCCAGGCCGAGGTTCCCGAAAGCCTTCGACGCGTTGCGCCCGAACGGTCCGAACCGCTTTGTTCCCAACATGTACCCGGTGCCCCAGCGAGCTGGCTGCAGACCCACGGCGAAATCGGGCCTCAGCCGTCGGCACTCCTGCACCGCGCCGTACATCCTCTCCGGGCTGATGATCCGCACGCCGTCGAGTTCACCTCCGCGACGCCAGATCTCGGCGAAGCGCGACATCTCGTTCGCGGTTGAGATGGTGTTGGACGACGGCACCACCGTGGACAGAAACGCCGGGCTGTTCGTGTACGGGATGATCTCGTGCACGGTTCCGCCGATCGCTTTGCGGAAGATCGCCGCGATCACCGGCGGCAGGGGCCTGCCGGTGGCGTGGCTGGGCGCGACGGACGGGATGTCCTCCTTCGCGACCCCGAAGTTGGTCCACCGGAAGCCCAGCGGGTCAAGAATCTCGGTGGCCAGGATTTCGCGAATGTCTTTACCGGTCGCGGCGTAGACGATTTCGCGCATCAGCGGACCCCAGGTGAGCGCGTGGTAGATGTGCACCAGTCCCGGCCGGTACAGCGGTCGCAGCTTGCCGAGCTGTTCCTGCGCGTACTCGTGGTCGTCGGCCCGGCGAAGGTCTGGCCTGGGTCCGGTGGGGAAGGGGACACCCGCGCTGTGGGTCAACACGTGCCGGATCGTGGTGCGGTGCTTGCCGTGGCTGGTGTAGCTGGGGATGTACTCGCAGACCCGGTCGTCAAGCGAGAAGTGTCCCTGTTCGACCAGCATGTGGACCACGGTCGCGGTGATGCCCTTGGCCGCCGAGTACACGCAGAACGGCGTGTCCGTGGTGACGGGGATCTTCTCGGCGTCTTGCCCGTCGGTGGGCGCGTTGCCCCAGCCGTGACCGATCGCGCGGTTGAGCACGACGCGCCCGTGCCGGCGGATGCACAACTGGATCGCCGGGTGCATGCCGGCCTGGTACCAGTGCCGCACGGCCCGCCAGATCCGTTCGACGGCCGCGTTGTCGATCTCGGAGTGGTCCTCTTCGCCGATGGCCGTCGCGGAGTCCAGGTCGGCCGGGACGCGGATTCTGCCGTCGGGAGTCACCTCAGCGAGGGTAGCCGAGGGCCCGCTACTCCCCGGTGAACTGCGGCGGGCGCTTGGCGAACGTGGCGGAGATGCCTTCGGTCAGGTCTTTGGACGGCAGGAAGGCCGCGTTCCAGGCCGCGACGTAGCGCAGGTTCTCCGACACGGCCGAGGTGCGTTGCTGGTCCAGGACGTCCTTGACGCCGTAGACAGCCAGCGGGGGATTGGCCGCGATCTCGGCGGCTGTCGCGTGGGCGGCCGTCAGCGTCTCGTCGGCGTCCCCGAACACGTCGTTGACCAACCCGATCTTCTCCGCGCGGGACGCGTCGATGTCCCGGCCCGTCAGCGCCAGTTCGCGCAGATGTCCGTCGTTCAGGATCAGGGGCAGCCGGGCGAGGCTGCCCATGTCGGCGACGATGGCCAGCTTGACTTCCCGCACCGAGAACTTGGCGTCGGCGCTCGCGTAGCGGATGTCGACCGCGGAGATCAGGTCGACGGCGCCGCCGATGCACCAGCCGTGCACGGAGGCGATGGTGGGGGTGCGGCAGTCGGCGACGGCGTTGATCGCCTTCTGCATCCGCAGCACCTCCGCGTGGAAGTCTGTGCGCGGGCGCGCCATCGCACCCTCGGCCATCAGCGGGGCGAACATGCTCCCCATCGCGGGCACGTCGAGGCCGTAGCTGAAGTTCTTGCCCGACCCGGTGATGACGATGGCCCGCACCTCACGGTCGGCCTCCAGCGCCGCGAACACCTCCGGCAGCTCCGACCAGAACGCCGGCCCCATCGCGTTGCCCTTGCCCGGCCCGATCAGGGTCACCTGCGCAACGTGGTCTTTGGTTTCGATGGTGACGGATTCGTATGTTTCGCCCATATCGAGACCGTAGCGTGGCAAACATGGCTCCTGATTTGCGACCCGGACCTCATTCCCTACCCACCGACGAGCTGCACAGCGCCGAGGACACGCTGGGTGTGTTGCAGCGAGTCCTGCACCCCATCGCCGCCGACGACCTGGCCCGCCAGACGCCCTGCCGGGAGTTCGACGTGACGCGGTTGACCGGGCACCTGCTGAACTCGATCACGTCGCTCGGCGGCATGGTGGGCGCGGAAATTCCAGAGCTCGACGAGGGCGATTCGGTGGAGCGGCAGGTCGTCGCCGCGGCGCGCCCGGCCTTAGATGCCTGGCATCGCCATGGTCTGGACGGTACCGTGCCGTTTGGCAAGGGTAAGATGCCCGCTAAGGGTGCGTGCGCCATCATGTCACTCGAATTCCTGGTCCACGCTTGGGATTACGCCGTCGCCGTGGGACATGACGTAGACGCCCCGGAACCGCTGGCCGAATACGTGCTGGGGCTGGCGCGCAAAATCATCAGGCCGGAGCTGCGTGGCAGCGCCGGGTTCGACGAGCCGGTCGACGTGCCCGCGGACGGCAGCGCGCTGGACCAGCTGATCGCGTTCACCGGCCGCAACCCCGCCGGGCAGCGCGCCGACTAATCCACCTGTCCGGCGGTCGATTTGGACGTCGGTCGTCGGCGCGCCGGCACCGGCGCCGCGGAGCGGCCGTGGACCGAGGCCGTCGTCGGTCGACGCCGGTCGAAGTGTGCTCCCGACCAGTAAATCGAGTGTGCGCGGGAGGCTTTGAGCGTGCGCTCAGGGCGCAAATCCGCTCCGATTCCCGCCCTGGATTCCCACTCAAAGCCGTCGGCGCACACTCAACGGCGCAGCGGCTACACCCGCTGGAGGTAGAAGTAGTAGTACCGGCCGCCGTCCAGGACACCCTTGCCGTTCATGATGCCCATCACCGCGTCGTCGTCGATCTTCTTGAAATGGTCGTGGCACGGGTTAGACCGGGAAACGTCAGTAGACCATGGTCGCGGTGACTTCGCCGCGGAAGTCCTCCAGCCATAGGCTGGCCTCGCCCTTGCCCATCGCCTTGTTCGAGAACTTGTTCCCGTCGGCGTCCACGCACACCAGCGGCTGCACGTCGGCGGCCGACTCGAAAGTCTTGCCGAACCAGCCGGCCTTTTCCAACTGGCCGTTCATCTTGTGCCCGGTGACGAACTCGCCGCCCTTCCACTCGCCCATCATCTCGTCGATGGTCGCCGGCTGCAGCGTCGCGGAGAAGTCGTCGAGCTCGGCGTCGGCAATACCGGCGGTGCGTTCCTTGAATTCGGTGAACTTCTTGCGGGCCAGGCTCATTGGCGCTCCTTAATCCAGTCGCCGGCAAACCGCAAAAGCGCGTCGTTTTCCTCCGGCGCCCCGATGGTGACCCGCACACCGTCCGGCGGGAACGGGCGGACCACGATGCGCGCGTCGGCGGCCTGCGCCACGAAGTCCTGTGTGCGCGGTCCCAGGGGAAGCCAGACGAAGTTGGCCTGCGAGGGTGGCAGCGTGAATCCGGCGTCCCGCAAACCGGCGGTTACGCGGGAGCGCTCGGCGACCACGGCGTCGGTGCGGGCGAGCAGTTCGTCGGCGGCGTCCAGCGAGGCCATGGCGGCGGCCTGCGAGACGCTCGTCACCGCAAACGGCACATAAACCTGGTCGAGCGCGGTGATCAGGTCGGGGTGGCCGACCGCGTACCCGACGCGCAGCCCGGCCAGCCCGTAAGCCTTCGAAAAGGTCCGCAGCACAACGACATTGCTGCGGGCCCGGGCCAGCTCCAGGCTGTCGGGCAACATGCCGTCGCGGATGTACTCGACGTAAGCCTCGTCGATGGCGATCAGGATGTGCGGCGGTATGGCCTCGACGAATCGGGCCAGTGCGTCCGGGTCGACGACGGTGGACGTCGGATTGTTGGGGTTACAGACGAAGATCAACCGCGTGCGGTCGGTCACCGCGGCAAGCATCGCGTAGAGATCGAACGTGTGGTCGGTCAAGGGCACCTTGACGGCGACGGCGCCGGCCACCTGCACCATGGGCGGGTAGAGCTCAAAGCTGTGCCACCCCATCACCACCTCGTCGCCCGCGTAGGCAGTGATTTGGATGAGCTGCTGGCACAAACTGACCGAACCGCAACTGACCGCGACCTGCTCGGGCCCGAAGTCCGCGGAGCTCGCCCTGCTGATGTGCTTGGCCAGCGCCGCCTTGAGCTGCGCGCAGGCGCTGTCGGGATAGCGGTGGACCCTGTCGGTTGCCCGTTCGATCGCCGCGCGGACGCTCGGCAGCGGGCCAAGCACCGTCTCGTTGCTGGCCAGTTTGATCGAACCTGGCACCGTTTTGCCGGGAACGTAGACGGGAAGCCCGGCCAGCTCGGGTCGCAGGCGGGCGGTCACTTCGACAGCATATGTCGGCGCTGTGTACGCTATGCCTCCGGCGGTTCCGGGACGGCTGAAAGGGTTCGGGTACCCTCAGGAAGTCCGATGGAGGCGTGCCAGAGCGGCCGAATGGGGCTCACTGCTAATGAGTTGTCCCCCTCAAAGGGGACCGGAGGTTCAAATCCTCTCGCCTCCGCCACGCGACACAATTGAAGACAGGCGCCCGTAGCTCAACGGATAGAGCATCTGACTACGGATCAGAAGGTTGGGGGTTCGAATCCCTTCGGGCGCGCCAGCTTAGGGGCCCTTTCCGTCAGTGTGGGAAGCGGCCCGGTTGCTCACTGACGACAGTTTTGACCATCTGACGGGTGGTTTGGGCACCGGAAGAATAGTTGTCAGAAGGTCAAGACTGTAGACGACCTTCGTCCCACCTCCGGCTCCGACGGCCCCATGTACGAGATGGACCGTGCGGAGCAGGCACTCAAGATGGGGAAGGCAGGTCGCTACAGGCATCGGCGTCCGGCACTGAGCGCAGGGTCGAAACCTGGATCGATGTTGGTACCTGGGTGGCCTCGGGTGCGACGGAACGGCCAAGGTGCTCGATCTTGGTGACGAAGGGCGACGTCATCGCCCGCACGAGTGCGCCGTAGGCGACACCGAAGTCAATCTCGTCGCCAACCGCGACGGGGTGATCGCCGAGGTCGACCACCAGGTGGTCGCTGCTCATCCCGAGGATCGTGATGCCCTCGGGTGGCTGCAGACCGTCCGGGTCCACGTCCTGGCGACCGAGGGCCAGGATTGCTTGGTTCACGGTACTGCTGCCGGTGCGGACCGGCGCCTCGCCGAAGGCCGCCTGAGCACGATCTCCCCAGGGTTGAGCCGGTTTCAAGGCAATCTCGATGACCTCGGCGGTCAAGGTGAAGGCGTCCGTGTGCAGGCCGGGGATCGGTGCCCGGTACAGCGGATCGACGCCGAGAAGGATGGCTTCGCCGAGTCGGAGCTCGTTGATCCGGCCGACGTCGTGGGTGTGTAGGGCCCAGTTCAGGTTCGCCGAGTTGCCGCCTGAGACGACGTCGAGCGAGATCCCGTGCAGTGCCTCGATATCGTCCGCGAGCCCGGTGAGGATGCCCATGTTCCCGTCGTCGGGCATGACGCCGTTCTGACAAGCGAGGTTGGCGCCGAGCCCGACGAGCCGGAGGCAAGAGTGACCGAGGACGGCCCGCACGGCCTCGGGGACGTCGTCGAGCGCGATGCCCTCGCGTAGGTCACCCAGCTCGACCATGAGCACGACGGCGTGCATCCGCTTCTGCTGGGACGCGGCCTGATCGAGCGCCGCCAGCACGACGGCCTCCGTGTTCAGACTGACGTCGGCGACGTCAACGACCCGTGCCACTTGGCTGAGCATGGGTGAGCGGATCAACGTGCGTAACGGTGATCGGTCGAGCCCGGCCAGCCGAGCGAGGTTCGGCACCCGGGAATCACCGAGGCCGCGGGCGCCGCCGCGCAGCATCGCCGCGCCGACTCCGGGCGAGCCCAACACGGACTTGGTGATCCCGGTGACCCGGATGCCCGTGGAGGCAAGCTGGTCAACCAGGATCCGCGTATTCTGCTCGACCTTGTCGAGATCGGTCTCGATCCGAAGCGTCACACCGGTGTGGTCGTGTCGGCCACCACCGCGAGCGCGGGGAAGGCCGTCAGCACCATTTCGACCAGATCCGACGAGGGGCGCGTTAAAGGGTCGGTGACCGGGAGGCCGAGCTGCGAATGATGTTCGGAGATCGCGTTGCTCAGCTCCTCTTCGGTCATCTCCTCGTGGTTGATCGTGATCCCGATGACGCGGGTGTCGGCGAACGCCTCGATCAGTGCGATCTCGCTGGCCGCGGTCGGCATCGGCACCATCGGGAAGTCGCCGAGCACCTTGCGCTTCGGCGCATGCTGCACGATCACGCCGGCCGGGCGGCTGCCACGCAGGATGTGAGCCGACGTCAGATACGCGGGGTGGCTGAGCGCGCCCTGGCCCTCGACCACGATCACGTCAGGGTCCTCACCCTCGAACGCGGCGACCACCTGGTGCTCGACCTCGCCCGAGCAGAACTGGGGGACCAGCGCATCCAGCGCGACGCCGTACTTCCCGCCCTGGATCAAGGTGGTCTGACCGGTGCCGACCATTACCGCCTTGACGCCGCGCGCGTTCAGCGCCTGAACCAGCAAGGTGGCGGTGGTGCGCTTCCCGATCGCTCCGTCCGTACCCAGGATCGCGATCCTGGGACATGTGACGTCGAAGATCCGGCCGGAGAATAGGTGCAGGTCGCGCTTGGCCTTCGGTCGGCGTACATCGGTGATGGTGACGCCGGCGATCAGGGCTGCCGCCACGAACTCGGCGTCGTCATTGAGGAACTCGTGCAGGCCGTTGATGATGTGCATCCCGCGGGCGATGCCGTCGAGCAGCACGACCCGCTGCTCGTCCGACAGTAAGCCGTCGGCAGGCGCCATGCCACAGATCAGGTAGTCCGGTACGCGGCCGGCGTGAGAGATGGACTCGGCGAGCGACGCCAGCACCGGGATGCCGTTCGCGGTGCCGTCGAGGAACTTCCCGGCATCGACTCCGGCCCGGATGCTGTCGATGACACTGAGGATCTCGTACTTCTCCGAGTGCCGGACCAGGCCATTGGCGGTCTTACCGTCCTGCTCGCCGAACACTCCCTCGCAGTAGACGATCGCGGTGGAACCAGCAGGCAGCGCGAAGGGAGCTGCCGGAAGGATGCACTCGCTCTGTTCGGACGCGTCGAGAGAAGGGGTACCGCTGGCCAGCGAAGACATAGGATCCTCTGAGAAGTCTCAGAAGGCGACGGGATCGTGGCGGGGCGGTGAGCCCAACGTTCAGCGGTCTTCCCTGAGGGCCGGCAAGATTACCGGCATGTTAACCGTACCCGATCGGTTCTGACTGTCCTGCTTCCGCCGAGCCCGAGCCATGTGGTGCGTCCGTACTCCTTGACCGGGGCAAGGAGCATCTCGGTACGTCCGCGTGGGTCGCCACGGCTCCGCACGGAATCCTTCTCGGGGCCTTGGTATGTCACGGTGCACGGTGAGCCAGGCTCCGAAACGGGATTCGCCCGCTACCGTCCCACCGACACTGAGGCCTGGTTCGTCAGCGATCAGCGCTGTAGCGCGAGCTGACGACAGTTCCGACGACAACGATGACGACAGTCACGCTTCCAGACACCACCACCTACACGACAATTGAACTCGTATCGTGCCTGGTCGCACCATCCGCCCGTGCCTACGGATCAGAAGGTTGGGGGTTCGAATCCCTTCGGGCGCGCCCAGCACACCGACACCCGTGTGTGCCGTTGGATTTGGTCGACGAGATATCGGGGCATGTTCTTGCCGAGGTCGTCGCCGCGGATCACCAGGTGTACGCGGGAACAGCGTGAGGCGAGAAACAGTGTCGCCTGGCCAGCGGCGTTGCCGCCTCCGACCACGACGACCGGGCCGGTCCCGCAGATCAACGCCTCCTGGTGGGTGGCGGCGTAGTACACGCCGTTGCCTTCGAATGCCTCGATGCCCGGGACGGCGAGCCTGCGATAGCGGGCTCCGGCGTCGTACACGAGGTTCCAGCGGTTCGAGCTGTCGGTGTCCGCGCCCCACAACGGCTTTGCGCCGAAACGCGGAGGCCATGATTGGTGGTCTCCGCGGTGTGTCAGGTGGCGGGACGGTCGGCCACGGTCACCGAGATCTGCAGGGTCTGGTTGCCGCGCAGCACGGTCAGTTGTACGTGGTCGCCCGGTTTGGCGTTATGCAGTGCGGCGATGAAATCCTCGGCCGTCGGGGTGTCGTGACCGTTGAGCGCGGTGATGAGATCGCCGGGCCGGATGCCGGCGTCGGCGGCCGGGCTCGGTTTAGCGACGGCGAGAACAACGACACCGTTGGTGCGGTTGACCCCGAGGCTGTGTGCGAGCTGTGGGGTCAGGGTGCGGGGCTGAATGCCGATGTAGGCGTGATGCGCGCTTCCGGTGGCCAGTAGCTGGTCTGCGACGTCGGCAACGGTGGCCGCGGGGGTGGCGAAGCCCAGGGCCACTGCACCGACGGTCGGTGGGATGTAGGCCTCGCTTACGCCAACAACATCACCCTGCCGGTCGATCACTGCACCGCCGGAGTTACCCGGCGATATCGCGGCGTCGGTCTGGATTAAATCCACCAGCGGCGCGCCCTCGGACGCCGAACCGGGGATCTGGCGGTGCAGCCCCGAGATGATGCCCGATGTGACCGTGGCCTCGAACCCGAGCGGGCTGCCGATGACCACGTCGAGCGCCCCGACCTCGGGCAGGTCTTTCTGGAACGTCGCCGCGGCCAGCCCGCCGCGGTCGGCCTGGAGAACCGCGACGTCTGACAGCTGATCGGCGGCCCGAACCTTCGCCGGTACCTGCTGCCCGTCGGCGAACGCCACCGTTATCTGTTGAGCGCCGGCGACCACGTGGGCATCGGTGATGATGGTGCCGTCGGTCTTGTAAACGACGCCGCTGCCGAGCCCACTTTCGGTGAGGACGGTGACGATCGAGGGCTCCACCTTCCGGACCAGTGCCGGTATGTCGGCGGGGGCTGCGGACCCGGCGGCGGACGCGCCGCTCGGTGCCGTTGTGGTGGTCGAGCCGCTCGGCGCCGAAGAACTACACCCCGCGAGTAGGCCGGCGGCGATCGGGATGAGCAACCGCGTCCAGGCTGGCCGGCACGGGGTCGATGGAGCATGCATCAGCGACACCTCCGTGAAAAATCGGTGTGCATGAATTGAATGCGGTGTCGAGGCGAGGATTGGATCCGCAACCCTCCAATCCCGGTACCTTGCCAGTCTAGAGCGCGACCAGCCTGGCCACGGCAGTCGCAAACCCGGCGCATTGAGCTGACCTGCCAGGCCGAGATAGCCGCGGCAGCAGCGATCGCCGACCATCGGTAGGTCGATGGGGCGATCGGCGCACCCAGCTCGCTCAGCTGTGTGCATTAGATCGACTCGACACCCCAGCGCAGACCATCAGGACCGTCTCGGTGGCCCTGATGATCAGCGATAAACCGGGTGATTAGTGTGTTGGCCGGTCGATCTCGGCCGCGAAAAAAGCCGACGCCGTCTTCAAAATCGCGTTGGCCCTTCGTAACTCAGCGTTCTCGCGCCGCAGTCGCTTCAGCTCGGCGGACTCTTCGGTCGTAGTCCCGGGCCGTGCGCCGGCATCAACCTCGGCCTGGCGCACCCACTTGCGCACCGTCTCGGCCGTGCCCACACCGAGTAGGCGGGCGACCTCACTGATCGCTGCCCACTCCGAATCGTGCTGATCGCTGATCTCAGCGACCATCCGCACCGCCCGCTCACGCAGCCCCGGCGGGTACCTCCTCGATGAACCACCTGACATGACTCCATCCTTTCCAAGAAACGGAGTCTCCGGACATGCCGGGGCGGTTCACCCTGGGCGAGGGAGTTGAGCGTGGCACAGCAGATGTGTCAGGCCGTGTTGTCGGTGGTTGGCGACGAATTGACGGTGTCGCAGGTCGCCCAGAAGCTGGGAGTGGTCGCGACAGAATCCGCACACCGGGCTGATCCGCTATGAGGCCCTGGGCCTGGCGTGCTGGTGGACCGGTCGCATCGGCCGGTCTCGTGTCCGCGTCAAATGCCGGCCGAGGTCGAAGCCGAATTGCCGGAGTCGCGCGAGACGTCCGCGCGATAGGTGCATGCGCCACGCGATCGCCGCGACGGGCCAGGACTACCCGAGTAGGCTCCTAGAAGATCGGCGGTATTTCGTCACATGACCGTTCAAGGTTGTGTTATCGGCGATTCGAAGGATCTGGCCGGTTCGCGGTCAAGACAGGAGCGTCACATGACGCTAAACCAAGATCGCGCCGACGTCGGGCAGCGCTCCTCACCGCCGGAACACACTCCGCGATTGCGGTTGAAGCCCAAGGCGCCCCACAGCGGGTACGTCGACGGGGCATGGTGGCCGCACACGGACGAGCTCGCGGCGGAGCTGCCAGATCTGCTGGCGGTACTGTCCGTTCGGCTGGGCCGCATTGACCGCGTGATGTACAACCTCAATGAATGGGCAAAACCATCTGCGAAACTCGCGACTGGCGGGCGACGGGTTCGGCTCGACGGATACCGGCGTCAGCCAACAAACACCGTCGAAGTTCTCGGGCTCAACCGCGACCGGATCGTCTTGCTGGTGGTACCTCCGGACGCCGACCCGGACGAAGCGCACGCCACGCTTATGGCCGCCGCGGCACCGAGCAACGATTCAACTGTCGACAGCCTCATGACCGGCGCGCGAAACTAGATAGATCCTCGTGCTCACAGGTTCGGCACGTGGTGGGCGGCGCGGCCGGCACCGTCGGGACAGCGCGACCGCGTGATGCCCATCAACGTCATCGAAGGAGAGCGACCACCGTGAGTAAGTCAGACGATTCGAATCGGATTGCTCTGCGCGAAAGCGTGATACACGTAGAAGGCGAGTCGGCGCCCGAGCGCTCCAAGGGGTTGCTCGATGCGCCGCACCCCGCCGGTCCGTCACCGGCGCTGTGAAGCGAGATGTGGGCGCAGAGCTCGAAGTCGAGATCATCGCGCCGACGACGTTGGAGTTCCAGATTGCCGTCGCACCGCATACCAATACCGAAGTGTCCGAGTCGTTGTCGTTCAAATTGGACGGTAAGCCTGTCCAGCCCTTAGAGATCAGCGGTGTGCACGGTAACCGCATCCACAAGCTGGACGCTGAGGTGGGCAACCTGACGGTCGACTACGCCGCGACGATCGTCGGTCGCACCGACCCGGCACCGGTGTCCGAGTACGACCTATCCCTGTACCTGCGCCCCAGCCGCTATGCCGAGGTCGATAAGTTCTTTGGCTTCGCCGCAACCGAATTCGGCAACTACGCCGATTCGGCGACCCTGTTGGAGATGGTGTCGCTATGGGTGGGCACCCGGCTAAACTACGTGCCGGGTTCCAGTGACCCGATCGATGGAGCGGTGGACACCTTGCTCGCCGGTGCGGGCGTGTGTCGCGACTTCGCGCACCTGGTGGTGGCGCTACTACGGGCCGTCAATGTGCCGGCGCGCGTCGTTTCTGTCTATGCGCCCGGCCTGTATCCGATGGACTTCCACGCGGTCGCCGAGGCATTCGTCGATGGACACTGGCGGGTGGTGGACGGGACGCTGCTGGCGCCTCGGCAGAGCTTGGTGCGCATCGCCACTGGGCGCGATGCCGCCGACATTGCCTTTCTCGACAACCACAAGGGCGCAATAACCTTGAACAAGTTGGTCGTGATGGCGGTCGTCGATGGTGAGCTTCCCACGGACGCCATCGATCAATTGGTGTCGATCGGCTGATCACTCGCGGTTTCCATCTCGCGCCGTGTCAGTCGCCTGTGGATTAGGCGACCCGCGACGCCATCGTGGGCTTCCGCGCCACCGTTGTCGCGCCCTCGTGAGGACGCGGGTACGTCCGTGCTGTCGGCCCACCGTTGGTGCTTGAAACGGGTGTCGAGGCGTCGGTTGACGACCAGGATTTCCCGTTGGATGCGGTTGCAAGTGCGCTTCGGGCGTCGTATCGTCGGCGCGTAAGGCTTCGCGCGCCGGCCACAAGCATGATGAGTTCGAGCAGAGCCACCGCGCCGACCACGATCCCGAAGAGGAACACTGTGCCGGTGGACCACATCACGTGGTAGCCGAACACGGTCGGCGGGTGGGCCGCCCCTGCAGTGCTCGGCACGCCAACGATTGTGACCAGCGCGGCGAGGAACACGAGGATCAATCCAACGATGGCGAGCGATCGACACCTCTGATCCCGTTGCAGACCTCCACTACACGCTCTTCATGCCCGTCTGTCAACAGCGTTGACGTATGCCGTTAGAATAGGACGCGAACCCGCGACACGTAAGGGAGGGTCGGCCACGATGGCGAAGCAACCGGCGGTTCCCGATACAGCCGCTGATGGACTTGGGCCGTCCGTTGCCAACGGCCCAGAGGACGGTCAGGTCAGCCGGTCGGTGATTTTGCAGTGTGCGTTGGAGTTGGTCGATCGTGATGGTGTGGATGGGTTGTCGATGCGGCGTCTGAGTGAGGCGGTAGGTCGGGATCCGACGGTGATTTATCGGCATGTGCCGAACAAGGCGGCGCTGCTCGATGGGGTCGCCGAGATGGTGCTGGGCCAATTACGGGTGGACACCGCAGACCTGGACTGGTCCGGGCAGCTGCGCGCGGTCGCGCATGACTTCCGCCGGCTGGCCCTGGCGCACCCGAATGTGGTGCCGCTGTTGGTGACTCGGCCACTGGCGATGCCGCTGGGGCAGCGGCCGCCGGGCATGCTGCGGCCACTGGAGGACGTCGTCGCGCTCCTCACGTCGGTGGGCTTCAGCGGAGTCGATGCGCTACACATTTACCGCGTGCTCTTCGGCTATCTGTATGGCCATATCCTCACCGAGCTGCAGGAGGTCGTCGAGCGGCCCGAGGAGTCCGATGATGTGCTGCGCCTCGGGTTGCACCGGCTCGCGATCACCGAGTTCCCCCAGGTGCGTGCGCTGGCCACAGCGCTGGGCTCCTACGACGGTGCGGCCGAACTCGACCGCGGGCTCGATCTGTTGCTCATCGGTCTGGCCGCCACCGTGTCAGTGCCGAAGCGCTTGACCCGCAAGCGCGTGAGGAAGTAGGCGGGCATGGGTCAACTGCGCCTCGGTGTCATCGGCGCGACTCCCAAGGAGAACGAGCGCCGTCTGCCGATCCACCCACACCATTTCGATCGGATAGGCGCCGATGTTCGCGCCAGCATCTATCTCGAAGGGGGATACGGGGAGTATCTCGGCGTCTCCGATACGCAGCTGTCGGTTGGGTGGCCGGGATGCGTTCCCGCGAGCAATTGATCGCGGAGTGCGATGTCATTCTCCTAAAGCCTCACGGCCCGCGATCTGGCCGAGCTTCGCACTGCGTGCAAGACGAGGAGCTGACCATCGACTGTCGACAGACGCTTATCGCGTTCGAGTCGATGAACCTGTGGAGCCGCGCCGGCTCGTTCAAATTGCATGTCTTCCATAAGAACAACGAGATCGCGGGTTACTGCTCGGTGCTGCATGCCATGTCTATCGTCGGTTGGTCGGGCATCTACGGTCGCCGGTTGTGGGCCGCTGTTATCGGCTTCGGCGCCACTGCGCGAGGTGCGGTGACTGCGTTGAACGCGCTGGGTGTAAACGACATCGACGTCCTCACCAATCGCGGCGTGACCGAAGTCGCCTCCCCGATTCATCCGGCCCCGATCGTGCACTTCGATCAAGACACGCACTCTCGCGGTGGCTCGCCGGTGAGCTTTGCGTGTACCCAAGAAGGCAGCGTGCCGCTCGCCGGATACCTTGCCCGGCACGACATCATCATCAACTGCGTGTTGCAGGACACCAACGCACCACTGATCCTTCTGGACGGCGACCTCGCCGCGCTACGGCCGAACAGCCTAATAGTCGACGTATCCTGTGATGCAGCAATGGGATTCAGCTGGGCACGCCCACCTCGTTTGAGCGGCCGACGTTCGTCGTCGGACCGAACGTCACCTACTATGCGGTCGACCACAGCCCCTCCTGCCTGTGGGATTCGGCGACCTGGGAGATCAGCGAGGCGCTGCTTCCCTACCTGCCAATGGTGCTTGCCGGGCGTGACTCGTGGCAGGCGGATCAGACGGTGCGCCGGGCGATCGAGATCCTCGACGGGGCTGTGTTAAATCCGAGCGTCATGTCCTTCCAAAATCGGCAAACGCAATACCCGCATGCTCGTCGCGGAAGCGGTGGCCGCGAATCGGCGTAAGGTTATCAGTATCGAGCAGCTCGGTTGCGAGCGAACATGCTCGACTACAAAGGGAATTCGATGGCTCCGCTCACAACGTTTCGCACTCCTTACGAGATTCGGCTCCAACTCGTCACGGACACCATCAGTGCCCACTCCAAGTTGGGCACCGACGCGGCAGGCAAACTCGCCGTACACGTCCTGCATGCAATTAACTCAATCCCCGAAAAGGTGCGCTGAGCAACGGCCCGGCTCGGCTTCAACATTCAACGACCGCACGGATTTCCTGATTGGTGTGCGTGTCATCGTTCCTGATCGACGCCGCGAGACCTTGATTTGCCCGGCTGGCATCGCCGTGCACTTTCCCTTGAGCACCGGACCTCCGCCGTAACTTGCACGCGCTTAGGACGTCAACGGTGTTGACGAACGGTGATCGCCACAGTGTATGCTGGTCGAAGCGCCGCTGGCATGAATTGCGAGACAATGCGGGCGATCACCAAATCACCTCGAGGCCATGCGGTTTGGGGTGTGTTCAGCGCCGTCGTTACTGAGCGCGCGGCGAGAAAAGTCGCCAGCCAAGCCTTGAGCTGACAGCTCGGATACGGATGGAGCAGCATGATGAAACGATTGACTGGCCTGGACGGCGTCACGCTGCACGGCGAGACATCCGTGATGCCCACCCACGTGATGGCAGTGTTGTTTTGCGATCCCTCGGCGCGCGGCGAATTGACCGCCGGGGCGATTTATAAGCTGCTGGCTGAGCGCATTGCGGTGCTGCCGGATTTCCGGCAACGCCTGCTCACCAAACCCTTCGGGTTGGGCCAGCCGTCATGGATCGAGGACCCCGCGTTCGATGTCCACAGCCATCTGCATCGTGTGCGGCTGGCCAAACCCGGCACCATACGGGAGTTGACCACCCTTATCGGCGAGCTGCATGGGCAGCCTCTCGACCGCGACCGCCCACTGTGGGATGCCTGGGTGGTGCAGGGTCTCGCCGACGGCAGGCTCGTGGTGCTGATGAAGTTCTCCCACGCCATTACCGATGGTGTGGGCGCGGTGAACTCCATGCTGCCCGAACTGATGACTGTTGATGCGGACGCTCAATTTGCGGCGGCGCCAGAGCGGGCCCGGGCGACGATGCCCGGCGCGGCCGCGAGGGTGTGGGACGTGATCGACGAGGTCGCGGCCAACACCGCTGTGGGCATTCGGATCGCTGTCAGGTTGGGTCCCGCCGCGGTGAAGTCGGTGGTAGGAACTGCGCTGGGATCGGTACGCCAACTAGTCGCGGGCGGCGGCCCGCAACGGGCCGATGGTCTGGATTCCGAGAAGCACGAGAGCTCGCCGCGAACGCTGCTGAACGCCCCGCTCACCGCGCGACGCAGCGTTGCGTTCGCCGCGGTGGCGATGGATGATCTGCGCGTCATCACGGCCGCGTTCGATGTCACCGTCAACGATGTTTTCCTGACCGCAACGACATCCTCGCTGCGCCGGTGGTTGGCAACCCACGACACGGTGCCCAGCCATCCGCTGCGCACCATGATGCCGATCTCGACGCGCGGTGTCGATGCCGACGCGTCCAATAGTTGGTCACCGGCTGTCGTCAAATTGCCGGTCGATCTGGCCGACCCGGCACAGCAGTTGGCGAGCATTCACGACGCGACATCCAAGATCAAGAACGGACGACGGGCAGTGCCGCCCGTCAACCTCGCCGACGTCATAGATCTCGTTCCACCGGTGGTCATCGGCATGGTGATGGGTGTGTACACCTGCCTGAAACTTTCGCGATTCCACTCTCCATTCGCTCATGTCATCACTTCAAACGTTCCGGGTCCCCCCGACCAAATCTATTGCACCGGAGCACACGTCCTTGGCATCCATGCCCTGGCCCCGCTGTTTGAGGGCGCCAACCTCAACATCACCGCCGTGTCCTATGGCGGCACCCTGGGTGTGGGCGTCGTCGCGTGCCCCGACAACGTCGATGACGTCGCATCGGTCGCGCGCGGCATCGAAGATGTGGTGGGCGAACTGAAAAAGGCCGCCGAAGAAAATGCCGGCCAGAGAGCAGGTTTAGCCCGCTGCGGCGTACCGAAGCCCACCATTAAGGCCACTGCCACAACGCAATTCGCGGGGCCGCGAAGCGGGCTGGCGCCCAAGCTGCCTCCCATCACGAAACGGCCGGCGTAGCTCACGTCATCGAGTCACGGAGGTTCTGGTGTCCCACCTAACGCACGAACAGACGCCATCTTTCGGTCCCTGAGCCGCGAAGGCTTCTCTGCCTGGCGATGGGGAGAACGGCCGATGCCACCTTGTCAATGTGCCAACGCTGATGGCACACAGTGTTGACATTTGCGCCTGACAGAGCGTTTACTAAAGATCTAGTCCGGCAACTGCGCTCGTCGACCTTCACGAATTCGCCGTTGGCGCTTAACGTGTTTCCGCTTGATCCCGGAGATCCTGGTTCAGACCGATGCACGACGACGACACGCGTCGAGAACCCCGAAAACATGTGTGCCCACTCTTTCAATCAAAAGGAGAACGACCACGATGAATAAGCACAACCGCACGCTGGTTCTCGCGATCGGCGCCATCACGCCCTGGACCCGGCGGTTCCGGTGACCTGCAACATGACATTCGTCTAGCTACGCGTCGAACCTACTGAAATCAACAGCCCGCGACCAAGCACCCGAAATGAGGCCACAATGAGGAAATCTAACAACGCGAAACGAAATATTTTCCGCGAGAACGTGATCCACGTCGGCGCGGGTTTCGTAGCCAAGGAGCATCCGCACGTCATACAGACGTTGTCCGCGCTCGAGGCGCATCTAGGCAGGTGGGATCCGAATGATGTGGACATAGAAGTCACCCTGCAGGACCGCGGCGGCAAGGAGCAGCGCATCACGTTGCGCACAACCCTTCCCGGCCATCCACTGCTGGTAGCGGTCGCGGACAACCCGGACATCACCCGTGCTATCTGCGATGCAAAGCGCGAGTTGATCCGGCAGCTTGAACACCAGAAGTCGACGCACGATCCGATGGACAACCGCCGGCTGAGGCGCGCGACGATCCGTCATCCTGTCACCTCCGCACCGTTGGAAGTCGCCCGATCCGCAACGCAGGACCCACACCAAACAGCAGCTCGCTTCGGCGGGCAGATAGGCGCACGACCATGACGCACACCACCGGAACGCATTCGATCTCCGTCCCTGCCGAGGAGCGCATAACGCCCCCGACAGAATCCGACATCTCGTTGATCGTTGACGGCCCATTGACGGTCAGGGACATACTCCGTGCGGGCATGCGCCGCAGGGCCAGACGCAAGGAAATGGCCGCCCAGTCGATTTGGGATCCAGAAGGCGGCGCAGGCGAGCGGTGGACTACCGACGGGCAATAAACTCGACGTTGTCGCGTAGAAGGAACCGGCACCCAACTTTGTGGGTATCGGCTGGCTGGCGACGGCTGGCTGGCGATGAGCACGGACGGTACCGGCATGGGGGCTGCACGGTTCGTCCGTTTCGTCGCCGACGACGGTTCGGTCACGTTCTGTTCCAGCTACACCGCTCCTGGCGGCTCCCGCGTCAAGCCAACAGCTGCGTGAAGCGGAAGATTCCGCACGTTCACTTGCACGCCGAGGGTGGGCCGTGCCGCGGCCGACAAGGGTCCGGCCCTATTTCCGCGCTGTATTCGCGGCCGCTTCGCGGCCCTGGCCGGCCAGCAGGACCAATGGCCGCTCTCGCCTCACCTTGGGGCTGTTGCTGCCGCCCGAGGCACTACCTCCAACATCAACATCCGGACCGAGCAACCGAGGATTAGCGCAGCCTTGGAATACGCGCACTCCACCACCACGCGGCCGTCGGGGTGGCCCGTCAGATCGCCGCCAATGCTCGACGGCAGTACTGCATCTCGGTATGGCCGAACCGTTAAGACGGAGTTGGTTGTGACCGCGGATATTCGGCGATACTCTACGGCCCATGATGACGATCAGCAGTGCGGAAACGATGGGTCGCGTGGGTGGTGGCGCGGGCGGTGGTCGCCTTGGTGGTGGCGCCGGCGGTGGCCGTTTCGGCGGCGGCGCCGGCGGCGGCCGCTAGCCTCTAACCTTCCCGGTTCGGGATGGGCGCGTGGTCGTGCTCATCCCGCGCGGGAGTGCGTGCGGTAAGGCCGCTCCTTCAGGCGACCGGGCCGGGCGGCGCATCCTGGTCGGTATCGCCGAGCAGATCGAGTTGCATCCACGCGACGTCGTGCCAGCTGCCGTGTTTCCATTCGACGCGCCGGTGCAGCCCGGCCTCTTCGAACCCGAAGGATCGATGAAAACGGTTGCTGGCCTCGTTGGGTTGGGTGATGCCGGCGAGGGCCCGCCGATAGCCGCGCTCGGTGAGCCGGCGCAGTAGCTGCGTGTACAGTCCGCGGCCGCCGCCGGCGCGGTGATGGTCTACGTGGACATAGATTCCGGTCTCGGCCGACCATCGGTAGGAAGCCAGCCGGTTGAGTGCGTGCCCGTAGGCGAAGCCGATGATCCGATCATCGCGTTCGAGGACGAGCCATTCGTGGTCCTCGCGGGCCGCGGCGATACGCCCCGCCATCTCCTGCACGGTCGGGACTTCGATTTCCCAACTGATCGCCGTGTCCAGAACGTAGGGGCGGTAAATCGCGACGCAGGCGGCCGCATCCTGCGGGGAAGCCGGACGCACCAGGCCGATGCTCGCTTGCATGCCAGCAATCTTCCACCGTCAAAGCCGCGGGGCGTAACCGATTGCCGGCGAACGATTCACGCGGCTGGGGTTCTAAACCGGCGTCCAGTCATCCCAGGACTCGGCGAAGTCAAGAGTCGCCTGCGGGATCTGGGCGGTGGCGATGATCTCGCGGAAGTGGTCCTGCCAACCCCACCACATGCAGACGTGAAAGACGTGCTGGTACCAGCTGAGCTGGTAGCCGTCAGGGATGGCCTCGCCCTTGTTCTCGGGTGAGAACACGGCGACCGCCAACAGGCCGATCGCCGCCGAGGCGGGAAGCTGGATCTTCCCGGTTCGCCAGACGTGCACGCTCGCGGGCCGCGGCCCATGCGGCGTCAGTTCGAAGCCCTCGGGCAGTTCGTCGTCGTGGCCGTGGCTGTAGCGGTGAATGCCGTACATGACGTCGGCGATGTCGGGACGGCCGTCGGGCAGGTCCGATTTCACCGCTATCGGAAAGCGGCTCTGATCGAAGTCGATCCCCGGTGCCGCCATCACCTGAAAGATGTCCAGCGAGTCCCGGATCGTGCGCTTGAACCGGGTCGCGACGCCCGACTGCGGATAGCGTTTCTTTGCGGTCCCGTCGACGGCGTTGCAGGCGTGAATCATTGCCGGATCCCACTCGCGGTGTTCCCAAAGGTCAAGTGAGCGCCTGACCGAGTCCCCGACGTCCACGCATGGAGGCTATCCGCCGAGTCCTCAACGTGTCTCGATTATGGGCGCGGTTCGAAACCCCGGCGCGGCGGGACGGTCACGGTCTGGGTCACCGTGCTGGTTTCGGTGCTCGGCGAAACGGTGACCGTGCTCGGCGGGACGGTCGTCGTGGGAGTGTCGGTGCCCGGGGTTCCGGTGTCGGTGCTCGGCGGCGGGGCGGTCTCGGTGACCGTCTGCGTCGGCGCGCCCCCGCCACCGCCTCCGTGGTGGCGCGGCGCCGCGGTGGTGGTGGTCACCACTGAAGCGGTGGTGGTGGGCGCGGGTGTCGTCGTCGTTGTGGTGGTTGGAGCCGGCGACGGCGAACCGGCGACCAGCTTGACCACCGCGTACGCCGCGAGGCCGAGCAATATGACCCCGATCGCACCGGCCGCTACCAGCGCCAAAGGGCGGCGATACCACGGCGTCGGCGGCTCAGGTGGCTGGGGCGCAGGCTCGTCGTAATAACCGCCGTAAGCGGCCTGGGTGGGTTCGGAGTAGAAGTCGGGGTTCTCGGGGTAGGGCGGCACGAAGGGAGATGCTAGTAGGTCAGGATTCGTGACCGATAAGCGTCAGCGCCCGCTCGAACAGATGCACCGTGGCGGCGTGGAGCTGGTCGCCGACCTCCTTTTCGGCCTTACCCGCGCAGGCCCGGGCCAGCGTTCCCTCGATCACGATGCCGAGCTTGAAGCAGGCCAGCACGGTGTACCAGGTGATGTTCGACAAGTCGCGCGTGGTGTTGGCGGCATACCGTCGGAACAGGTCGTCGGTGCTGGCCAGCCCGTCCTGGCCGCCGAGGGCGTGGCTGAACACGCTGGACCCGTCGGGCTGGCGCCAGGTGGCCAGCAGCCAGCCCAGATCCAGCAGCGGGTCACCGATGGTGCACATCTCCCAGTCGACGATGGCAACCACTTCCGGCCCGGTGCGCGAAAACATGACGTTGGCGGCGTGATAGTCGCCGTGCATGATGCCGGGGGTCCAGGCCGTCGGCCGGCGGCGCTCCAGCCAGGCCGCGACCTGCTCGACTCCCGGGATGTCCGGCCCCGGGTAGTTCTCGTATTGCCGATAGGAGTCCAGTTCGGAAAGCCAGCGCGGCACCTGACGCTCCAGAAACCCGGCCGGTTTGCCGAAGTCGGCGAGGCCGACGGCCACGTGGTCGACGGCGCCGAGCTTCGCCAGCGCATCGGCCATCGACAGCCCCATCCCGAAGCGCACACTCGCGTCGCCGGCGTGCAACGGCGGCAGCCCCTCGCCGGCGTTGAACCCGTCGACCGGCTCCATCAGGTAGAAGACGGCGTCACCGAGCACGCTGGTGTCGTCGCAGGTGGCGATCAGGTGCGGGTGCGGCACATCGGAGCCGGCCAACGCCGCAAGGACTTTGGTCTCGCGCAGGATCACGCTGTTGCTGCGCGGGCGCAGGTGCCGGGGTCCGCGCCGCAGCACATAGGGCCGCCCGGCCCGGGTGAATCGCAGCATGACGTTCTGCGTTCCGCCGGTGACGTTGGCGACGTCCTCGAGCGGGCCCTCACCGAGCCCCTCCTCGGACATCCATTCCGCTACGGCCTTGAGGTCGACGTGATCCACATTCAGCCCTTGGGATGCGGGGTGTAGCGGACGGTCTGCGCCCAGATCATGCCGTCACGGAACACGAAGGTGTCGACGCCGTCGTCGACCCGGTTCGCGGCCGAATCGGCGGCCCACTCCAGGAACAACACGTCGCCTTCGAAGATCTGGTTCTTGAGGTCCCACGCCGCGCTGGGCAGATCGTCGAGCAGCTTGGCGAAGGCCTCGCGTATGCGGTCCTTGCCGCGCGCGACACCTGCCGGGGTGATGAGCACGGAATCCTCGGCGTAGTCGACGACGATCTCGTCCAGGTCGCCCGCGCCCAGCGCCTTCCCGTGGTGGGCGAATATTTCCTGCGGCGTACGCGTCATGGAAGAAGCCTAGGTCACCGCCGACGAGCGGCCAGCGCCGCGGGAGGCTGGAACAATAGTGTGGGCAACTAAGGGACTTCGGCTTGGAAGGGAAATGGCGATGGCGCGCACCGACAATGATTCCTGGGACATCACCCAAAGCGTGGGAGCCACCGCTCTGGGCGTCGCCGCGGCGCGTGCCGCCGAGACCGAGAGCGAGAACCCGCTCATCAACGACCCGTTCGCGCGCGTGTTCGTCGACGCGGCGGGCGAGGGGATGTGGAGTATCTACGCGGACCCCAAGCTGCTGGCCAAGGCGGTCGAGCTCGAACCGGACGTGTGGGCGCGGATCCAGCTGATGATCGACTTCATGGCCACGCGCACAGCGTTTTTCGACGAATTCTTTCTGGGCGCGGCCGACGCCGGCGTTCGGCAGGTGGTGATCCTGGCTGCCGGCCTGGACGCACGCACCTGGCGGCTGCCATGGCCCGACGGCACGGTCGTGTACGAGCTGGACCAGCCCAAGGTGCTGGAATTCAAATCCAACACGTTGCGCGAGCACGGCGCGCACCCGAAGGCGCGGCTGGTGAACGTGCCGATCGACCTGCGCCAGGACTGGCCAAAGGCCCTGCAAGAGGCGGGATTTGACCCCTCACGGCCGGCGGTCTGGTCGGCCGAGGGACTCGTCCGCTACCTGCCTGCACAGGCCCAGGACCTGTTGTTCGAGCGCATACATGCGCTCAGCGCGCAGGGTAGTTGGCTCGCTTCAAACGTGCCCGGCGCGGGCTTCACCGACCCCGACCTGGTTCGGCGACAGCGCGAGGACATGCAGCGCATGCGGGCCGCGGCCGCCAGGCTGGTCGATACCGAGATCGCGGACCTCGACGACCTGTGGTACCCCGAGGAGCGCACACCGGTCGACGGCTGGCTGCGTGAGCATGGCTGGGACGTGTCGACGGCAACCTTTTCGGAGCTGATGGGCCGCTACGGCCGCAGCGTTCCGCAGGACGGCGCGCACGTGATGCCGCCCACCCTCTACGTGTCGGCGCAGCGGCGGGCGGGCTGAGCGCGCTGCTTCCAAGATGACCCCTGTTGGGCCGGAGACTGTTTCGACGCCTGCAGGTCTGTCGGGCTTTCCGGGTCTCGCTTGATCGCGGCGATCGCGTCGACCGGCGTGAGGTCTTGGCCCTGGCCGTTCTGGCCGAGTTGCGGCCGGCCCGCGCCGCCGGGCCCTCGCAGTTGGTCCCAGATGTCGCGGACCTTGCTCAACAGTTCGGCTTGCTCGTCGTCGGTGCCATCAACCATCCTCCGTTCGCACTGATGCCGCAGGCGGCGGCAAAATCTTGCGGGGTGAGCCCGTCGGCGGAGCTCATGTCGCAATTGCCGAACTGTGGACACCCCTGCGGCAGGTTGGGGCTGAAGCCCGTGCCGTCGGTGTACTGATGCGCGACCTGACCCGGAAGGTCCGGGTTGGACCCATAACCGGCCGCGATGGCCCGCAAGCCCGCTGGCCGCGTCCGCCACATGTTGGCGAAGTCATAAGCGTTGGCGTACCCGATGATCCGCGCGGGAGAACCGGCGTAGTCGGCCAGGTTCCAGTACAACGAGTTGATCCAGCTTGAGCCGTCGCCGGGGGGGTTGCCGCCGGCCTCCACGTCGAGCATCAGCGCGACCCGCGGCTGCAAGCCACCCCCGGCATCGATCATCGAGCGCACGGTGTTGGCATTGTCCAACCAGTTCGGGCGCGCGTGCGTGTAAACGATTCCGAATGTCATGCGTCCGCTGGCCAAAGCACCCCGCATCCATGCGTAGTTGGCCGCGAAGTTGTGGTCTTGATAGGTGCCGTCGCAGACGCGAATTGAACCACCCGGTACGGATAAGAATCATTCAGGGGCACTTGGAATTCGGAGACGTCGGCGAACAGGGTGTCGGTTACGGCCCCCCTCTTCGAGAGTTCACCTGGGAGCGATTCATCTCAATCCCCCTTTACCGCAGGCCCACTCGCGATGCTACCGGTCGCGGTAGTCTCGCGGTTATGGCTGATCGGCCTGCCCGGGTGAGCGACGTGCATCGGATCGCCGCGTCGATGCCGCACGTCAAGCGCTTGGAGGGCCCGAAAGGCAACCCCATCTATCAGGTGGGCGGAAAGTCGTTCGTGTTCTTCCGCACTCCCCAGCCCGACGCGACGGATCCGGACACCGGCGAACGCTACGCCGACGTAATCATGCTCTGGGTGGGGTCGGAGAGCGACAAGCTCGCGCTCGTGCAGGATCCCGCGTCGCCGTTCTTCACGACAAGTCATTTCGACGGGCATCCTTCGGTGCTGGTGCGGGCCAGCCGATTGGCAGAGATCACGACTACCGAACTGGCCGAGCTGATTCAGGAAGCGTGGCTTTCACGCGCGTCCAAGAAGCGGGCCGAGGCATGGCTCGCGGAAGTCCACGTCAAGCAGGTTTAGACATAAGTCCAACGGGTAACGCTAGGCCCACGGGAAATTTTCTCGAACACAATGGAGGTCACCATGCGTGGTCGCGGAGTGATCGGCGGGGTTGTCCTGATTTGGCTGCTCATCGGAGTCTTCGCGGCCTACCAGCGCGACTACTTCAAGGGCGGTGCAACAAATTGTGTCACTGCGGGAAACATTGCGCTGACCGTTATCGCCGGCCCCCTGAATTACGGGGGCGTCAATCCCAAAGTCAAGGATTGCCGTGTCCCGCAGCCCAGTTCAATGCCCAGTGGTCTAGAAACGGCCTAGGGACCCTCACACAAAGGAAGTTGTCATGATCATCCTCGGCATAGTGCTACTAGTTCTCGGTTTTGTCTTTAGCCTCCCGCTGTTGTGGGAGATCGGCATCGTCGTGCTCGTCATCGGCGCAGTGTTGTGGGTCATGGGCTCGGTCGGCCGGCCGATCGCCGGCAGGCGATACTGGTACTAGACATCCGCCGGGATACCGGATCGCGTGACTGCTCGGCAGTCACGCGATCTTTTCACAGGACACGCATAGGAACGGCATAGCGTCGGCTCAGTCGGGCGCGGATACTGGAACCTGTGACACAGCCCCGAGCCTCGGTAGAGCGGGTTGTCATGTGCCGTGCTGACGGCAACCCGATCAATGTGCTCGTCGTAGACGACGAAGCGGTCCTGGCCGAGATGGTTTCCATGGCGCTGCGATACGAGGGCTGGAACATCTCCACCGCGGGCGACGGGTCGTCGGCCATCGCCGCGGCCCGGGCCCAGCGACCCGATGTGGTCGTGCTCGACGTGATGCTGCCCGACATGAGCGGTCTCGACGTGCTGCACAAACTGCGCGAGGAGAATCCGCAGCTGCCGGTGCTGCTGCTAACGGCCAAGGACGCGGTGGAGGACCGCATCGCGGGCCTGACCGCGGGCGGCGACGATTATGTGACCAAACCCTTCAGCATCGAAGAGGTGGTGCTGCGACTGCGGGCGCTTCTTCGTCGCACCGGGGTGACGACGGTGGACAGCGGTGCGCAGCTGGTGGTCGGGGACCTGGTCCTGGACGAGGACAGCCACGAGGTAACGCGCGCGGGCGAGCCAATCTCGTTGACCTCCACCGAGTTCGAGCTGCTGCGGTTCATGATGCGCAATTCCAAGCGGGTACTGAGCAAGGCCCAGATCCTGGACCGGGTGTGGAGTTACGACTTCGGCGGCCGGTCGAACATCGTCGAACTCTACATTTCCTACCTGCGCAAGAAGATTGACAACGGTCGTGAACCCATGATCCACACGCTGCGCGGCGCGGGCTATGTCCTCAAGCCAGCCCGCTAAGACGCGGCGGGTCTGGTCACTTCGGCTCCGCCTACTGGTCGGGCAGATCGTCGTCCTCGCCGTCGTCTGCATCGGCATCACCGCGGCGACCGAACTGGCGTTGCTGCACCACCTGGTGGCCCAGCTCGACGGGCAACTCGGCGGAACTTCCTACCGCTCGGCTCGGATGTACCCCGAACCGAAACGTCCGGGCTGGCGCCGCGAGTCGCACTACTACCCGAGGCCGGGCCCCGGCCCCTGGTTCCTCGATGCCCCGGGCCAACCCGCCGGCATGGTCGCCGCGGTGATCAGCAATGGCAGGACCGTTGACGCCGGATACCTGACCAGCGACGGCGCGCGGGCCGCGCTGACCCCGGCCGCGCAAACGCAACTGGAACACCTCGCCGGCAGCCGCAAGCCGGTGACGCTCGACCTCGACGGACTCGGTCGCTATCGCGTCGTCGCCGCCCCGAGCCGCAGCGGTGGGGACGTCATCGTCACCGGCCTGTCGATGTCCAACGTCGACGTCACCATGATCCGGATGCTGGTCATTCTCGGGATCGTCACGGTGATCGCGTTGGTCGTCGCGACCGCCGCCGGCGTGGTCATCATCAGGCGGGCACTGGCGCCGCTGCGCCGCGTCGCGCAAACGGCAAGCGAGGTCGTCGAACTGCCGTTGGATCGCGGCGAGGTCGAGCTGCCGGTGCGGGTGGCCGAGTCCGATGCGAACCCGTACACCGAGGTGGGTCAACTCGGGTCGGCGCTGAACCGGATGCTCGATCACATCGCGGCCGCGCTGTCTACGCGGCAGGCCAGCGAGACCCGGGTTCGGCAGTTCGTCGCCGACGCCAGTCATGAACTGCGCACGCCGCTCGCCGCGATCCGTGGCTACACCGAGCTCACCCAACGCATGGGCTGGGATAGTGGGGATCGCGAAGCAATGGCGCACGCGATGAGCCGGGTGGCATCCGAGACGGAGCGCATCACGCGCCTAGTCGAGGACCTGCTGTTGCTCGCCCGCCTGGATTCCGGCCGGCCGCTGGAACGCGAGCCGGTGGATCTGTCGCGCCTGGCGGTCGACGCCGTGAGCGACGCGCACGTCGCCGGACCGGATCACCAGTGGGAGCTCGACCTGCCCGAGGAGCCCGTGGTCGTCACAGGTGACGCGGCGCGGCTGCACCAGGTGTTGACGAACCTCCTGGCCAACGCCCGCGTCCACACCGCCGCCGGCACCCTCGTGACCACCCGGTTGAGCACCGAGCCGACGCGGTCCGTGTTGCAGGTCATCGACAACGGCCCCGGCATCCCGGCGGGGCTGCAGTCCGAGGTGTTCGAGCGGTTCGCCCGCGGCGATTCTTCGCGCTCGCGAAAGGGCGGCAGCACCGGACTGGGACTGGCGATCGCCTCCGCGGTCGTCAAGGCGCACAACGGGACAATCACGCTCGACAGCTCACCCGGCCACACCGAGTTCACGGTGCGGTTGCCACTCAACGGGTGGCAACCGCCCGCTCGCAATTCTTAGGTCACCGAGTTAAGCGCAAGCCGCGTCGACTTCGAACGGCTTGTTCACCGGTTGCATCGGGTTGGCCATGTCCACGCCAGTGGCGGTGCCGGTGACCTTGTAGGTACTGCCATCCTTGGTCGCCGAGGCGTTGCCCTGGCCACCCTGCGCGTACTGAAGGGTCACACCGTTGACGTTGCCGAGCTGAACTGCCTTCACTGCCGGCGGATTGGCGTCGGTGAGCACGACGCTAATCCCGGTCGTGTTTCCACCGACCGCAATGCTGACATTGCCGGCGGCCTTGGTGCAGAGAGTGTTGCCCTGGACGTTCTGGTCCTTGCCGTCGATGACGACCTTTGTCGTGCCGCCGGTGTTCGCGGTGACGCCGCCACCACTGGCCGTGGTTCCCTTGTTGCTCGAACACCCCGAAATACCTGCGGCCAGAATCGCCGCCCCGGTCGCCGCGACAATCAGTCCACGCTTCACCTGTTCTCCTTTTCCCGATCGTTGCGGTCCTCCGCATTGAAAACCGTCAAGGCAGTATGCGGGTATGCCGGGCCGCACAGAAGAGGTTCGACGAAATTGTTTCGTTTCGGTTAACCCGCCAGCTCTCAACACGTCCTTTCGGGCAAGGGCGGATTAATGGCAATGTGTTGCCGTGAATCACAAACCGCCAACCGCCGTCATCGAGTCGGCCCATCGCGAACACGCTCTGCCGTTCCATGACACGACCGACTTCGAGAACGCCGATCGTGGCTTCATCGCGGCCCTGTCCCCGTGCGTCATCAAGGCGGCCGACGGCCGCGTGGTGTGGGACAACGACGCCTACTCCTTCCTGGGCGGTGCCGCGCCGACGTCCGTACACCCGAGCCTGTGGCGGCAATCTACCCTGGCCGCCAAGCAAGGCCTTTACGAAGTGGTGCCCGGCATCTACCAGGTCCGCGGCCTGGACATCTCGAACGTCACCTTCGTCGAGAGCGACACCGGCGTCATCGTTATCGATCCGCTCATATCCACCGAGGTCGCGGCGGCGGCGCTGGCCCTGTATCGCACCCACCGCGGCGGTGATCGCCCCGTCGTCGCGGTGATCTATACCCACAGCCACGTCGACCACTTCGGCGGCGTGCTGGGCGTCACCTCGCAGGCCGACGTGGACAGCGGCTCGGTGGCGGTGCTGGCCCCGGAGGGCTTCACCGCGCACGCCGTTCAGGAGAACGTCTATGCGGGTCCGGCGATGACCCGCCGCGCGACCTACATGTACGGCTCCATGCTGGCGCGCGGACCCCAGGCCCACGTGGGCTGCGGGCTGGGTCAGGCCGCGTCCACCGGCGAGGTCGGCATCATCGTGCCGACCCTCGACATCCGGGAGACCGGCGAGAAGCACACCATCGACGGCGTGGAGATCGAGTTCCAGATGGCGCCCGGCACCGAGGCGCCGGCCGAAATGCACTTCTATTTCCTACGGTTCCGCGCGCTGTGCATGGCCGAGAACGCCACCCACAACCTGCACAACCTGCTGACCCTGCGCGGCGCGCTGGTGCGCGACCCACACGCCTGGTCCGGCTACCTCACCGAGGCCATCGACACGTTTGCCGATCGCGCCGACGTGGTGTTCGCCTCCCACCATTGGCCCACCTGGGGGCGGGAGAGCATCGTCGAATTCCTTGCGCTGCAACGCGATCTGTACGCCTACCTGCACGACCAGACGCTGCGCCTGCTCAACCAGGGATACACCGGCGCCGAGATCGCCGAGGCGTTTGCGATGCCGCCCGCGCTGGAGCAGGCGTGGCACACCCATGGGTATTACGGCTCGGTTAGCCATAACGTGAAGGCGGTCTACCAGCGCTACATGGGTTGGTTCGACGGCAACCCGGCCCGGCTTTGGCCCCATCCGCCGGAGGCGATCGCCCCCCGCTACGTCGACGCGATGGGCGGCATCGACAGGGTCGTCGAGCTGGCCCAAGCGGCGTTCGACGCCGGTGACTTCCGTTGGGCGGCAACGCTGCTCGATCACGCCGTTTTCACCGACAGCGACCATGCCGCGGCCCGCGCGCTGTACTCCGACACGCTGGAACAGCTGGCCTACGGCGCCGAGAACGCCACGTGGCGCAACTTCTTCCTCAGCGGGGCCGCCGAACTGCGCGACAGCAACTTCGGCACCGCGGTTCAAGTCGTGTCTCCGACGATGCTTTCCCAGCTGACGCCGGAGCAGATCTTCGACAGCCTCGCCATCCGGGTCGACGGCCCGCGTAGCTGGGACCTCGATATCGCCGTCGACATCGCCTTCGCGGACGCGGCCACCAACTACCGGCTCAGCCTGCGCAACGGCGTGCTCGTCTACCGCCGGGTGGCGCCCGACGCCGCGACGGCGACCGTTACGGTTAAGGCGGACAGCAAGTTTCGGCTGCTGGCGGCGGCGATAGGTGATTTTGCCTCGCCCGGGCTGGAAGTTTCTGGTGACCAGGCGGCGTTGCAGGCATTCCTCGGTGCGCTCGACCAACCCGATCCGGCTTTCAACATCGTCACGCCGTAGTTGGCTTCGCGAGCAGACGCAAAAGCCCCCAAATTTGCCGCGAATGAGGCGCTTTTGCGTCTGCTCGCGCAACTGTCACGCCACGTCGATGACCACCTTGCCCAGCACCTTGCGTTCGGCCACATGCCGCAGCGCGGCCGGGGTTTCGGACAGGGGGAATCGCGCACCGATGTAGGGCCGGATCGTGCAGGTGGCGAACATCTGTGCCAACTCCCGCATGTCGCGCGCGGCGTCGTCGGGCCGGTCGCCCATGAAGGTGCGGATCTCCATGCCGCGGACCGTGATTCCCTTGAGCAGGACCAGGTTTAGCGGAATGGACGGGATGGTGCCCGAGGCGTAGCCGAGGGTGATGAAGGTTCCGCCGCGGGCCAGACCGCGCAGCGCGGGCTCCGCGTAGGGCCCGCCGACGGGGTCGAGGACCACCCGGGCCGCGTCGTCGGTGAGCTCACGGATGCGCGTTTTCAGGTCTTCCCGGTCGTAGTCGACGATGGCTTCGGCGCCGCGCTGCCGGCACAGCTCAAGTTTGTCGGGGCTGGACGCGGCCGCCAGCACCCGGGCCTTCATTGTCACCGCCAGATCGACGGCCGCCAGGCCCACACCACCGGCAGCGCCCAGAACCACCACCCAATCGTCTTCCGCGACTTCGGCAATCGACCGCAGTGCGTGATATGCGGTGCGGTACGTGACCCCGAATGCGGCGGCCGACGCGAAGTCGGCGCCGTCGGGTACTAGCGTGGCCGATGCCGAGTCGAGCAGCGCTCGCTCGGCGAACGCGCCGGTCGGGGTAGTTGCGGAGACCCGCTGGCCCGGACGAAACGCCGCGCCGTCGCCGACCGCCATCACTTCGCCGGCCAGCTCGCTGCCCGGGACGAACGGGACCGGGATCTTGACCTGGTATTTGCCGGCTATCAACAGCACATCGGGGAAGTTGACCGCCGCGGCGTGCACCCTAACCACCAGCTGGCCGGGACCGGGGACGGGCTCGGCGAGCTCCTCGATGACCAGGTCCTCCGGTGTGCCGTAGGAACGGCAGACGACGGCGCGCATCACCAGATCCCCAGGCCGCGCAGACAGAACCGGACCACGTGCGCGATGTCGTCGCGACCAGGCCGGTCGGCCGAACCCACGTATCGCCGCATCGTCGCAGCCGTGCAACAGAACACCGCCTCGACGTCCCGATCGACGTCGGTGCTGCCCAGCTCGGTGAGGGGCTCGATCAGCAGATCCCGCAGCGGCCCCATCATTTCCTGGTCGACCGCGCGCCAGTTGGCGGGTGACATCTGACCGGCCGCCGCACGGCTCTTGCTGATCAGCTGCGGGTCGGCGACCTGTGCCAGCGTGCCCTCGATCCAGCGCGCGACTTGGTCATGCGGCCGGGATTCCTTGGCCATCTGGTGCTGCAGGTAGGAGACGACGATGGCTACGCCCCGCTCCATGACCGCGAGGATAAGATCGTCCTTGCCGGCGAAATACCGATAGAACGCCTTGTTCGACGATCCGGCCTCGGTGACGATGTCGCTGACCCGCGGCTCCTCGGGCGCGACCCGTTCCATCACCCGCACCGCCGCGGCCAGGATGCGTTCGACCTCCTCGGTCGCCTCGCGCTGGCGGTCGTCAAGGGCGCGCTCGACCGCCGCCGTCACCCTGCTACTGGTCAACGAGCTCACCGTATTTGGCGCGGGCCGCCTCGCGCCGGATGTCCAGCATCTCGCTCGGCCACTCGCCCTCTTCGGCCTCGTAGCCCTTGAGGAGCATCCGCGCCAGGTTGACCTTGTGCGCCTCGGTCGGACCGTCCGCCAGGCCGAGCGCGATGCCGCCCAGCAGCACGTTGACCAGTGGCAGCTGGTCCGTGAGACCGAGGGCGCCGTGGACCTGAATCGCGCGCAGCGCAATGGATTTGAGTACCTGCGACGCCAAGATCTTACAGGCGCCGATCTCGGCGCGGGCGGCACGCTCGTCGCCGGTGTCGATCAGCCAGGCGGCATGCAGGACGGTCAGCCGGAACGGAATCAACTCCGTATAGGAGTCGGCCACGAACTCCTGCACCAATTGCTTGTCAGCCAGCGAGCTGCCCTGGGTGAAGCGGCTTTTCGCGCGCCGCGACATCATCTCGACGGCGCGCTGGGCCATCCCGATCGAGCGCATCGCATGATGCAGACGCCCGCCGGCCAGGCGGGTCTGCAAGATCAGGAAGCCCTGACCGGGTTCGCCGAGCAAGGCGTCGGAAGGCACCCGCAACCCGTCGTAGCGGACCAGGGAATGCCCCGGCTCGTGGGGATCCGCGCCGACGAGGTGGTGGGTGGCTTCCACGTTCAGGCCCGGGGTTCCGGCGGGGACCAGGAACGTCGAGGCGCCTTGATGGACGGGTACATCGGGGTCGGTGATCGTGACGACGATGAAGAAGGACGCGACGGACGCGTTGGAGGAGAAGTACTTTCGCCCGGTGATGATCCAGTCGTCCCCGTCGCGGACCGCGCGGGTGGTGAAGACCCGGGGGTCGGCGCCGCCCTGCGGCTCCGTCATCGAGAAGCAGGAAAAGATCTCCCCGGACAGCAGCCCTGCCAGATAGCGGTCCTTCTGGTCCGGTGTGCCGAAGCGGGCGATGATCTCCGCGTTGCCCGTGTCGGGCGCCTGTGTCCCGAATACGATCGGCGCCCACGGGCTGCGACCGAGGATCTCGTTGATCAACGTCAGCTTGACCGCGCCGAATCCCTGCCCGCCCAGCTCCGGTCCCAAATGCGGTGCCCACAAGCCGTTGTCGCGGACCTGCTGCTTGAGCGGATCGACGATCCGGCGCCGCTCGTCGTCGAGCGGCAGGAATTCGCAGCCCGGGAATAGCACCTCGAGGGGTTCCACCTCCTCGCGTACGAACTCGCGGATCCAGTCCAGCTTCTTCTCGAACTCCGGTTCGGTGGAAAAGTCCCAAGACATTCGAATGCTCCTATCTTCTAGGGAATCCCGCCGTCGGCCCGCAGGATCGAGCCGGTGGTGAAACTGGATGCGTCGGAAGCCAGAAACAGTGCGGCGCCGACGATTTCGCGCGGTTCGCCGGCGCGTTTCAGGGAAAGGTGGCTGAAGTTATTGCCACCGCTTTCACTGCCGAGATCCCAGGCCTTGCTGACGTCGGTCAGGTAGGGTCCGGCCATCAGTGTGTTGACCCGCACGGTGGGTCCGAAGGCCTGCGCCAGTCCTTCGGTCATGGCGTTGAGCCCGGCCTTGGCGGCGGCATAGGGGATGATGCCGCCGTTCGGACGCAGCGACCCGGTGGAGCTCACATTGATGATGGATCCACGGCCGGCGGCCACCATGCGCTCGCCCACCAACGCCGATAATCGGAAGGGCCCCTTGAGGTTCAGGTTGACCACCGCGTCGAAGAGCTTCTCGGTGACGTCGCTCAACTTGTCGTACAGCGGTGACATGCCCGCGTTGTTGATCAATGTGTCGATCTTGCCGAACCGCTCATAGGTCGCGTCGACCAAGCCGTCGAGTTGATCCCAGCGCCCCACGTGCACCTGATAGGGCATGGCGGAACGGCCGGTCTCGGCCTCGACCTCCTTGGCGGTGGTCACGCAGTTGTCCATGTTGCGGCTGGCGATCACCACGTCGGCGCCGCAGTGCGCGGCGGCGAACGCCATCTCGCGGCCCAGGCCGCGGCTGCCGCCGGTGATCAGGATGACACGGCCGGTCAGATCGAAAAGCTGATCCGCGTAACCCATTTCAGCGTCCCTTGGCCTGTGAGGAGCGGGCCAGCTCCGCTGCCGTGGCGATGAGCTGCGGGATCATCGCCCTAAAGGTTTCGGTGATATTGGGGTCCACTTTCTTGGTGCGCACCCCGGCCGCGTAGGTCTTTTCCAGCACAATGCCGAGCTTCCAGTTGGCCAGCACCAGGTAGTAGTCGATGTTCTCGGTGGAGAGTCCACTGACTTTCTCGTAGTGCTCGAGCAATTCGCTGCGCGTGGGCATGCCGCGCATGTCCAGATAGAACCCGCCGGTGCTGGGCTCCTCGCCGTCGTAACCCAGCAGCGCCCACGCGAGATCCAGCAGCGGGTCGCCGACTGTCGTCATCTCCCAGTCCACGATCGCGGCCAATCCCGCCGGCTCCCCGTGCGCGAACATCACGTTGGCGAACTGGTAGTCGCCGTGCATGATGCCCGGGTGGTAGCGGGCGGGCCGGTTGTTGCGCAGCCAGTCGGCGGCCTCGTCGAGTCCGGGCAGTTCGCGCACCTTGTAGGCGTCGAGGAAGTTCAGCCAGCGATCGACCTGTCGTTCGTGGAATCCGTCCGGGCGGCCGAAGCCCTCGAGGCCTTGCGTCCGCCAATCGACCCGGCCCAGCTTGGCAGCGCCCTCGACCAGTTGGAACGCCAGCCCGCGGCGGGCCGTCAGGTCGGTGTCGAACGGCGCCTGCCACCCGCCGTCCATCGGGCTCCATCCGTCGATGGCCTGCATCACGTAGAACGGCATGCCCAGCACGGCGCCGGTGTCGTCGGCGGCGATCAGCGCCGCGTGTGGCACGTCGGTGCCGGACAGCGCCCGGACCAGGCGGATCTCGCGCAACAAGCCGTCGATGCGGGCCGCGTCGGCGCGGGCACCCGGCATCCGCAGCACCATGCGCTCGCCGCCGCGTTCGATCAGATACAGGGTGTTCTGTGAGCCACCCTTGAGTTGCTCTAGCTGCGGTTCCTCGCCGCTGCGCGGTGCGTCGTTGGCATCCAGCCAACGACCGAGTACACCCGGGTCCAGTTGGGTTTCGCCGGCAGTCGTCATGGTCCGCACACCCCGCTCTCCGCGCAGAGAATAGCATTCTCCCGGCGGTGTGGGGAGAGGCTCAGTGCTCGGGCTTGTGCGCGCTGAGCAGGAAGCCCGGCGCCATGAAGTGGCCTTCGCCGTCGTGTTCGACGTTCGGTAACGGATCACCGGAAGGCGCGAGCGCGCCGGCGTTGCCGTAGAGCTTCGCGGGGCGCAGCTCATCGACCTGCCACAGCGTCGCGACGGCGTCGTGCAACTCGGTTTCGGTGAAACCGCGCGGGCCGGGCCGGTCGCCACCAGCCTGGTCGCCCAGTGCTCCGGCGGCGAACGCCAGGATGTATAGCCCCGCGCCCGGCGCGGCAGCCCGAAAGATCGACTGCATGTAGTCCTGGCGGCTCTCGGGCGGGAGTGCGTGGAACAGCCCGCTGTCCAGGATCGTGGAGAAGCGGCCGTCATAGCCCCGAAAGCTCGTGACGTCGGCCTGCGCGAAAGTCGCTGTCGTTAAGCCACGTCCGGCTGCTGCCGCGGCCGCGGCCTCGACCGCGGTGGCGCTGGCGTCCAGGCCGACGACTGTGTAGCCGCGCTCGGCGAGGGCCAGAGACAGGGCGGCGTGCCCGCAGCCGGAGTCCAGGACATCGCTGCGAATCTTGCCTTGATCGATCAGGGTCCCCAGCTCGGGCTGCGGCCCGCCGATGCTCCACGGGGGCGGCGCTTCTTGCCGGTAGGCGGCATCCCAATCCATGCCCGGCTGGGTCATCTCTCCTCCTCGAGATCGCCGATGAGAAACTGGCGCTGCCTACCATCCGACGACGGGAACAAACATGCAAGTGCTGTTGATCCGGCATGCGTTGCCGCTGCGCAGCGAACACGGCGAGGGCTCCGATCCGGACCTGTCCGAGCAGGGGTGGGCGCAGGTCGAGCGCCTGCCCGAGGCGCTCGCCCAGTTTCCCATCGCGCGGGTCGTGAGCAGCCCACAGCGGCGTGCGATCCAGACCGCCGAGCCGGTCGCGGCCACCCGCCGGCTGAACGTCGAGATCGACGAGCGATTCGCCGAATACGACCGCGACCTTCCGGTCTACATCCCCGTCGAGCAGATCAGAGCGGAACGGCCGGCGGAGTGGGCGCGCCTGGCCGAGGGGCGTCTGCCCAGCGCGGTCGACGAGGACGCGTTTCGCGCGCGCGTCCGCGCGGCGGTCGACGACCTCGTCGCCGCCGCCGATCCGGAGGACACGGTCGCGGTGTTCAGCCATGGCGGGGTGATCAACGTGCTGCTGCACGAGATCCTGGGTACGACGCGGTTGTTGTCCTTTCCGGTCGACTACGCGTCGGTGACCCGGCTGTTGTTTTCGCGGACGGGTCAGGCGACGGTGGCGGGGGTCAACACGGTCGAACACGTGTGGGACCTGCTGCCCCGAAATCACCGGCTGCTCGGCGACGATGCAGGCCGTGGAACGGCCTGAGGTGGGGTTCCCCCGGCAGCGCGGTGGCGATGGGCAGAGGCGGGCAATCGGTGGTGGTGAACTTGGCCGACATCAGCGGTGGTAAACAATTGCGAGTGACTTCAGTTGACCGACTCGACGGGCTCGACCTGGCCTCGCTGGACCGGTACCTGCGTTCGCTCGGGATTGGACGCGACGGCGAGCTGCGGGGTGAGTTCATCTCCGGTGGCCGCTCGAATCTGACGTTCCGGGTGTATGACGACGCGTCCAGCTGGCTGGTGCGCCGCCCGCCGCTGCACGGGCTGACGCCGTCGGCGCACGACATGGCCCGCGAATACAAGGTGGTTGCCGCGCTGCAGGACACGCCGGTTCCGGTGGCGCGCGCGATCGCGCTGTGCGAGGACGATTCGGTGTTGGGCGCGCCATTCCAGATCGTCGAATTCGTTGCCGGGCAGGTGGTGCGCCGGCGTGCCCAGCTCGACGCGTTCAGTCACACCGTCATCGACGCCTGCGTCAACTCCTTGATCCGGGTGCTCGTCGATCTGCACAGTGTCGACCCGAATGCGGTGGGGCTGGCCGACTTTGGCAAGCCCAGCGGTTACCTGGAGCGTCAGGTGCGACGGTGGGGTTCGCAATGGGAGCTGGTACGGCTGCCCGACGACCAGCGCGACGCCGATGTCGAACGGCTGCATTCGGGCCTGCACCAATCAATTCCGCAGCAGAGCCGCACCTCGATCGTGCACGGCGATTACCGGATCGACAACACCATCCTCGACGCCGACGACCCGACGAAGGTCCGCGCGGTCGTGGATTGGGAGCTCTCGACCCTGGGAGACCCGCTCAGCGACGCCGCCCTGATGTGCGTCTACCGCGACCCGGCGCTGGACCTGATCGTCAACGCTCAAGCCGCCTGGACGTCGCCGCTGTTGCCGACGGCCGACGAGCTGGCCGACCGCTACTCGCTGGTGGCCGGTTTGCCGTTGGTGCATTGGGAGTTCTACATGGCGCTGGCCTACTTCAAGCTCGCCATCATCGCCGCCGGCATCGACTTTCGCCGGCGCATGTCGGACCTGGCTAGCGGAAACGAATCCGAGCACCAGCCCGAGGTGGTCGCGCCGCTGATCTCCCGCGGATTGGCTGAGCTCGCCAAGCGCCCCGGCTAATCGAGCGTGCACTCAGGGCGTTGAGTGTGCGCTGGCGGTTTTCAGTGTGCGTCCAGGGCGGGATTTCGGCGATTTTCCCGCCCAGGAGTCACACCCAACGCCCAGGACTCACACGCAACGCCCAGGAGTCACACCCAACGCCCAGGACTCACACCCAACGCCCAGGACTCACACGCAACGCCCAGGACTCACACCCAACGCCCGAACTACTCCGCCGAGCGCGTCGAGCGTGCTCTGCGGGCCTTGAGCGTGCGGCGGCGGCGGGAATTTCGGCGATTTTGCGGCCCAGGCCCGGGCCCGGGACTCATAAGCGGGCTAGACCGGCCGAGAGGCGGCCGCGTGATGCTTCTTCGCCGCGCGCCGCAGCTGCATGATCCGCGCAGTGCCAACCGCCACGGTGACCAGGCCGCCCCCCACGGCCGCCAGCAGGATCGCCACGCCCAGCGGCAGGCTCCAGCGCCAGCCAAAGAACGCAAACGCCGTCGAAGTCGTGTTCTGAGCAATGAAGATCAGCAGCAGGATCAGGATGAGAAAGCCGGCGATCAGGAACGTCCACAGGGCGCCGGCGCGGGTGAACCCGACGGCCGGTTCCCTGGATGTCGTGCCGGGGTGCGGATCCGGCGGCGGCGGGGGAGGCGGGGGAGGCGAGGCAGGGGATTGGCCGCTCATACTGTCATGTTTGTCCGATCCTGCGCAGATTGAAACAAATCCACGCAAAACCACCCCCGCGACCTGCCGTGCGGCCGGCGGCGCCGCGGCGGTTGTGCCGTTAGTGTCGGCGGTATGAGGATGCTGCCGCGTGTTCGTCGCGGGACCGTCCGGGCGGCAGCGTGGGTGGCGACGGTCTGCCTGATCGCGGCCTGCAGCAATTCCGATCCGCTGGGCGCGGAGATACGCAGCCCGAAATCGATCGTGGTCGGTTCCGGCGACTTCCCGGAGTCGGAGATCGTCGCCGAGATCTACGCGGAAGCGTTGCAGGCCAACGGCTTTGAAATCGGGCGGCGGATGGGGATCGGCAGTAGGGAGACGTATGTCCCTGCGCTCAAGGATCATTCCATCGACTTGGTGCCCGAATACATCGGCAACCTGCTGTTGTACTTCGCGCCGGACTCGACCGCGACCATGCTCGACGCCGTCGAGCTGGAGCTCTACAAGAAACTGCCCGGTGACCTCTCGATCCTGACGCCGTCGCCGGCTTCCGACACCGACACGGTCACCGTCACCAGCCGCACCGCGGGCGACTGGCACCTGAAAACGATCGGCGACTTGGCGGCACACTCGCCGGACGTGCGATTCGGGGCGCCCTCGGCGTTCGAGAACCGCCCGTCCGGGCTGCCGGGACTGCGACAGAAGTACGGACTCAACATCAGCCCGGGCAACTTCGTCGTCATCAACGACGGCGGCGGCGCGGTGACCGTGCGCGCGTTGGTGGAGGGCAGGGTGACGGCCGCCAACATCTTCAGCACCTCACCGGCCATGCTGCAGAACCATCTCGTCGCGCTCGAGGACCCGGAGCACAACTTCCTGGCTGGCAACATTGTGCCGCTGGTGAATTCGCAGAAGAAATCGGATCTCCTCAAGGATGTGCTGGACGCGGTGTCGGCGAAGCTGAGTACCTCCGGCCTGGCCGGCCTCAACGCCGCGGTATCGGGAAATTCCGGCATCGATCCCGACCAAGCGGCGCGAAACTGGGTGCGGGACAACGGCTTCAATCATCCGATAGGGAAGCCACGGTGATCGTCTTCGACGACGTCAGCAAGGTGTTCGCCGACGGGACCACCGCCGTCGACCGGCTGAGCCTGGTGGTCCCCAACGGCGAATTGACGGTCTTCGTCGGGTCTTCGGGCAGCGGCAAGACCACGGCGCTGCGGATGATCAACCGGATGATGGAGCCGACCTGCGGCACGATAACCGTCAACGGGGCCGACGTCTCGACGGTCAACCCGGTGCGGCTGCGCCTCGGGATCGGCTACGTCATCCAGCACGCGGGCCTGATGCCCCATCAACGCGTGATCGACAACGTCGCAACGGTTCCGGTGCTGAAGGGCAAGTCCCGCCGGGACGCCCGCAAAGCCGCCTACGGGGTGCTCGAACGCGTCGGGTTGGACTCCAAGATCGCCACCCGCTATCCGGCGCAGCTCTCCGGCGGTGAACAACAGCGCGTCGGCGTGGCGCGCGCGCTTGCCGCGGACCCGCCGATCCTGTTGATGGACGAGCCGTTCTCCGCCGTCGACCCGGTGGTGCGCAACGAGCTGCAGATCGAAATACTTCGTCTGCAAAGCGAATTGCACAAGACCACCGTGTTCGTCACGCACGACATCGACGAGGCGCTGCGACTCGGCGAACGGATAGCGGTGTTCAGGGGCGGCGTGCTGCAGCAGTACGACGAACCCGCGCAGCTGCTGTCGCGTCCGGCCAACGAATTCGTGGCCAGGTTCATCGGTCTGGGCCGCGGCTATCGATGGTTGCAGCTCATGGACGCGGCCGGGTTGCCGCTGCACGACATCGAGCGGATCGCCGAGGGCAGCGTCCCCGACACCGGCCTCCCGGACGGCTGGGCGGTGGTGGTCGACGACGCGGGCGCCCCGGTGGGGTGGATCGACGCCGAGGGCCTGCGCAAGCACCGCGCGGGCGCGTCGTTGTCCGACAGCGTGAGCGGCGTCGGCTCGCTGTTCCGCCCCGACGGCAATCTCAGCCACGCCCTCGACGCGGCGCTGTCGTCGCCGTCGGGCCTGGGTGTCGCCGTCGATGAAGGCGGCAAGGTCATCGGCGGTGTGCTGGCCGCCGACGTGCTGGCCGCGGTGGAAGCCCGGCGAAGGGCCTAGACATGCACTACCTGCTCACCCACCTCGACGACGCCTGGGCGCTGACCGTCGTCCATCTGCGGCTGGCGCTGGTGCCGGTCGTGATCGGGTTGGCGATCGCGGTTCCGCTGGGCGTACTCGTGCAACGCGCGCCGATTTCCCGGCGGCTGACGACGGCAACCGCCAGCGTCGTGTTCACGATCCCGTCGCTGGCGCTGTTCGTGGTGTTGCCGACGATCATCGGAACCCGGATCCTCGACGAGGCCAACGTCATCGTGGCGCTGTCGGCCTACACCGCCGCGCTGCTGGTGCGGGCGGTGCTCGAGGCGCTCGACGCCGTGCCCGCTCAGGTGTGCGACGCCGCCACCGCGATCGGCTACCCGGCGATCAAGCGGATGCTAAGAGTCGAACTGCCGCTGGCTATCCCGGTGCTCGTCGCCGGGCTGCGCGTGGTGGTGGTGACCAACATCGCGATGGTTTCGGTGGGTTCGGTGATCGGCATCGGCGGCCTGGGCACCTGGTTCACCGAGGGGTACCAGACTGACAAAAGCGATCAGATCGTCGCCGGCATCATCACGCTGTTTGTGCTGGCGATAGTCATCGACGCGCTCATCGTCCTGGCCGGCCGGCTGGCCACGCCCTGGGAACGCGCCGGGCGCACACCGCGTCGGCGCTCGGTGCTGGCCCCCGTCGTCGGTGGCGCGCGATGAACTTCGTGCAGCAGGCGCTGTCCTACCTATTGACGGCCGACAACTGGACCGGCCCGGTCGGGCTGGCGGCGCGCACTCTGGAGCACCTGGAGTACACCGCGATCGCGGTGGGCGCCTCGGCGCTGATCGCCGTCCCGATCGGGCTGGTCATCGGACACACCGGTCGCGGCACGCTCCTGGTGGTGGGCGCCGTCAACGGCCTGCGCGCCCTGCCGACGCTGGGCGTGCTGCTGCTCGGGGTGCTGCTGTTCGGGCTGGGTGTGGGGCCGCCGCTGGTCGCCCTGATGCTGCTCGGCGTGCCGTCGCTGCTGGCCGGAACCTATGCGGGCATCGCCAATGTGGAGCGGACGGTCGTCGATGCCGCCCGCGCGATGGGCATGACGGAGGCCCAGGTGCTGCTGCGCGTGGAGGTACCCAATGGGCTGCCGCTGATCCTGGGCGGGCTGCGCAACGCGACGCTGCAGGTGGTCGCCACCGCAACCGTCGCCGCCTACGCCAGCCTCGGCGGCCTGGGCCGATACCTGATCGACGGGATCAAGGAACGCCAATTCCAACTCGCGCTGGTCGGTGCGCTGATGGTGGCCGCGTTGGCGCTAATCCTCGACGGCCTCTTGGCGCTCGCGGTGTGGGCGTCGGCGCCCGGCACCGGCCGGTTACGTGGGCGCACCGGTCGGCGCGACCAAGTGACGCCGAGCGCACTTCCGGACAAACCTGCCGCCGTCGCTGGTCACGTCTTACGGTAGGAGTGTGAACGCAGCCCCCTCTGATCCCGCCCGGCGCGTGCGGCAGGCGATGTTGACCTGGCGCGCACAGGATGTCTCCCGCATGGAATCGGTACGAATCCAGTTGTCCGGCAAGCGGATCAGGGCCAATGGGCGCATCGTGGCCGCCGCCACCGCAACCAACCCGGCGTTCGGTGCCTACTACGACCTGCAGACCGACGAGTCGGGCGCCACCAAGCGGCTCGGGTTGACCGTCACCTTGGCCGAGCGCGAACGCGTGCTCTCCATTGCCCGGGACGAGGAAAACATGTGGTTGGTGACCGACCACCAGGGCGAGCGGCGCGCCGGATACAACGGCGCGCTCGACGTCGACGTGGTGTTCAGCCCCTTCTTCAATGCGCTGCCGATCCGGCGCCTCGCGCTGCACGAACGGGCGGACATGGTCACGCTGCCAATGGTCTACGTGAACGTGCCCGACATGTCCGTCACCGCGGCGACCGTGAGCTACGCCAGCGAGGGGCGGCTCGACGGCATCAAGTTGCGCTCTCCCGTCGCCGACACCACCGTCAGCGTCGACGAAGACGGGTTCATTGTGGAGTATCCAAGCTTGGCAGAGCGGATCTGATCACCCCGCCCGCCCGGCCCGCGGCGGCCAGCTCTTCGCGCCACTTCTCCTGGCCGATGACGACGGCGAAGACGTCGGAGCGCGGGAAGCTGTCGTAACGCGTTCGCGCGGCGTGCCCGGCGTCGATGAGGTCGGCCAGGGAGCTGTGGCTGGCCAGCGACTCGCGGGCGCGGCGGAGCAACTCGATGACTTGGTCGACCGCCGGGAGCAGCTGCTCGGAGTTGGCCTCGCACATCGCCCGCACGAGGTCCGGCGCTGTGCCGGCCACCCGGGTGCCGTCGCGGAAAGACCCGGCCGCCAGCGCGAAGGCCAGCGGGACTTCGCCGGCAGTGACCGCCAGCGCCTCGGCGAGCAGGTGCGGCAGATGG
Organism: Mycobacterium sp.; assembly: GCF_025965855.1. GTDB lineage: Bacteria > Actinomycetota > Actinomycetes > Mycobacteriales > Mycobacteriaceae > Mycobacterium. The sequence continues at coordinate 5,423 of NZ_JAOPWB010000014.1, read as the reverse complement.
GAGATGGCGGCCGCCGCGGCGTCATGCTCGTCCGATTTGGCCGGTACCACCAGCGCGCCGCAGTCCAGCGCCAGCGTCATCACCATCGACCACACCCGGGGGTCGACGTGGTCGTCCACGCTGACCACCCACGGGGCCCTGGTGAACAACCCGGCATATCCGGCGGCCCAACCCGAGTCGGCGGTTCCTGTCATCGGGTGACCGCCGACGAAACGTTCCAGCAGACCGGCCCCGGCAACCTCGTCGAGCACCGCGCCTTTGACGCTGGTGACGTCGGTCAGCGGGCAGTTGGGGGCCAGCTCGCTGATGTGGGCAAGCATGACCGGCAGCGCCGGCATCGGCACGGCCACGACGATCAGCGCGCCGGTCTCGGCGGCCCGGGTCAGGGTGTGGGTGATATCGGTGCTGGCGTCGAAGCCGTCGGCCGTGGCCGCCTGCGCGCCCTCGACCGATCGGTTGTAGCCGAACACTTCGCGGCCGGCCGCATTGGTGGCCCGCATGATCGAGCCGCCGATAAGGCCCAGCCCGAGCACGCAAACGGGTGTCTTAGACAAAGGATGGGCCACAGTGCAAGGTTGGCACAGTTTGGCGGACAGGGGTGTTCCATCTGGTCAGGTGGCCTGGTCAGCGACTAGCGTAGGCGCCCATGGGAGCACAGCGGGCGCCAGCGCAAGGCCCGTCCGCGGACACACCGGACGGCTTCGGCGTTGCGGTCGTGCGAGAAGAGGGTAAGTGGCGCTGTTACGCGATGGCCGCGAAGGCGCTGACGAGCCTGGCGGCCGCCGAGACGGAGCTGCGTGAACTACGCAGTTCGGGCGCGGTCTTCGGGCTCCTCGACGTCGACGACGAGTTCTTCGTCATCGTGCGCCCGGCGCCGTCGGGGACGCGGTTGCTGTTGTCGGATGCCACCGCCGCGCTGGACTACGACATCGCCGCCGAGGTGCTCGACAACCTGGACGCTGACATCGATCCCGAGGACCTCGAGGACACGGAGCCCTTCGAGGAGGGTGACCTGGGGTTGCTGTCCGACGTCGGGCTCCCCGAAGCGGTGCTGGGCGTCATCCTCGATGAGTCCGATCTGTACGCCGACGAGCAATTGGGCCGCATCGCCAGGGAGATGGGCTTCGCCGACGAGCTGTCGGCGGTGATCGACCGCCTCGGTCGGTGATCGCAAGCGCGGCGGAGCCGGGCGCGGCGGCTCGCCGCCACCAGGCTCGGTCGGTGATCACTGACGAAGATCTGATCCGCACCGCACTGTCGGTCGCTGCGACGGCCGGTCCTCGCGACGTGCCGATCGGTGCGGTGGTCATCGGTGCCGACGGAACGGAGCTCGCCCGTGCGGTGAATGCCCGTGAGGCCCTTGGTGATCCGACCGCGCACGCCGAAATCCTGGCGATGCGGGCGGCGGCCGGCGTGCTCGGCGACGGGTGGCGGCTGCAGGGGGCCACGCTTGCGGTGACCGTCGAGCCCTGCACCATGTGCGCGGGCGCGCTGGTCCTTGCTCGCATCGCGCGGCTGGTGTTCGGGGCGTGGGAACCCAAGACGGGAGCGGTCGGATCGCTGTGGGACGTGGTCCGCGACCGTCGGCTCAACCATCGCCCGGCGGTGCGCGGCGGCGTGCTCGCGCAGGAGTGCGCCGCGCCGCTGGAGGCCTTCTTCGCCCGCCAGCGATTGGGGTGAGTTCCTGTCGGGTCGAAATTGCCGTCAAGGCTGTGATCGCGGCGCACGCACAACCATCGCGGCAATCTCGGTGCTCGAACCGGCGATTGAGGTGACCGGCAACCGGTTCGGTAAGCTGCCTGGCGGTGGCGTGTCCGAGCGGCCTAAGGAGCACGCCTCGAAAGCGTGTGACGGCTAACACCGTCCGAGGGTTCAAATCCCTCCGCCACCGCCACAGCCCCGAACCTGTCGCAGCAGGTAAAGGGCTAACCGCCTATCCTTAGAGCACCCTGGAAACGCTGGGGCAGGGGGGTCGGCGGAGGGTCGGATGACGGCCATAGCTGCGTGCCGCACGTGTGGCACCGAGCCTCTCGAGAACGCCCGGTTTTGTCCCGTGCCAACGGCACCAAGTTCGGTCGGCCTCGGAAGGTGGACGAGCCTGAGCACATCGCCACCGCGAAGCGGATGAAGGCCGACGGTCACACTGGGAGGGACATCGCCAAGTACCTCGGGTTAGCCGCGCGACGTTGTATCGGTACCTGGGCGAAAAAACGGTGCTGCCTGAACGACAACCGGCGACGGCCACCTGGGATACTGGTTGCCCGACCCGGCCATGCACTGGCACCACAACTCTCGACGAAGGCAGCCATGACCTCGACGATCGCCGTCCTGTTCGTCCACGGCGTGGAGATCAAGGATCCCCACTACGCCGACAACGCGATCAAAATGCTGCGCGCCGAGTACGCCCGCGCGTGCCGTGGCGCAGAAGCCGCGGAACTCGAGATCGAGGCGGCGTTCTGGATCCCGGTGGCGGAGCCCGGTCTCGATAAGATCGTGCGGGCGTCCTTCGGTCACGGCTTCGCCGGCTGGACGCAGCGACTCGACGACCTCGTCCACCGGATCAACAACGGCTCGTATCTCGCCATGCTGCCGTTGGTCGTTTCGGGCCTGCTGGGGCGGTTTCCCGGACTGCCGAATGCGCACTGGCCGACACTGCGCTGGGCTGTCACTTACTTTCTGGGCGACGTCATCGCCTATCAGATCGCTGAGGGCAGCGACGCCAACTACGACGCCATCCACGCCTGCCTGGATGAGGCGCTGGCGACCCTGGCCGAACGGGCCCCCGACGCACCGTTGTGCGTCATCGCGCACAGCCTCGGCACAGTCATCGCCTCGGACTACTTCTACGATCTGCAGAAGGCAGGATCCAAGAAGTCGACGAAGTCGGTGCCCGGGTCATCCACTGCGCTCCAGCGTGGCGAGACCCTGACCTGGCTTTACACCCTGGGTAGCCCGCTCGCATTGTGGATGGTCCGCTATCCCAAGTTCGATGCCCCGATCAAACTTCCCGGTCGCACGCGCAGTGCCGCTACCCGGAAGGCGGCGCAGTGGGTAAACTTTCACGACCCCGACGACATCGTCGCGTATCCACTGCGGACGCTGAACGCGCATTACGCCGACGCGGTCGACTGCGACCAGGCGGTGTCGGTGGGGCCACCGATCCTCGGGAACACTCCGGTCTCGCATGTCGCTTACTTGAATTCGCGAAAGGTCATGCGGCCCATCGCACAACGCCCCGCCATGCTGACCCGATCGACCGATTGACCGCTGCCGTGGTCAACAACCCCGTCGGACACCTGCCCAACGAAGAGATCGAGATGACCGAACAGAGGCGCTCGAACGGCTCGCTGCCCTAAGCCTCCTTGCCCGGTTCGTTGACGATGCTGATGTTGTCGAGGACCAAAAACCATGACCGAGGATCTCACCGTTGAGCAGAGTTGGCGAGGTCCGTTCTGGCTGCCCGGTCAACCCGACCGCGACTAGCGTGGCGTTTTGACGTATAACCCTAACAACGGCATAACCCTCTCTCTTGTAGGCGGTTTCGGCGACGGTCGGTGGGCGCAACTTTCGCCGGGCGGGTATGCGATGCGAGAAGGTTCAGGGCGGTTTCTGGTTATCCACGGAAGGGTCGGCTCCAAAGCGGTGTCGCTGCTGGATTGCCGGATCATGGCATCGAGCTCGTCGGGTATTGGTTTCGAGTTGGATGAACAGGAAGTCCGTGTCGGACGGATGTTGACCGACGTGTTCATCGATGACCCAGACGCCGAGGCGTTTTCGGAGCTGACTATCGAGGTAGAGAACCTCACTCGCTGGGATCGTCGAGAAGACATCATGTCGCACATCGAGTACGACCCCGGCCATCCGTGCGGAGAAAAATGGAAGGTGACCGTAGACCCCGTTGCTCCGCTAACGGTCACTGTCGATGACCTAACGACCGTTCCCGACGACCGGCTTGATACGAGCGAACTCGCGGCCGTCGGGCAGGAGAGCCCACAGCACGTCGACGAGGCGGCGGGCGAAGGCGAGGAGGGCCTGGCTGTGGATGAGGCGTTCGCCGCGCTTGCGGTCGTAGAACTGTCGGGAGGGTCCGTCAACGCCTAGGCTGGACAGCGCGGCCAGATAAAACACCCGACGCAGTCGTCGGTTATAGCGTTTCGGCCGGCGCAGGTTGCCGGCGATGCGGCCCGAATCGTTTGGCACAGGCACCAATCCGGCGTAAGACGCCAGGCGCCCAGGCGTAGCAAACGATGCCAGGTCACCGCGGGTGATCACCAGAAACTCAGCACCCAGGTTTGGCCCAAAGCCGGGCAGCGACTCGATGATCCGCGCGTACGGATGATCGCGGAAGCGCTCGGTGATCGTCTTGTCAATGTCTTTGATCTCGCGGTCAAGCTCCAGCAGCTTGGCCGCCATCCGTTTGACCAAAGCGGCGGTGCCGGCCTGCCCGGGCAGCGCCAGCTGCTGGTCATTGGCCAGGGCGACGGCGGTGGCCGCGGTCTTGGAGATCCCGGGGGCCCAGGCATGGTTGTTGACCAGATGGGCCGTGACGCCCACGACTCCGGCCGCACGGATCTCAGCCGGGGTGCATAGCCCTGCGACCAGGATCAGCGGTGTGCGGGTGGAGTAGTCGAAGGCTGCTTCCAGGGCCGTGAAGATCGACCCCCAGCAGAGAGCGCAACCGGTTGATACCGCGGACCCAGTCGGCCATCAAATCAGTGCGATAGCCGGTCAGCTGAGTCAACTCCACGACCAGTTCATCGGGCATCGTTACTGCGGCGAGATCGCTTCGCATGCGGGCAGTTTCGGCGTTCACCAGAGCGTCTTTGGCGTCGGTTTTGCCCTCGCCCCGAAACGCACCCGTCATGGTGTTGACCACTCGGCCAGGCACATAGACCACCGATTGGTCAGCAGCCAATAGCACCGTGATCAGCATCAGCGCCATCGGGCTCGTCAGATCCACTGCCCACCGCACCTGTTCGGCGGTCTTGTGCGCGCGATCGATCAGCGCCTCGATCGCCGATTGTTCATTGGCCAGCTTCTGCGTCCACACCACCTTGCCGCGTTCATCCACCGCGCACGCATGATGGCTGGTCTTGCCGACATCAATTCCGACCCACACCTGTGGCCGCACCGTCACGTTGTTCTCCTGTGCTCGCAGGTCAAGCCCGTGGACAGCTCCGCCGACATGTCCCTAACCAGCGACGATCCGCATCAGCTCTCAATCAGCGGCCGGAGCGTCCAGCACGGTGGGGCAGCCAGCCTCACGAAGCCACACATACAACAACAGGATCTCAGCTACACCCCACCGCCCTGGGCATCCAGGGCACCAACCCCCGACACCCAAGACCTTAGGGACAGGATTTGATCGACCTCGTGTCTCTACAAACGCCAAGCAAGAATCAGCTCCGCGGCGTGCCGTTAGT
>NZ_JAOPWB010000003.1 GCF_025965855.1 Mycobacterium sp. | reverse complement strand
CAGACGCAAAAGCCCCCGACACGCCGTGCGTGCGGGGGCTTTTGCGTCTGCTCGCGGGCTCTAGCTCACCCGTCCCCGTTCGGTGCGGTAGCGACGCACCAGCGCATCGGTCGAGCTGTCCGATTGCGGCGGGGGCGAGCCGTCGGCGGTGATCACCGGAAGCAGCGCCTTGGCCTGCGTCTTGCCCAGCTCCACACCCCACTGATCGAACGAGTCGATGCCCCAGATCACCCCCTCGGTGAAGACCTGGTGCTCGTAGAGCGCGATCAGCTGGCCCAGCACCGACGGCGTGAGCCGGTCGGCCAGGATGGAGGTGGACGGCCGGTTTCCGGGCATCACCTTGTGCGGCACGACGTTGGGGGGCGTGCCTTCGGCGGCGATCTCTTCGGCGGTTTTGCCGAACGCCAGCACCTGAGTCTGGGCGAAGAAATTGCTCATCAATAGGTCGTGCATGCTGCCGGTGCCCTCGACGGTGGCGAGGTCGTCGAGGGGTTGGCTGAAGCCGATGAAATCGGCGGGCACCAAGCGGGTGCCCTGATGCAGCAACTGATAGAAGGCGTGCTGGCCGTTGGTTCCCGGTTCGCCCCAAAAGATTTCGCCGGTGTCGGTGGTGACCGGCGTGCCGTCGGCGCGCGTCGACTTGCCGTTGGATTCCATGGTCAGCTGTTGCAGGTAGGCCGGAAAGCGGGACAGGTCGTTGGAATACGGCAGCACCGCGCGCGTTTGCGCGCCCATGAAGTTGGAGTACCACACCCCGATCGTGCCGAGCAGGACGGGCGCGTTCGACTCCAGCGGGGCCGTCTTGAAATGCCGGTCGACGATGTGGAATCCGGACAGAAAATCGGCGAAAGCCTTCCGGCCGATGGCCGCCATCACCGACAGCCCGATCGCCGAATCGACCGAATAACGCCCGCCGACCCAATCCCAGAACCCGAACATGTTCTGGGTGTTGATACCGAAGTCGTCGACCAGGCGCTTGTTGGTGGAGACGGCCACGAAATGCTTGGCCACCGCGGAGTCGCCGAGCGCGTCGGTCAACCAACGGCGCGCCGCGGTCGCGTTGGTCAGCGTCTCGAGCGTGGAGAAGGTCTTCGACGCGATGATGAAAAGCGTTGTGGCAGGGTCTAAGTCGGCCAGCTTCGAGATGAGGTCGGCCGGGTCGACGTTGGAGACGAAGCGCGCCGAAATCCCCGCATCCGCATAATGGCGCAGCGCCTGGTAGGCCATCGCCGGACCCAGGTCCGACCCGCCGATTCCGATGTTGACGACGGTGCTGATCCGTTTCCCGGTGGCCCCCGTCCATTCGCCGCTGCGTAACCGCTCGGTGAAATCACCCATCGCGTCGAGCACGGCGTGCACCTCCTCGACGACGTTTTGGCCGTCGACGATCAACTCGGCGTCGCGGGGCAGCCGCAGCGCGGTGTGCAGCACGGCGCGGTCCTCGGAGGTGTTGATGTGCACGCCGGAGAACATCTGGTCGCGGCGCTCTTCGAGGTTAGCCGTCCGCGCAAGGTCGACCAGCAGCCGCAGCGTCTCTCGGGTGACGCGATGTTTGCTGTAGTCGATGTAAAGGTCGCCGACCGTGACGGTGAGCTCGCGCCCGCGATCGGGATCGTCGTCGAAGAACTGCCGCAGATGGGTGTGGCCGATTTGTTCGTGATGCGTGCGCAGGGCGTCCCACGCCGGGGTGGCGGTGATGTCGGGGATGGTTTGCACGGAGGTCATGGTTCGAGCGTAGTGACGGTCGCGAGCGCGGCGCAGCCGGGCGCTGCGGGCCGTCACCATCGGACTCGAGTGCGGTCCGACGCAACCGAGCCAGGCCTGGCCGATGGCGGCCACGCCGCCGCTGTTCAGTGGCCGAGCCGGCCCCGGCCCAGTCGCAGCAACAGCATCGCCAGGTCCTTGCCGTCGGGACCGAGCTCGCTGTAGCGCTCGATCACCTTCATCTCGCGGCTGTGGACCAGCCGGGTGCCGCCGGACGCCATCCGCACCTTGCCGATCGCCTGGGAGACTTCGGCCCGCCGCTTTACCGCGGCGAGGATCTCGGCGTCCAATCGGTCGATCTCCTGGCGCAACGCGTCAATGTCGGTGGTCTCTTCGGACTCGACCATCTCGATGTTCATCTCTGCTAACTCCGCATTCTCTTGATGTGGGGGTTCTGGTCTCATCCGTTATCGGGCCTCACAAAAGAGACGAGCCCCGAATCCGGAAGCGGACCACGGGGCTCTGCGAAAGCAGTTAGACCACGGGGACCGCTGGCCGGTACCCGTAGAAAAATCGGCTGACCCGCTCATGTGCCGAGAGCTGCCGAGGTTGCTGCGCGTTGAGCACCAAACGAGTGTGCCACTAACGACCGCGACGGCGCAAAAGTGCATGGGCGCCGGTTCTGCACGGCGTGCCGGCGGTTGCTGCTCCCCCGTGTGAATCCGCTTCTTCAGCAAGCCGCGTCGACCGCGGCAACGGGCGCTGCGCCCATACGTCGGATGGGTCCGCCGCGCCGGACGGCCTGGCCAGCGAAGTCGTCGGCGGGCGGCGGTAGATTTGGACGGACATGAGTGTGCAAGCGACCAGTAACTCTGAAGCCAAGCCCGCCCCCGAAGCGGATCAACTGCTCGACGGACTCAACCCACAACAGCGCCTGGCGGTGGTGCACCAGGGCTCGCCGCTGCTTATCGTGGCGGGCGCGGGTTCGGGCAAGACGGCGGTGCTGACGCGGCGCATCGCCTACCTGATCGCGGCGCGTGGCGTCGGGGTCGGTCAGGTCCTGGCCATCACCTTCACCAACAAGGCCGCCGCAGAGATGCGCGAACGTGTGGTGCGCCTGGTGGGCAACCGGGCCCGCGCGATGTGGGTGTCCACGTTCCACTCCACCTGCGTGCGCATCCTGCGCAACCAGGCGTCCCTGATCGAGGGCCTCAACTCCAACTTCTCGATCTACGACGCCGACGACTCGCGGCGCCTGTTGCAGATGATCGGCCGCGACATGGGGCTGGACATCAAGCGCTACTCGCCGCGGCTGCTGGCCAACGCCATTTCCAACCTGAAGAACGAGTTGATCGATCCCGCCGAGGCGGTGGCCAACCTGTCGGACGATACCGATGAGTTGAGTCGCACGGTGGCCTCCGTCTTCGGCGAATACCAGCGGCGGCTGCGGGCAGCCAACGCGTTGGACTTCGACGACCTGATCGGGGAAACCGTCGCGGTGCTGCGGGCCTTCCCGCAGATCGCGCAGTATTACCGGCGGCGCTTCCGGCACGTGCTGGTTGACGAATACCAGGACACCAACCACGCCCAGTACGTGCTGGTGCGGGAGCTGGTGGGACACGGCGCCGGGGAGTCTCCCGACGACGTGCCGCCGGCGGAATTGTGCGTGGTCGGCGACGCCGATCAGTCGATCTATGCCTTCCGCGGCGCCACCATCCGCAACATCGAGGACTTCGAGCGGGATTATCCCGACGCGAGAAGCATTCTGCTGGAACAGAATTACCGCTCCACGCAGAACATTCTGTCGGCCGCCAACTCGGTGATCGCGCGCAACACCGGGCGCCGTGAGAAGAGGCTGTGGACCGACGCCGGCGCCGGCGAGCCGATCGTCGGCTACGTCGCCGACAACGAGCACGACGAGGCCAGGTTCGTGGCCGAGGAGATCGACGCGCTCGCCGAGCGCGGCGAGATCACCTACAACGACGTGGCGGTGTTCTATCGCACCAACAACTCGTCGCGGTCGTTGGAGGAGGTTTTCATCCGCGCCGGGATCCCGTACAAAGTCGTTGGGGGAGTGCGCTTCTACGAGCGCAAGGAGATTCGCGACATCGTCGCCTATCTGCGGGTGCTGGACAACCCGGGGGATGCGGTCAGCATGCGGCGCATCCTCAACACGCCGCGCCGGGGCATCGGGGATCGGGCCGAGGCGTGCGTGGCGGTGTACGCCGAGAACACCGGCGCCAGCTTCGCGGACGCGCTGGTGGCCGCGGCCGAGGGCAAAGTGCCCATGCTGAATACGCGCGCGGAGAAGGCGATCGCGGGTTTCGTCGAGCTGCTGGACGACCTGAGGGGCCACCTCGACGACGACCTCGGCGAGTTGGTCGAGTTGGTGCTCGAACGCTCCGGATACCGCAACGAGCTGGAGTCCTCCACGGATCCCCAGGAGCTGGCCCGGCTGGACAACCTCAACGAATTGGTCAGCGTCGCACACGAATTCAGCGCCGATCGGGCGAACGCGGCCGCGCTGGACGAGTCGGCGCAGCCGCCCGAGGACGAAGACGTGCCGGACACCGGTGTGCTGGCGGCGTTTCTGGAGCGCGTTTCGCTGGTCGCCGACGCCGACGACATCCCCGAGCACGGCGCCGGCGTGGTGACGCTGATGACGCTGCACACCGCGAAGGGTTTGGAGTTTCCGGTGGTGTTCGTCACGGGCTGGGAGGACGGGATGTTCCCCCACATGCGGTCACTGGACGATCCCACCGAGCTGTCCGAAGAGCGGCGGCTAGCCTACGTCGGCATCACCCGGGCGCGTCAGCGGCTCTACGTGAGCAGGGCCATCGTCCGGTCGTCCTGGGGACAGCCGATGCTCAACCCGGAATCGCGCTTCCTGCGCGAGATTCCGCAGGAGCTCATCGACTGGCGGCGCAGCGCGCCCGCGCCGTCGTTCAGCGCACCGGTGAGCGGTGCCGCACGGTTCGGCGCGCCGCGTCCGTCGCCGACGCGTTCGGGGGCAAGCAAACGTCCGCTGCTGATGCTGCAACCGGGCGATCGGGTGACGCACGACAAGTACGGGCTCGGTCGGGTCGAGGAGGTCTCCGGCGCCGGCGAATCGGCCATGTCGCTGATCGACTTCGGCAGCTCGGGGCGGGTGAAGCTGATGCACAACCACGCCCCGGTCAGCAAACTCTAGGGCGTTCGGCGCCGTTTACGCCTGCAGCCAGCGTTTGGTTTGCGGGTGAAACGCCAGCACCACGCTGGCGACGGGCAGCAGCCACAGGATGTACACGATCCACGCCACGCGCGCGCCCGCGATGAACACCCCGCCGTAGGTCAGCACCGCGACCACCGCGCCGGCCGCGATGAGGTAGCGCCCCACGGGCCGATGCTGCAGCAACAGGATGACGCCCGAAACGGTGGTTATCGCAAACACCAGCGCGAGGAAGGCCACCGCGATGCAGAACAGGCGGTCGGTTCTCCACCACCCGGCGATCAGGTCGGTGGCCACCACGGACGTGGCCCAGCCGCTGACGATGCTGACCGCGCTGGCGGCGACGGCGGTCCGGCCGCTCGTCTGGTGGCCCGGCGGGCCCGCGATGCCTCCCCGCCGGGCGGAGCCGGGAGTCGCCTCATACGGAGGCGGCTGCCGCGGGATCTGCGTGGTCGGAGATTCCGGCACTACAGGCATCGGCCCGGTCGGTGCTCGCCGGATGATCCGAGTCTGCGATTCCGAGGGCGGTGCGGCGGAATCGGGCGGTGCAGCAGGGGGATCGTCGGGCGAAGTCACCTCAGCCAGCGTAATTGCCGAGGTTAAGTCCCCGCTTAGCGAGCCACGGCACGGGGTCGATCCGCTCAGTGCCGCCCTGCAGCACCTCGAAGTGCAGGTGCGGCCCGGTGGAATTGCCCCGGTTGCCCATGGTGGCGATCTGGTCACCGGCCATCACGTGCTCTCCGACGCTGACCAGCGTCGTGTTGACGTGGCCGTAGAGCGTGACCGTGCCGTCGGCGTGGCGGAGCTTGACCAACGCCCCGTAGCCGGCGGCCGGCCCGGAGTCGATGACGACCCCGTCGGACACCGCATAGATCGGTGTGCCGATCGAGTTGGCCAGGTCGATTCCGGCGTGCAGCACACCCCAGCGGTAGCCGAAGTTCGAGGTGAAGATCCCCTTCGTCGGCATCACATAGAGCGGCTGCTGTAACCGCGCCTCGCGCTGAGCGCGATCGTTGGCGAAGGCCATGCCCCTCGCGAGTTCCTCGTTGTGCACCGCGGCGTTCGCCGCGGGCTGGACCGCGATCACCTGGGCGCCGCGGGTGGTGTTGCTGCCCGCCCCGCCGATGAGCGCCGACGCGTTGGCGGTCAGCACGGCATCCGTCTTGGGGGTGTCGGCGTGGCTGGTCGCCGTGTGGGCCGCCGCGGCCGCCGCCCCGGCGGCCATCGCCGAGATCAGCAGGCGGCCCCGGGCCGCGCTGGTGGGCTGCTTACGGTGCTGTCCGCCGCGCCGGATCGCGGGAATGACATCGGTGATGTCCGAGTGATTGGGGCAGCGCGCGTCGATATGCGGGGCGTCGGGCCGGAATCTCGTCGGGACCGGCACCGCAGCGGGCGCGGCCAGCAACAGCGGGCCCAGATTGTCCACGTCGTGCAGGTCGTCGAGCTCGGGAGCGAGCAGCACCTGAGCCTCGTTGTCGAAGGCCGAGTCGTTGCTGAAATCCAGGTCGTCGAGATCACCCGACTCTTCGGCGAAATCCAGGTCGTCGAAGTCGAATCCGTCGAGCGGAAGGATCTCGGTGACTTCGTTTCGGTTCGACTCAGTCCACCGGCCGCCTGCTGCGCGACCTACCCGCACCACGCCGGTTGATACGGCAGAAGGATTTGCTAAACGATGCTGCGACAAGCTGAAATGTCCTCGTATCGTGACCATAACGTTATCTGGACCCTAGGAAGGTATCCGCTAACCGACGGGGCTGGCAACCTCGGGCCAAAAACCCAACCAATATTGTGAGTTGCATCACTTTTGAGGCTTGCGGGTATGCGGTGAGCTGTGCCACAACGGTGGACGCGACGGTAGCAGGCATCCGACGGGTGGATACAGTGCCAGCGTGCGAGTTCCCGATTCCGGCACCGCCCGCGCATAGGCCTAGCAGCAAGCCGATCGAAGACAGTGAGCCCATGGACCTTTTCGAGTATCAAGCGAAAGAATTGTTCGCCAAGCACAACGTACCGAGCACGCCCGGCCGGGTGACCGACACCGCCAAGGGCGCTCGGGCCATCGCCGAGGAGATTGGTCGTCCGGTGATGGTCAAGGCGCAGGTCAAGGTCGGGGGCCGCGGCAAGGCCGGCGGCGTCAAATACGCCGCAACCCCAGACGACGCCTACGAACACGCAAAGAACATCCTCGGGCTGGACATCAAGGGCCACGTCGTGAAGAAGCTGCTGGTCGCCGAGGCCAGCGACATCGCCGAGGAGTACTACATCTCCTTCCTGCTGGACCGCGCCAATCGCACCTACCTGGCGATGTGCTCGGTCGAGGGCGGCATGGAGATCGAGGAAGTGGCGGCCACCAAGCCCGACCGGCTCGCGAAGGTGCCCGTGAGCGCCGTCGAGGGTGTCGACGTGGCGACCGCGCGTTCGATCGCCGAGCAGGGCCACCTGCCGGCCGAGGTCCTGGACGCCGCCGCGGTCACCATCTCCAAGCTGTGGGAGCTTTTCGTCGCCGAAGACGCGACGCTGGTCGAGGTCAACCCGCTGGTGCGTGATCCGAAAGACCGGATCCTGGCGCTGGACGGGAAGGTCACCCTCGACGCCAACGCCGACTTCCGCCACCCCGATCACGCAGAGTTCGAGGACCGCGACGCCACCGATCCGCTGGAGCTCAAGGCCAAGGAGAACCACCTCAACTACGTCAAGCTCGACGGCCAGGTCGGCATCATCGGCAATGGCGCGGGCCTGGTGATGTCGACGCTGGACGTGGTCGCCTACGCCGGTGAAAAGCACAGCGGCGTCAAGCCGGCCAACTTCCTCGACATCGGTGGCGGCGCGTCGGCGGAGGTGATGGCCGCCGGACTGGATGTGGTGCTGGGCGACGAGCAGGTCAAGGCCGTGTTCGTCAACGTCTTCGGCGGCATCACCGCGTGTGACGCCGTGGCCACCGGGATCGTCAAGGCGCTGGAAATCCTCGGCGACGAGGCCAACAAGCCGCTGGTGGTGCGCCTGGACGGCAACAACGTCGAAGAAGGGCGTCGCATCCTCACCGACGCCAACCACCCGCTGGTGACGCTGGTGGCGACGATGGACGAGGCCGCGGACAAGGCCGCCGAGCTGGCGAGCGCCTGAAAAGGAGAAATGACCCAATGGCTATCTTCCTGAACAAAGAGAACAAGGTCATCGTCCAGGGCATCACCGGCAGCGAGGCCACTGTGCACACCGCGCGAATGCTCAAGGCGGGCACCCAGATCGTGGGCGGTGTGAACGCGCGCAAGGCGGGCACCACGGTCACGCATGAGGACAAGGGCGGCCGGATCATCAAGCTGCCGGTGTTCGGCGGCGTTGTGGAGGCGATGGAAAAGACCGGCGCCGACGTGTCGATCATCTTCGTCCCGCCGAAGTTCGCCAAGGACGCCATCATCGAGGCCATCGACGCGAAGATCCCGCTGCTGGTGGTCATCACCGAGGGAATCCCGTTGCAGGACACGGCATTTGCGTGGGCGTACAACTTAGAAAGGGGCGGCAAGACCCGCATCATCGGCCCGAACTGCCCCGGCATCATCACGCCGGGCCAGGCACTGGTGGGCATCACGCCGGCCAACATCACCGGCGCGGGCCCCGTCGGGCTGGTGTCCAAGTCCGGCACGCTGACCTACCAAATGATGTACGAGCTACGCGATTTCGGGTTCTCGACGTCTATCGGCATCGGCGGCGACCCCGTCATCGGGACCACCCACATCGACGCCATCGAGGCCTTCGAGAAGGACCCTGACACCAAGGTCATCGTGATGATCGGTGAGATCGGCGGCGACGCCGAGGAGCGCGCGGCCGATTACATCAAGGCCAACGTGTCCAAGCCGGTCGTCGGTTACGTGGCCGGCTTCACCGCCCCGGAGGGCAAGACGATGGGCCACGCGGGCGCCATCGTGTCCGGTTCGTCGGGCACCGCTGCCGCCAAAAAGGAGGCCCTGGAGGCGGCCGGCGTCAAGGTCGGCAAGACCCCGTCGGAAACCGCGGCGCTGGCGCGGGAGCTCCTGAGCAGCCTGTAGCCCGCGTTAGCGCGAACAGACACAAAAGCCCCCGCCGACCGGCGTGTCGCGGGGCTTTTGTGTCTGCTCGCGCTAAACCAAAGCCGCCAGCTTGCCGGCCAGCCGCTCCACGTAGGCGGCGATCTCGTCTTCGGGACGGTCCGGCAGACCGAACAGCACCTCGGTCACCCCCAGCTCGGTCCAACGCGCCAGCTTCTCGGGGACCGGCTTGAAGTCCAGCGCGACGATCTGCGGAGCGCCGTCGCGCCCGGCGGCGGCCCAGGTGTCCTGCAGCAGCTTGACCGGCTCGTCGATGTCGAAGTCGCGCGGGGTGGTGATCCAGCCGTCGGCGCTGCGCGCGATCCACTTGAAGTTCTTCTCGTTTCCGGCCGCGCCCACCAGCACCGGAATGTGTGGCTGCACCGGCTTCGGCCAGGCCCAGCTGGGACCGAACTTGACGAATTCGCCGTCGTAGGCCGCCTCTTCTGCTGTCCACAACGCGCGCATCGCTTCGATGTACTCGCGCAACATGGTGCGGCGCCGCCCGGGCGGCACCCCGTGGTCGGCCAGCTCGTCGGTGTTCCACCCGAACCCGACGCCCAGGCTGACGCGGCCGCCGGACAGGTGGTCAAGTGTGGCAATGCTTTTCGCCAAAGTGATCGGATCATGCTCGACGGGCAGCGCGACCGCGGTCGACAGGCGCACCCGCGACGTCACGGCGCACGCCGCGCCCAGACTCACCCACGGGTCCAGCGTGCGCATGTAGCGGTCGTCCGGCAGCGACGCGTCGCCGGTCGTGGGATGGGCCGCCTCGCGCTTGACCGGGATGTGGGTGTGTTCCGGCACGTAGAACGTGTGGAAGCCGTGGTTGTCGGCAAGCTTGGCGGCCGCCGCCGGGGAGATGCCACGATCGCTGGTGAAAAGCACAAGCCCGTAATCCATGAACAGAATTAGAACGTGTTCTACCTGTGCGGGGCAAGCGGCGCTGATCGAGGCTGGTCGCGCTGACGAACCGGTGGCTCCGGCACGGCCGCCCGAACGTGCGCTAGCGTGGGTGATCGATCGCGTCGCGGCGCAACATGGGCAAGGTGTTTCGAAGCGGCGCGCGCCCAGCAGCACAGCGTCGCGCTTGAAGGTGGCGTCACCAAGACACTCAACACACGGGAAGCAACAGGAGGAGTCATGACCTACTCGCCCGGTAGCCCCGGATATCAACCCCAGCAGCCCGGAGGCTCCTATGCAGGCGCCACACCGTCGTTCGCCAAGACCGACGACGGCGAAAGCAAGCTTCCGCTGGTCCTTAACGTCGCGGTGCTGGTGCTCGGCATTGCGGTGTATCTGCTGAATTTCGGGCCGACTTTCGTGATCGGCGCCGACCTCGGTCCGGGCGGTGGACGGGCCGGCGATGCGGGCACCGCGGTCATCGTTGCGCTGCTGGCCGCGCTGCTGGCCGGAATCAGCTTGCTGCCCAAGGCCAAGAGCTACGTGGGGATTGTCGCGGTGATCGCGGTGCTGGGCGCGTTGCTGGCCATCACCGAGACGGTCAACACGCCCGCCGGTTTCGCGATCGGCTGGGCGATGTGGCCCTTGGTGGCTTGCAGCATTTTCCAGGCGCTCGCCGCCATCGGCGCGCTGCTGCTGGACGCCGGCGTCATCACCGCGCCCGCGCCGCGGCCGAAGTACGACCCGTACGCGCAGTACGGCCAATACGGGCAATACGGCCAGTACGGGCAGTACGGACAGCAGCCGTCGTACTACGGCCAGCAGCACGCCGGGCCCCAGTCCCACAGCCCGCAGGAGGCGCCGCAGCCTTCGGCGTACGGCTCCCAGTACGGGGGATATCCGTCGAGCCAGGCCGCGACCCAGTCCGCGATCCCGACGTCGACCGGCGGCTTCGGTGCACAACCCTCGCCGCAGTCGGGACCCCAGCCGCAGGGACCGTCCACGCCACCCACCGGCTTTCCCAGCTTCAGTCCGCCACCCTCCTCCAACGCGAGCGGCGCGGAGTCCCAGGCGGGTTCGGCTCCGGTCGATTACAGCCACACCGGTGGTCAGCAGTCGCCCGGCCAGGAGCAGCAGCAGTCGCCGTCATCCGGACCAGCGGCGCCGGCCTAAGCAGGCGCTCTCGCGCGTAGTCGGGCACGTGCGCCAAGAGTGAAAAGGGTGTCGGAAAGCGCGGACAACCGGGCGGCGGGCGCTCGCCAGGCGCGCGACCTTGTCCGGGTGGCGTTCGGCCCGTCCGTGGTGGCATTGGGCATCATCGCCGCGGTCACGTTGCTGCAGTTGCTGATCGCCAACAGCGACATGACCGGCGCGTTGGGAGCCATCGCCAGCATGTGGCTCGCGGTGCACCAGGTGCCGATCTCGATCGGCGGCCGTGAACTGGGCGTGCTGCCGCTGCTGCCGGTCCTGTTGATGGTGTGGGGCACCGCACGCACCAGCGCACGGGCGACCTCTCCCTCGTCGTCGTGGCTGGTGGTCCGCTGGGTGATCGCGTCCGCGCTGGGCGGGCCCCTCCTGATGGCGGCGATCGCGCTGGCGGTCATCCACGACGCGTCGTCGGTGATCACCGAGCTGCAGACGCCCAGCGCCCTGCGCGCGTTCGCCGGCGTGCTGGTGGTGCACGCCATCGGCGCCGCGATCGGCGTGTGGTCGCGGGTGGGGCGGCGGGCGTTGGCGGCGTCACCGCTGCCCAGTTGGCTCGGTGATTCGCTGCGCGCCGCGGTGGCCGGTGTGCTGGCATTGCTCGGGCTTTCCGGCCTGGTGACGGCGGGCTCGCTGGTTGTGCACTGGGGGACGATGCAAGAGCTCTACGGGATCACCGATTCGCTATTCGGCGAGCTCAGCCTCACGGTGCTGTCGGTGTTGTACGCGCCCAACGTCATCGTCGGCACGTCGGCGGTCGCCGTCGGGTCCAGCGCCCACCTCGGTTTCGCGACGTTCAGTTCGTTCACCGTTTTCGGCGGCGACATGCCCGCGCTGCCGATCCTGGCCGCGGCCCCCACGCCGCCGCTGGGCCCGGTGTGGGTCGCGCTGCTCATCGTCGGCGCGTCGTCGGGCGTGGCGGTGGGGCAGCAGTGCGCTCGGCACGCGCTGCCGCTGGCGCCGGCGCTGGCCAAATTGCTGGTCGCCTCGGTTGCCGGGGCGCTGGCGATGTCATTGCTGGCATACGGCGGGAGCGGCCGGCTGGGCAACTTCGGCCAGGTCGGCGTGGACCAGGGCGCTTTGCTGATCGGCGCGTTCTTCTGGTTCGCGGTGGTCGGCTGGGTAACCGTGGTGATGGCCGGCGGGATCCTGCCCATACGACTCAGAAGGCCGCGGCGGCCCAAACCCGCGCGCGGCCCGGCGGCCGAGGCGCCGGCGGACTTCGCGGCGCATTTCGACGAGCGGGACGACGAGCCGGACGACGGGCCCGTAGACGAGCACAACGACGAGCCGGACGGTGAGCCGGACGACGGGCCCGAAGACGAGCCGCACGACGAGGCGGCCGGTGCGGCAGCTGAGGCCTCGGAGGAGGCCGACGACGACGCGCCGCCGCCCGCGTGATCGACTCTGCGCTGAGTTCGCCGACACGCCGGGCGATCGAGCGCTGGACGCAGAGTCGGCGCGGCGGGGGCTCCCAGTAGGCTCGCCGTTGTGCAGCAACCGCTCCACGTGCCCCCGAGCGCGCCGGCGCGGCTGGTGGTGCTGGCATCGGGCACCGGATCGCTACTGGGCTCGCTCCTCGAAGCTGCCACCGGTGACTACCCGGCGCGAATAGTCGCCGTCGGCGTGGATCGCGAATGCCGGGCCACCGAGGTCGCGGCGGCGGCGTCACTGCCGGCGTTCACCGTCCGCCTCGGCGATTACCCCGACCGCGAGGCCTGGGACGTGGCCATCACCGAAGCCACCGCCGCGCACTCGCCCGATCTCGTCGTCTCCGCCGGATTCATGAAGATACTTGGACCGCAATTCCTTTCACGATTCTGCGGACGCACCCTCAACACGCATCCGGCGCTGCTGCCGGCCTTCGCGGGGGCGCATGCCGTTCCCGACGCGCTGGCTTACGGTGTGAAGGTCACCGGCTGTACGGTGCACCTGGTAGACGCCGGCATGGACACCGGGCCGATATTGGCGCAGGAGCCCATTCCGGTGCTCGACGGCGACAACGAAGAGACACTGCACGAACGTATCAAGGTCATCGAACGGCGACTGTTGGTGGACGTGGTGGCCGCGATCGCAACCCGCGGCGTGACCTGGACCGGACGAAAGGCGACCATAGGATGAGCGACGAGTCAAGAAGGGCGATTCGCCGCGCCTTGATCAGCGTGTACGACAAGACGGGGCTGCTAGGACTCGCCGAGGGTCTGACCGCGGCGGGCGTGGAGATCGTCTCGACCGGCTCGACGGCGAAAACCATTGCCGACAAAGGCATTCCGGTGACACGCGTGGAGGAACTGACCGGCTTCCCCGAGGTGCTCGACGGCCGGGTCAAGACACTGCACCCGCGTGTGCACGCCGGCCTGCTGGCCGACCTGCGCAACCCCGCGCACGCCGCGGCGCTCGAGCAGCTCGGGATCGCGGCGTTCGAACTCGTTGTCGTCAACCTGTATCCGTTCAGCGAGACCGTCGATTCCGGCGCGGGCATCGACGAGTGCGTCGAGCAGATCGACATCGGCGGGCCGTCGATGGTCCGGGCGGCCGCCAAGAACCACCCCAGCGTTGCGGTGGTCACCGACCCGCTCGGGTATGACGGAGTCCTCGCCGCCGTGCGCAATGGCGGATTTACCCTCGCCGAGCGCAAAAGGCTGGCGTCGCTGGCATTTCAGCACACCGCGGACTACGACATCGCCGTGGCCGCCTGGATGGAGTCGACGCTGGCGCCCGAGCATCCGCCCACGGCGTTCCCGAAGTGGTTCGCCGGCAGCTTGCGGCGCACCGCGATGCTGCGCTACGGGGAGAACCCGCACCAGCAGGCGGCGCTCTACGGCGACCCCGGCGCCTGGCCGGGCCTGGCGCAGGCCGAGCAGCTGCACGGAAAAGAGATGTCCTACAACAACTTCACCGATGCCGACGCCGCGTGGCGGGCCGCTTTCGACCACGAACAGATATGCGTGGCAATCATCAAGCACGCCAACCCTTGTGGGATCGCGATCTCGTCGGTGTCGGTCGCCGACGCGCACCGCAAGGCCCACGAATGCGACCCCCTGAGCGCGTACGGCGGCGTGATCGCGGCCAACACCGAAGTCAGCCTCGAGATGGCGGAATACGTCAGCACCATCTTCACCGAAGTGATCGTGGCGCCGGCCTACGCGCCGGGCGCCGTCGACGCGCTGACGCGCAAGAAGAACATCCGCGTGCTGGTGGCCTCCGAGCCGCTGGCCGGCGGCACCGAGCTGCGACCGGTCAGCGGGGGACTGTTGGTTCAACAACGCGACCAGCTCGACGCGCACGGCGACAACCCGGCGAACTGGACCCTGGCGACCGGGTCACCAGCGGACCCGAACACCTTGACCGACCTGGTTTTTGCGTGGCGCGCCTGCCGCGCGGTCAAGTCGAACGCGATCGTGATCGCCGCCGACGGCGCCACCATCGGCGTCGGCATGGGTCAAGTCAACCGGGTCGACGCCGCACGCCTGGCCGTCGAACGGGGCGGCGACCGGGTCCGCGGCGCGGTCGCGGCCTCGGATGCGTTCTTCCCGTTCCCCGACGGACTCGAGACGCTGACCGCCGCCGGGGTGAAGGTGGTGGTCCATCCGGGCGGATCGGTGCGCGACGACGAGGTGACCGCGGCGGCGGCCAACGCCGGCGTAACGGTGTACCTCACCGGGGCCCGTCACTTCGCTCACTAGAACGCTTGGCGGGTGGGCGCAGCGTGTTACGCGTACTTTGGAGTGGTGCCAACACCGAGCAACATGCCCCGCACCGTCGGCGAACTGCGTGACGCCGGTCACCGCGAACGGGGAGTCAAACAGGAAATCCGCGAAAACCTGCTGACCGCGCTGGCCGAGGGAGACGAGGTCTGGCCGGGCATCCTGGGTTTCGACGACACCGTGTTGCCGCAGCTGGAGCGCGCGCTGATCGCCGGTCACGACTTCGTGCTGCTGGGCGAACGCGGCCAGGGCAAGACCCGGCTGCTGCGGGCGCTGACCGGGCTGCTCGACGAGTGGACCCCCGTGATCGACGGGGCAGAACTGGGCGAGCATCCGTACCGGCCGATCACGCCGGAGTCGATCCGGCGTGCCGCGACGCTCGGCGACGACCTGCCCGTGTCATGGAAGCACCGCAGCGAGCGCTACACGGAGAAGCTGGCCACCCCGGACACCAGCGTCGCCGACCTGGTCGGTGACATCGACCCGATCAAGGTCGCCGAGGGCCGCAGCCTCGGTGACCCGGAGACCATCGCCTACGGGCTGATCCCGCGCGCACACCGCGGCGTCGTCGCCGTCAACGAGCTGCCCGACCTCGCCGAGCGCATTCAGGTTTCGATGCTCAACGTCATGGAGGAGCGCGACATCCAGGTCCGCGGCTACACGCTGCGCCTGCCGCTGGACGTGTTGGTGGTCGCCAGCGCCAACCCCGAGGACTACACCAACCGGGGCCGCATCATCACGCCGCTCAAAGACCGGTTCGGCGCCGAGATCCGCACCCACTACCCGCTGGAGCTGGAGGCCGAGGTGGGAGTGATCGTTCAGGAAGCGCACCTGTCCGCGCAGGTCCCCGACTATCTCATGCAGGTGATGGCGCGGTTCGCCCGCTACCTGCGCGAGTCGAACTCGATCGACCAGCGGTCCGGGGTGTCGGCGCGGTTCGCGATCGCCGCGGCCGAGACCGTCGCGGCCGCCGCCCGGCACCGCGGCGCGGTGCTGGGGGAGACCGACCCGGTGGCCCGGGTGGTCGATCTGGGCACGGTCATCGACGTCCTGCGCGGCAAGCTGGAATTCGAGTCCGGCGAGGAGGGCCGCGAACAGGCCGTGCTGGAGCACCTATTGCGTCGCGCGACCGCCGACACCGCGGCCAGGGTGCTGGGCGGCATCGACGTCGGTGCGCTGGTATCCGCGGTCGAGGGCGGCTCGGCGGTCACGACGGGGGAGCGGGTGTCGGCCAAGGACGTGCTGGCCGCGGTGCCGAACCTGTCCGTCGTGGACAAGATCGCGGCCAAGCTGCACGCCGAATCCGAAGGCGAGCGCGCCGCGGCATTGGAACTGGCGCTGGAGGCGTTGTATCTGGCCAAGCGGATCGACAAGGTGTCCGGGGAGGGCCAAACCGTCTATGGGTAGAGGGCACTCGTCGCGCTACTCGGCGTACACCGGCGGGCCGGATCCGCTGGCCCCGCCGGTGGATCTGCGCGAGGCGCTCGAACAGATCGGTCAGGATGTCATGGCCGGCACCTCGCCACGGCGCGCGCTGTCGGAGCTGCTGCGCCGCGGCACCAAGAACATGCCCGGCGCCGATCGGCTGGCCGCCGAGGCGAACCGGCGCCGACGGGATTTGTTGCGCCGCAACAACTTGGACGGCACCCTGCAAGAGGTCAAGAAGCTGCTCGACGAGGCCGTGCTGGCCGAACGCAAGGAGCTGGCCCGCGCGCTGGACGACGACGCCCGCTTCGGCGAGCTGCAGCTGGACGCGCTGCCGGCGTCGCCGGCGAAGGCCGTCCAGGAGCTTTCCGACTATAACTGGCGCAGCGCGGAGGCCCGCCAAAAGTACGAGCAGATCAAGGATTTGCTCGGCCGCGAGATGCTGGACCAGCGCTTCGCGGGCATGAAGCAGGCGCTGGAGGGCGCAACCGACGAGGATCGCCAGCGCGTCAACGAGATGCTGGACGACCTCAACCAGCTGCTGGACAAGCACTCCCGCGGGGAGGACACCCAACAGGACTTCGAAAACTTCATGGACTCCCACGGCGAGTTCTTCCCGGAGAACCCCCGCAACGTCGAGGAGCTGCTGGACTCGCTGGCCAAACGCGCCGCCGCCGCGCAACGCTTCCGCAACAGCCTGAGCCCCGACCAGCGCGCCGAGCTCGATGCCTTGGCGCAGCAGGCATTTGGTTCCCCGGCGTTGATGGAGGCGTTGGGTCGACTCGATGCGCATCTGCAGGCCGCGCGGCCGGGCGAAGACTGGACCGGCTCCGAGCAGTTCTCCGGAGACAACCCGTTCGGCATGGGCGAAGGCACTCAGGCGATTTCGGACATCGGCGAGCTGGAGCAGCTGGCCGAGCAGCTGTCGCAAAGCTATCCGGGCGCCACCATGGATGACGTCGACCTCGACGCGCTGGCCCGCCAACTTGGCGATCAGGCGGCCATCGATGCCCGCACACTCGCCGAATTGGAACGCGCCCTGGTCAATCAGGGCTTCCTGGACCGTGGTTCCGACGGCCAGTGGCGGCTCTCGCCAAAGGCGATGCGCAGGCTGGGCGAGACGGCGCTACACGATGTCGCGCAACAGCTTGCGGGTCGTCGCGGCGAGCGCGACCATCGGCGCGCGGGCGCCGCCGGCGAGCTGACCGGCGCGACCCGGTCCTGGCAATTCGGTGACACCGAGCCGTGGAACATCCCCCGCACGCTGACCAATGCGGTGCTGCGGCAGGCGGGGACCGCGACGGTGAAGGGTCCCGACGGCCCCGTTTCGCTACGGATCACGGTCGAGGACGTCGAGGTCTCCGAGACCGAGACGCGTACGCAGGCCGCCGTGGCGCTGTTGGTCGACACCTCGTTTTCGATGGTGATGGAGAATCGCTGGCTGCCGATGAAGCAGACGGCGCTCGCGCTCAACCACCTGGTGTGCACGCGTTTTCGCTCGGATGCGTTGCAGATCATCGCCTTTGGCCGTTACGCCCGGACGGTGACGGCCGCCGAGCTGACCGGCCTGGAGGGTGTCTACGAGCAGGGCACCAATTTGCATCACGCGCTGGCGCTGGCGGGCCGGCACCTGCGCCGGCACCCGAACGCGCAGCCCGTCGTGCTGGTGGTGACCGACGGTGAGCCGACCGCTCACCTGGAGGACTTCGACGGGGATGGCTCGGCCGTGTTTTTTGATTACCCGCCGCATCCGCGGACCATCGCCCACACCGTGCGCGGATTCGACGACATGGCAAGGCTCGGTGCGCAGGTGACGATCTTCCGGCTGGGCAACGACCCCGGGCTGGCGCGGTTTATCGACCAGGTCGCGCGGCGCGTCGAGGGCCGCGTCGTGGTGCCCGACGAAGACGGCCTGGGAGCCGCCGTGGTGGGCGACTACCTGCGGTCGCGGCGCCGTCGGTAGCGGCGGGCGCTTCGATCGCGAAGGGAGCAGGTGCTTCCTCGGCCGGGTTCATGGACAAGGACGAAGAAGGAGACGCATGAGCAACGTTCCGACGATCGAACTCAACGATGGTGTGCGCATCCCACAGCTTGGTTTCGGCGTGTTCCAGATCAAGCCCGACGAGACCGCCGCGGCCGTCAAGTGCGCCCTCGACATCGGATACCGACACATCGACACCGCGGAAATGTATGGGAACGAAAGGGAAGTCGCCCAAGGCGTCCGCGACGCCGGTCTCGAGCGCGCCGAGGTTTTCATCACCAGCAAGCTCAACAACGGCTCTCACAAGCCCGATGATGCGCGGCGCGCCTTCGGCAAAACGCTGGAAGCCCTGGCGTCCGATTACGTCGACCTGTTCCTCATTCACTGGCCGCTGCCCACGCTCTACGGCGGGGACTTCGTCTCCACCTGGAAAGTCCTCGAAGAATTCGCACGGGAGGGCCGCGCCCGCAGCATCGGTGTCTCGA
This sequence comes from Mycobacterium sp., assembly GCF_025965855.1. Taxonomy (GTDB): domain Bacteria; phylum Actinomycetota; class Actinomycetes; order Mycobacteriales; family Mycobacteriaceae; genus Mycobacterium. Next base: position 6,510 of record NZ_JAOPWB010000003.1, on the reverse strand, counting down.
ACTTCCAGATCGCGCATCTGGATCGGCTCGCCGCGGAAACCGACACCGTCCCTTCGGTCAACCAGATCGAGGTTCATCCGTACTTCACCAACGAGCAGGTCCGCGCCTACGGGCGCGATCATGGCATCGTCACCGAGGCGTGGTCGCCCCTCGCGCAAGGCAAGGTGCTCGACGATCCGGTGATCAACCGCATCGCCGACGCGCGCGGCAAGTCGCCGGCGCAGGTGGTGTTGCGCTGGCACGTCCAGCGCGGTGACATCGTCTTCCCCAAATCGGTGACGCCGGAAAGGATCAAAGCCAACTTCGAGCTGTTCGACTTCGATCTGGACGACTCCGACATGCACGCAATCTCGGCGCTGGACAAGGGCGAATCGGGCAGGAGGGGCCCTAACCCGGACACCTTCGACTACGTTCCCGGCTAGCGACGCTTAGCGGAATGCTTGGGGCGCAACGGGTCTGATGTCCTAGCCGCGGGGCCGGCGGGCCTTGCGCTTGATGCCCACACCACCCCAGAGTGAGAAGCCGCGGATTTTCACCTTCGGCGCGCCGGGCGTGCCCTGGCCCAGCACCGTGTGGTCGAAGCCGCCCATCACGCCACGGCCGTGGATCTCGACGTTGACTTCGGGCGGCAGCACGATGTTCTGCGCGCCCATGATCGAGATCGCTTTGATGTCGACCTCGGTCGAGGTGAAGTCGGCGTAGCGCAGATCCACCACCCCGCTGCCCCAGAACGTGAATGTGGTCAGCTTCTTCGGCACGTTCCACCGGCCGCGCCGCTCGAACCCGCTCATCAGGGCGAGCAGCAACATCGATGGTGCGGGATTGGGCTTGCCGCCCCTGCGCGCACTTAGCTGCGCGCCGGGCAGGTCGGCCCTGAGCTCGTCCAGCTCCTCGTATGTGGTCGCCGCGTAGGCCCTGGTCAGACGGTCTTCGTAGTCCTTCATCTGCAGGCGGCCCTGCTCGGCCGCATACGCCAGCAACTGCGCGACCTGGATGCGATCCGTGTCGGCCGCGCGCGATATTTCGTCACGCGTGTCCTTCGCATCGCGCTGCGCTGAATTGCTCATCATCCACGAGCGTACGACGTAGAAGTTTTGCTGCAAGTGGGTTGGCTAAACTGCAACCTTCCTCCCAGGCCAGAGGGGGTTCGTGGGGCCTTTCCGCTGCTCACGAAGGCCGTTAGACGTTTGCCCAACTAGGCGGACGCTTCTGTAGGAACGCCAGCATGCCTTCGCGGGCTTCGTCCGACACGAACAGCCGGGCCGATTCCTCGGTGAGCCGCTCGGCGTCGCGGTCGAACCCGTCCAGCACGGGGGCCGTGGTCAGCGCCTTCGACGCCGCGAGGCCCTGCGGCGACCCGCGGCTCACGTCGGCGACAGCCTTCGCCACCGCGGCGTCCACGTCGTCGGCCGCCGTCGTGACGAGTCCGATCTCGGCGGCCTCCGCCGCATCGAACGTCTCGCCGGTCAGGTAGTAGCGGGCCGCGGCCCGCGCCGACATCTTCGGCAGCAGCGTCAGGGAAATGATGGCCGGGGCTACGCCGATCCGGGCCTCGGTCAGCGCGAAGGTGCTGCGCGGGCCGGCGATCGCGATGTCGCAGGCGCCGACCAAACCAAACCCGCCGGCGCGAACGTGCCCGTCGATGGCGGCGATCACCGGCAGCGGCGACTCGACGATGGCGCGCAGCAGCGCCGTCAGTTCCCGGGCCCGCGCCGCCGCCGTGTCGAAGGCCGATGGTGGCGACCCGCTTCGCCCGGCTGCGCCGCGCTCGCGATCGCCACGCGGGTCGCCGCCGCTGGCCTCGCTCAGGTCCGCCCCGGCGCAGAAGGTGTTACCGGTGTGGCCCAGCACCACGAGCCGCACCGCCGGATCCGACGCCGCGTCACGCAGCCCCTGGTGCAACTGGTTGACGAGCCCGGTCGAGAGCGCGTTGCGGTTATGGGGAGAGTTCAGCGTCAGCCGCGCGAACGGGCCTCCGGCGTCGCCCGGGCCGGCGTATTCGACGAGATTTTCCATCAGCAGGGCTTCAGTAGCTTCGAGGCAAGCCCAGCGACGTCTGCGCGACGAAGTTCAGGACCATCTCGCGGCTGATCGGGGCGATCCGTCCGAGCCGGGCCGCGGTCAGCATTGCGGCCACTCCGTACTCCTTGGTCAACCCGTTGCCGCCCATGGACTGCACGGCCTGGTCGACCGAGCGGGTGGCCGCCTCGGCCGCGGCGTACTTGGCCATGTTGGCGGCCTCGGCCGCGCCCGTGTCGTCGCCGCTGTCGTAGAGCGTCGCGGCCTTCTGCATCATCAGCTTGGCGAGCTCGACCTCAATGTGGCACTGCGCCAACGGATGTGACAGGCCCTGGTGCGCCCCGATCGGCGTCGACCAGACCTGCCGCGTCTTGACGTAGTCGACGGCCTTGTTCAGCGCGAACCGTCCCATGCCCACCGAGCTGGCCGCGCCCATGATGCGCTCGGGGTTAAGGCCGGCGAAAAGCTGTGCGATGGCGGCGTCTTGGGCTCCGACGAGCGCGTCGCCGGGCAGCCGGACGTCGTCGAGGAAGACCTGGAATTGGCGCTCGGGGCTGATCAGCTCCATCTCGATCGGCGTGTAGGTGAAGCCGGGCGCGTCGGTCGGCACCACGAAAAGCGCCGGCCTGAGCGATTCGGACTTGGCCCCTGTTTCTTTGTGGGTGCGGGCCACCACCAGCACGGCCTGCGCCTGGTCGATGCCGGAGATAAAGACCTTCTGCCCCTTGAGGATCCAGTCGTTACCGTCGCGGTGGGCGGTGGTGGTGATCTTGTGCGAGTTGGATCCGGCGTCGGGCTCGGTGATCGCGAATGCCATCGTCAGGGAACCGTCGGCGATGGCGGGGATCCAGCGCTTCTTCTGCTCTTCGGTGCCGAACTTGCTGATGATGGTGCCGTTGATGGCGGGTGACACCACCATCAGCAGCAGCGCGCTGCCCGCGGCCGCCATCTCCTCCATCACGAGCGACAGCTCGTACATTCCGGCGCCGCCACCGCCGTACTCCTCGGGCAGGTTCACCCCGAGAAAGCCGAGTTTGCCCGCTTCGGTCCACAATTCGTTGGTGTGCTTGTGCGCGCGGGCCTTCTCCAGGTAGTACTCGGCGCCGTAGTTGGACGCCCACTCGGCCACCGCCTTGCGCAGCGCGCGGCGTTCTTCGTTTTCGACGAAGCTGGTATCGGTCATCGTGGATCTCCTTCATGCGAATTTTGCGGGTCGAGCGCATCCACCCTTGCCAGGACGGTGCCCACTTCGACTTGCTGACCGGTCGTGACGTTGAGTTCGGCGAGCACGCCGTCGGACGGCGCGGTGATGGTGTGTTCCATCTTCATCGCCTCCAGCCAGATCAGTGGCTGGCCGGGCGTGACGGTGTCGCCGACGGATGCGCCGACGCGGATGACGTTGCCGGGCATGGGCGCCAACAGGGAGCCCTTCTGGACGGTCGAGGCCGGCTCCGGGAACCGCGGCTGCGCGACCAGGTGAACGGGCCCGCGCGCCGAATCGATGTAGACATCGTCACCGTACCGCCGCACCGCGAAGGCGCGCTCGACCCCGTCGTCGGCGAGGACGACCCGATCCACTGTGGCGGAGACCAGCTGCACGGTCGCGTCATCGGGCAGTGTCAAGCCCGTTCTGGTGAAACGGTATTCGACGCCCCACTCTTTGGCGTCGGAGCCGCCGGCGTCGTCGCGATAGGTCTTGGCCTGATAGCCCGATGCCAGGTTGCGCCAGCCACTGGGAATCGAGCCGAACGCCCCAGATGTTTTGGCGGTCGCGCGGTTGTGCGCGGCGTCGGCAAGGGCGGCGGCGACGGCGGACAACCGGATCGCCGCGTCGTCGGCCAGCGGTGCGGACAGTTCCGCCAGGCCGTGCGTGTCGAAAAACGCGGTGTCGGTGGCGCCGTCGAGGAACGCCGGATGACGCAGCACGTTCACCAGCAGTTCGCGGTTGGTGCGCACGCCGTGGAGGCGGGCGCGAGCCAGCGCGTCGGCGAGCACCAGCGCGGATTGCCGCCGCGTCGGCGCGTAGGAGATGACTTTGGCGAGCATCGGGTCGTAGTGGATCGACACCACCGATCCGCCGACGATCCCGGAGTCCAGCCGGATCCCGGTCCGCTGCCCCAGTGAGCCGAACTCGGCCCGGACCGCCGGCACGTCGATCGCGTACACCGGGCCGGCCTGCGGCTGCCAGCCGTGCGCGGGGTCCTCCGCGTAGAGCCGGGCCTCGATCGAATGCCCTCGGGCCGCAGGGGGTTCGGCCTGCAGCCGACCGCCGGCGGCGACGTCGAGCTGCAGCTCGACCAGGTCTAGCCCGGTGGTCTCCTCGGTGACCGGGTGCTCGACCTGCAGGCGGGTGTTCATCTCCAGGAAGTAGAACTGGGCTTGCCCACCAGGTGAGTCATCGGCGAGGAACTCCACCGTCCCGGCACCGGTGTAGCCGATCGCGCCGGCCGCGAGCCGGGCCGCGTCGAACAGCTTGGCGCGCATGCCCGGCGTGCGCTCGACCAGGGGCGAGGGGGCCTCCTCGATGATCTTCTGGTGGCGGCGCTGAATCGAACATTCCCGTTCCCCGACGGCCCAGACGGTGCCGTGGGTGTCGGCCATTACCTGAACCTCGACGTGATGCCCGGTGGGCAGGTAGCGCTCGCAGAACACGGTCGGGTCGCCGAACGCCGACTGCGCCTCACGGCGGGCCGCCTCGACTTCGCTGGCCAGAGCCGACAATTCGCGCACCACCCGCATGCCGCGACCGCCGCCTCCCGCGGACGCCTTGACCAGCACCGGCAGCTGATCGTCCGTGACCGTGTCGGGGTCCAGCTCGTCGAGCACCGGGACGCCGGCGGCGGCCATCAGCTTCTTGGACTCGATCTTGGAACCCATCGCGCGCACCGCCTCCACCGGCGGCCCGACCCAGGTCAGGCCCGCCTCCTGCACGGCGGCGGCGAACTCGGCGTTCTCCGAAAGGAATCCGTACCCTGGATGCACCGCGTCGGCGCCGGACGCGCGGGCAGCGGCGATGATCGCCTCGGCGTTCAGATAGTCGTTGGTCTTCGGCAGCCGCACGCGCGCGTCGGCCTCGGCGACGTGCGGCGAGGCGGCGTCCGGGTCGGTGTAGACGGCGACGGTGCCCAGACCCAGCCGACGGCAGGTGGCGAACACCCGCCGGGCGATCTCGCCCCGGTTGGCGACCAGCACTCGAGAAACCATGGGGCTCACATCCGGAAGACGCCGAAGTTCGACGTCCCCTTGATCGGGCCATTGGCGATGGCGGACAAACACATTCCCAGCACGGTGCGGGTGTCGCGCGGGTCGATCACGCCGTCGTCGTAGAGCATCCCGGACAACACCAGCGGCAGCGACTCGGCTTCGATCTGGCCCTCTATCGCGGCCCGCATGGAGGCGTCAGCGGCGTCGTCATAGTGCTGCCCGCGGGCTTCGGCGGCCGCCCGGGCAACGATCGATAGGACACCGGCGAGCTGGGCACCGCCCATCACCGCGGATTTGGCGCTGGGCCAGGCGAACAGGAATCGAGGGTCATAGGCGCGCCCGCACATGCCGTAGTGGCCCGCGCCGTAGGACGCGCCGATCAACAGCGAGAGGTGCGGGACGGTCGAGTTGGACACCGCGTTGATCATCATCGAGCCGTGCTTGATCATCCCGCCCTCTTCGTAGTCCTTGCCCACCATGTAGCCGGTGGTGTTGTGCAGGAACAACAATGGCGTATCCGAGCGGTTGGCCAGCTGAATGAACTGGGTGGCCTTTTGCGACTCCTCGCTGAACAGCACGCCGCGCGCGTTGGCCAGGATGCCGATCGGGTAACCGTGCAGCCGGGCCCAGCCGGTGACCAGCGACGACCCGTACATGGGTTTGAACTCGTCGAAGTCCGAACCGTCGACGATGCGGGCGATCACCTCACGGGGGTCGAAGGGGATGCGCAGATCCCCGGGCACGATGCCGATCATTTCCTCGGCGTCGAATAGTGGCTCGGTGATCGGCGCGGGCGCGGGCCCCTGTTTGATCCAGTTCAGCCGGGACACGATGCGACGCCCGATCCGGATCGCGTCCAGCTCGTCGACGGCGAGGTAATCCGCTAATCCTGAAGTGCGGGCGTGCATTTCGGCACCGCCGAGCGATTCGTCGTCGGACTCCTCACCGGTGGCCATTTTGACCAGCGGGGGACCGGCAAGGAACACCTTCGAGCGTTCCTTGATCATCACCACGTGGTCGGACATGCCCGGAATGTAGGCACCGCCGGCGGTGGAGTTTCCGAACACCAGCGCAATGGTCGGGATGCCCGCGGCCGACAGCCGGGTCAGGTCCCGGAACATCTGGCCGCCAGGGATGAAGATCTCCTTCTGGGTGGGCAGGTCGGCACCGCCCGATTCCAACAGGGAAATGACGGGAAGCCGATTCTGGAGGGAGATCTGGTTGGCCCGCAGTATCTTTCGCAATGTCCACGGATTACTGGTGCCGCCTTTGACCGTGGGGTCATTG
>NZ_JAOPWB010000323.1 GCF_025965855.1 Mycobacterium sp. | reverse complement strand
CGCGGTCGGGGATGGCTGCGGCGACGGCCGTCGCTACTGCGGGAACGGTGAATTGTGTTGCGGTGTCTGACATTTTGCCTTTCACGGCTGGTGGGGTAGCAGGCGGACCATCAGGCCGTTGGCTTCGCTGAGCAGTGTGCCGTCCGCAGCCGTCATGCTAGCGGTAACGAAGAATTTCCTGCCGTCGACGTCCGAGATCCGGCCCTCGGCGGTCAGCGGCTCGTCGATCGGAGTGATGCTGTGGTAGTCGACGTGCAGGTATGCCGTTCGGGTAGGGGGAACTCCGGCGGTGGAGACGACCATCCCGAATAGCCAGTCGTAGAAGAGGGGGATCATGCCGCCGTGCACGGCGTTGTTTCCGCCCACGTGGGAGCGGGTGAAGTGCCCGTACCTGGTGACGCCGTCCGGTCCGGATTCGGTGAGCATCCATGGTGGCAACAGTGGATGTCCGAGCCCGGGCAGTTCGATGACCCGCCCGCCCGGCGCCACGCCCTCGGGCACCTGATGCCCGTCCAGGAGCGCGCAGGCCTTCTCTACGTGCTCGGCCGCGGTGCTCCACATCGAACCATTGGTGGAGACGGCCAGGTCCTGCAGTCGGCGCATCGCGGCGACGAACCGCCCCAGCCCGGAGGGCGCGTGGTCGGCCGGCTTGATCTCGGGGAATCCGCCTCGAACCCCGTGCGCGGTGTCGGTCATGGGCGCTGCCATGCCCGAAGCAGGTCGCCGGTCGTGGTGATGCTCGCGAGCAACGACAGCGTATTGGCGATGACGGCGGCACCGTAGTCGACGGGCACGCCGGCAACGGCGTCCTTCGGGACGACGACGCGGTAGGCGGCATTGACCGCGTCCATCACGACGTTAGGGATCGCGATGTTCAGCGAGACACCTACCACGACGATGGTGGACACCCCGAGGTTGCGCAGCACCGCGTCGAGGTCGGTGCCGCCCATCGGCCCGACGCCATGCCAGCGGCTCAGAACCAAATCGGTTGGCTCGGGACCCAATTCGGATAGCAACGCCGCTCCGGGAGTGCCGGGAGTTATGTCGACGTCGCTGCGGCCGATGGCGAAGATCTTGGCGTTGTGGTTGGAGCCGAGCCCGTCGGGGCGTCGCTGCACCAGGCAGTGCACGACGTGCACCCCGGCCGCCCGCGCGGCCGGCAAGAGCCGCACGATGTTCGGCAGGGCGACGCGGCGCGCCTCCTCCGCCAGCACCGCCAGCCCGGCGTTCGGACCGATGACCGCGCCCTGGCATTCCTGGGTGACGATCGCGGTGTGCTCGGGCGCCGCGATCTCCGTAAGCTGGGGCGTCATGCCGGCACTTCGTAGAACTGCAGCGCCCACTTGCGCAGCGCCATATACCCTTTCGCGTCCGCCTTGGACAGCGGTGGATGTTCCACGTAGCTCTGGTAGCGCCAGATTTGCAGGTCGTCGAAGACGGTGGACAGGAACTGCCTTTCGATGATGTCGCGCAATTTGCCGTGCGGCACGTCGGAGGTGTCGCCGGGGATGCGTGGCCACCAGATCGAGTAGAACAGGTCCGAACACTCGTCATCGACCGGTGTGCAGGTGAAGATCAGCCGGTGATTCTGCGCGCCCTCGAAGACGCTGATCGCGCCGCCCAGGCCGAACAGGTGGCTGTGGAACCGCAACGCGAGATCGTCGGGGTTGTCGCTACCGGCGTCCGGCCAACCGGCAATGAATTGCCACTCCTGCTCGACGATCTTCCAGTCCAGCACCCTGGGCGTCACCGTGGCGTGGTGCACGTATTCGAAGTGGGCGCTGTCGGGGGCATTCTCGGCGACGATCTGCGGGTGCACCGGTTCGCGCTCGGCGCGCCGGGAGAATTCCGGATACGCCCGGTAATAGGCCGCCGGATCGGTCTCGAACTGCGGGAACTTGTGGAAGATGTCCGGCATTTCCCACTGCGGCTCCTTGCCGTCCGGCTGATGCCAGATGAACACGCAGTCGTACTGCTCGCGGACCCGAAACACCCGCAGCCGTAGCGCGCGGTTAGGTCGGTCCGGTTGATAGGGGATGTAGCGGTTGGTGCCGTCGGGGCCCCAGCGCCAGCCATGGAATGGGCACTCGACGCAGTCGCCGACCACCTTGCCGCCGTGGCCGATGTGGGCGCCGAGGTGCTTGCAGTGCGCCTCCAAGACGTGCAACTCGCCTTGCTCGTCGCGGTAGGCCACCAGATCCTCGCCGAAATATTGCAGCGGCCGCACCTCGCCGATGGGGAATTCGGGCGACCACCCGACCATGAACCACCCCGTTACCTTCCAGGTAAAAGGCACTTTCATGCCGGCGCCCTCCCGTGATCGTTGATACTAAGTCCGTTACAGTATAGATTTCAGCAGTTCGGCCGGTTAGCGGCAAGGAGCGAAATGACTGAAGCGGCTGACGAGCTGGAATCGATCCGGCAGCTCAAGGCTCGCTACTGCCGGTTCCTGGACACCAAGGATGTCGATTCTTGGCGCGCCGTGTTCGCCCCCGACGTGGTGGTCACCCTCGACATGGCGGTATCCGCCGGCGGCGCCGACCCCAAGACGGCGCCGCCGTTGGAAGGCGTCGAGAGCTTCGTTCCGATGGTGATGGGCGGCCTGGAGAACGTCGCGACGATGCACCATTGCCACACCCCGGAGATCGCCCTCACTTCGGCCACCACCGCGACCGGCATCTGGGCGATGGAAGACCTGCTCGTCTTCGCCGACGGCCGCGAGATGCACGGCGCCGGTCACTACCACGAGACCTACGAGAAGCAGGACGGCAGCTGGCGGATCAAGACCCTGCATTTGACCCGAACGATCCTGAAGATGAGCAATGGCGGATAACGCGCGCTTCGACGCCCTGGTCATCGGCGCGGGATTCTCGGGTCTGTACACGCTGCGGCAGCTCGGCATCCGGACCCGGGCTTCAAGCTCGTATAGGTGAGCGGCATGTCGTGGGCGACGCGAGGGCTGGGCCTCTCCAGGGAGCTGGCCCGCGAGCTGGGCATGCTGCTGCCGCGCACGGTGGCCGGCCTCAACGAATCAACCGGCTGGGTCCCGGCGTCGCCGCGCGGGGTGCGTCAGTTCGGTGAGGTCATGCTGGACGAGCTTGTGCTGAGCGGCTTTTCGCTCCTGAACGGCAGCCCTGCGGCGATGCGGCCGGTGAACGCGTGTGGCGCGGCGGCCGAGGAATTGTCGGCGCTGGGCATCGATGGGGCGCATGCCGCGCCAAAGCCGTTGCGACCGAAGTCGATACGGCGTGGGCGCTTGCCCGGTTTCGGGGCCGGACTGGCCTACGAGCGGATGACGTTCGAACACGATCCGATGCTGCCGCCGACGCTGGAGGCCGAGGGCCTGGGCGGGCCCGCGCGGGCGGTGGTGCACCTGTGCCGCCACCGGGGCGGGCCGAGGCCGTGGCTGGTATGGGTGCATGGCGCGGGTCAGGGCGGCACGGAAGACTTGCTGCTTTCCCGGATCGGCCGAATCCATCACGGGCTGGGGTTCAACGTCGCCATGCCGGTGCAGCCCGGCCACGGCTGCCGCCGCGGTGAATGGCCCGCCTATCCGGATGTGGATCCGCTGGGCAACGTCGCGGGCATGATGCGCGCGGTGTCGGAGGTGCGTGCCGTGCTGCGATGGGTGCAGCCGCAGGCCACCGCCGTTGTAGTGTCGGGGATTTCGATGGGCACCCCGGTGGCCGCGCTGGTCTCCCACCTCGAGAGGCAGGTCGACGCGGTGGCGCTGTACACGCCGATCCTGGGACTCAACGCGATGATCGCACGACACCTGGCGCGTTGGGGGCAGTCCCGTGCGGGGTTCCGTGAGGTGTTGGGTTCGCCGGAGGTCTCGAAACTGACCTCGGTGATCGACCCGCTGCGGGTTGACCCCGCGCCACCACCGCACCGCCGGCTCATCGTCGGGGCCTGGCACGACCGGATGGCGATGCGTGAGCCCGCGGTTGCGTTGCAGGAACGCTGGGGTGGCCAGCTGTACTGGTACGACGGCGGCCATGTCGGTCACATATTCTCCCGGCGCGTGCAGAGTGTCACCGAGCGTTTCCTGGGAGAGGTGGCCGGGTGATGGCAGCCACCCGGACGGCGCGCGAGGTGGTCGAGCTCTACAACCTGGTGGTGTGGAACGAGCGCAACCTCGACCTGGCCGAGAATTTGCTGGGCGACACCGTCATTCGGCATGAGGTCGGTGAGGCCCACACGCTGACCCACGCTCAGGCGGTGCAACGAGTGGCAGACATGTTGGCGCTATTCGAATCGCTGCGCTTCGATCTCAAGATCGTCGTCGAGGGAGACGACGGCGAACACGTCGCGATCGTCGACGACTCGACCATGACCACCATCGATGGCACCGAAACCAACGTCGCCAGCACCGAGGTGTTCCGCGTCGTCGCCGGCAGGATCACCGATGTCTGGAATTGCGGCCTACAAGCAGGGAGTTCGGAAGTGAGCGAGCGCGCATTTGACGAGCTGGGGTACTACCTGCTCGCCGGGGCCGGCGGCGAGGGGCCGGCAACGCTGATGGACGAGGCCCGCCGCGGCGAGGAACTCGGCTTCGGCACGGCGTTCATCTCCGAGCGCTGGAACGTCAAGGAGGCGTCGTCGCTCGTCGGGGCGGCATGCGCGGTGACTACCCGGATGCAGATCGCCACGGCCGCAACCAATCACAACACCCGCCACCCGCTGATTACCGGCTCGTGGGCGACCACCATGCATCGGCTCTCCGGCGGCCGATTCACGCTGGGCATCGGACGCGGCATCGCCGCGATCTACGGGGCGTTCGGCATACCGGCGGTGACGACCGCGCAGATGGAGGATTGGGCCCAGGTCATGCGCCGGCTCTGGCACGGCGAGGTGATATTCAACCACGACGGCCCAATGGGCAAGTACCCCATCCTGTTTCTCGACCCGGGCTTCAGGGAAGACATTCGCCTGGCGTTGGTGGCATTCGGGCCCCACACGCTGGCGCTCGGCGGCCGGGTCTTCGACGACGTGATACTGCACACCTACTTCACCCCGGAGACGTTGCAGCGCTGCGTCAAGACGGTCAAATCCGCCGCGGAAAGTGCGGGCCGCGACCCCGGCAGCGTGCGGGTGTGGTCGTGCTTCGCCACCGTCGGCGATCATCTTCCCGAACAGCTGCGGCTGAAAAAGACCGTCGCACGGCTGGCCACCTATCTGCAGGGGTACGGTGAATTGATGGTGCGGACCAACAACTGGGATCTCGGTGTGCTGCAGCACTTTCGGGAAGACCCGGTGGTGACGTCGGTCGCGGGTGGGATCGACCACAAGGCCACGCCCGAGCAAATCGAGCACATCGCGACGCTGATTCCCGACGAATGGCTGGAACCGTCGGCCACCGGGTCGGCCCAGCAGTGCGTGGACCGCATCCGCGAGGAATTCGACTATGGCGCCGACGCGGTGATCATGCACGGCGCGACGCCCGACGAACTCGAGCCCGTGGTCGCGGCCTATCGAGCCGGGTGATCAGTCGCGAGCGTGCGCAGTTGTACGCCCGTTACGGCGTGTCGCCGTACAGACACGCACGCTCGCGCGGGGAAATCAGGGCATGATGACGGTCCGCGCCACCGGTTCGGCGGCGGCTTGCCGGCTGGAGAGTCCGCGCTGCAGGGCGGCGAGCAGGGCGTCACGCGTCTCGCGGGGGTCGATGAGCTCGTCGAAGCCCATGTGCTCGGCCGACCGGTATGACGCCTCCAGCTCGGCGTTGCGCAGCTTCGTGGAGAGGTCCTCGCCGGCGTGCGATGCGCGAGTGAGCGCCGCGGCGCTCATCGCGCCCATCGTCGCGCCCGGATAGGCGAAGGTCGCGACCTGGTGGTCGAAGCTCAGCAGCGACATCACCATGGAGCCGAACCCGTACGCCTTCCGCAGCGTGACGTGCAGCTTCAACGTGGTGGCCGCGGTCTGGGCCGCGAACATCCGCGCGCCGGCGCGCAGCACGCCGCTGCGCTCGGATCGGCTGCCCGGGAGCATGCCGGGGTTGTCGGCGAGGAAGACGATCGGCAGGTGAAACGAGTCGGCCACCGTGATGAAGTGCGCCGCCTTGTCGGCGGCGTCGGCGTCGATGGATCCGGCCAGCACCTGGGGCTGATTGGCCACCACGGCGACCGGGTGACCGCCGAGGTGGGCCAGCGCGCAGATGACCGCCTTGCCGAACTGCGGTTGCACTTCGAACCAGTCGGGACTGTCGAAGACCACGTCGAGGACGGCGCGCATGTCGTAGACGCGGCGGTTGTCGCGGGAGACGATGTCGAGCAGCTCCGGCGTCGGTCGCGGCGCGGTCGTCGCCCCTCCCTCTGAGGCGGGCTGTGACGGCGGGTAAGACCACGCACTGCACGGAAAATAGGACAGGTAGCGCCGGACGTCGTCGAGCACGGCCGCGTCGTCCTCGGCGACGTTGTGGATGACGCCGCTGGGTATAGCGACGTTCGGTCCGCCGAGGTCCTCCTTCGAGATGTCCTCTCCGGTGGACTCTTTGACGACGGGAGGCCCGGCGGTGAAGATCGCACCGTGGGCGCTCATGATCCGGAAGTCGCAGACGGGGGCCACCAGCGCGCCATGCCCGGCGGAGGGGCCGAGCACGGCGGCGACGGTCGGGATACGGCCCGAGCACTGCGTCTGGGCGAGCAGATCGGTCGGGCTGCGCCCATAATGCCCACCGGTGGGACGAAAGCCGGCGCCTTCGAGCAGCATCACCAGCGGGATCTTGTCCCGTAACGCCAGTTCGGCGATGCGGTATCGCTTGGAGTTGCCTCCGGGGCCGATGGTGCCCGCCATGGTGGTGAAGTCCTCGGCGCCGACCATCACCGGCGAGCCGTTGATCGAACCGGAGCCGACGACCAGTCCATCAGCCGCGATATCGCCTCCCACCAGCGTGCCGAACTCGCGGAAGGTGCCCGCGTCGAGGAGCCGCTCGATTCGCGCGCGGGCGTCGAGCTTGCCCTTGTTGCGGTGCTTGTCGAGGCGCTCCGGCCCGCCCATTCCCAATGCATGCTGACGGCGACGCTCGAGATCGTCGAGCGTTTCGCCCCAATCCTGGGCTTTCGTCATGCCTATGTCCTACCTCATGGGAGATTCGTCGTGCTGCTAGATCAGCCAGGGTCACATACTGAATTGCTTACTGTAAAGTTACCCGCATGGGTAGCGTCCCCCGCCTCAAGCTCGACGGGGGCATTCCCAATCAGCTCGCCCGGGTGCCCGATGCGGCCGGCGCGCTGGAGCGAAATGGTTACGACGGCGGCTGGACCGCCGAAACCAGTCACGACCCGTTTCTGCCGCTGCTGCTGGCCGCCGAACACACGTCGAGACTCGAGCTGGGCACCAACATCGCGGTGGCGTTCGCCCGCAATCCGATGATCGTCGCCAACGTCGGCTGGGACCTGCAGGCGTATTCGCAGGGCCGGTTCATCCTTGGCCTGGGCACCCAAATCCAGCCACACATCGAGAAGCGGTTCAGCATGCCGTGGAGCCACCCGGCGCGCCGGATGCGCGAATTCGTCGCCGCGCTGCACGCCATCTGGTCGGCGTGGACGGACGGCACCAAGCTTCGCTTCGAAGGCGACTTCTACACGCACAAGATCATGACCCCGATGTTTACGCCCGAGCCGCAACCCTATTCGGCGCCCAAGGTGTTCCTCGCCGCCGTCGGCGAAGCGATGACCGAGGTGTGCGGCGAGGTCGCCGACGGCCACCTTGGCCACCCGATGGTCTCGAAGCGATACATCACCGAGGTCAGTACCCCGGCGCTGGTGCGCGGCCTGCAGCGCGCCGGTCGCGAACGCGACGATGTCGAGCTGTCGGCCGAAGTCCTGGTGGCCACTGGTGAGAACGACGCCGAGCTGCAAACCGCCGCCGCCGCCGTGCGCAAGCAGATCGCCTTCTACGGATCAACGCCGGCCTACCGCAAGGTTCTGGAGCTGCATGGCTGGGGCGACCTGCACGAGGAATTGAACCGGCTGTCCAAGCAAGGGGAGTGGGACGCCATGGGTTCGCTCATTGACGATGAGATGCTCGCGACCTTCGCCGTCGTCGGCCCGGTCGACGAAATCGGTACCGCCCTGAAAAGCCGCTGTGCGGGCGTGGTCGATCGCGTCCTGCCGATCTTTATGACCGCTTCGCAAACCTGTATCGCCACCGCACTGAAGGAGTTTCACGAGTGAGCACGCCGACGATGGACGACGCCGCCAAATTATTGACGGATCCGTTGGCCTACACCGACGATCAGCGGTTGCATGGGGCGCTGACTCACTTGCGTGCCAACGCTCCAGTGTCGTGGGTGGATGTGCCCAATTACCACCCGTTCTGGGCGATCACCAAGCACGCCGACGTCATGGACATCGAACGCGACAACATGCTGTTCACCAACTGGCCACGCCCGGTGCTGGCGACCAAAGAGGGCGACGAGCTGCAGGCCGCGGCGGGCGTACGCACGTTGATCCACCTGGATGACCCACAACACCGGGTGGTGCGCGCGATCGGCTCAGACTGGTTTCGCCCCAAGGCGATGCGGGCGATGAAGCTTCGCGTCGACGAGCTGGCCAAGATCTATGTGGACAAGATGATGGCGGCCGGACCCGAGTGCGACTTCGTCCAACAGGTCGCGGTCAATTACCCGCTCTACGTGATCATGTCGCTGCTCGGCCTGCCGGAGGCCGACTTCGCCCGCATGCTCAAACTGACGCAGGAGTTGTTCGGCAGCGACGACAGCGAGTTCAAGCGCGGTAGCACGGAAGGGGATCAGCTGCCCGCGTTGCTGGACATGTTCCAGTATTTCAACGCGGTGACCGCTTCGCGCCGCGAGCATCCGACCGAGGACCTCTCGTCGGCGATCGCCAACGCGCGTGTCGACGGCGAGCCGCTATCGGACATCGACACGGTGTCCTACTACCTCATCGTCGCCACGGCCGGTCACGACACCACCAGTGCGACGATTTCCGGCGGCCTGCAGGCACTCATCGAGAATCCGGACCAGCTCGAGCGACTGCGCGACAATCCCGACCTGATGCCGCTGGCCACCGAGGAGATGATCCGCTGGGTCACCCCGGTCAAAGAGTTCATGCGCACCGCCGCCGAGGACACCACGGTGCGCGGAACACCCATCGCCGCAGGCGAATCCGTGCTGCTCTCATACGTGTCGGCCAACCGCGACGAGGATGTCTTCGACGACCCGTTCCGCTTCGACGTCGGGCGCGAGCCCAACAAGCACGTCGCCTTCGGCTATGGCGTGCATTTCTGCATGGGAGCTGCGCTGGCCCGCATGGAGGTCAACAGCTTCTTCACCGAATTGCTGCCCAGGCTCAAATCCATTGAGCTGACCGGTGATCCGGAATTGACTGCCACCACCTTCGTCGGCGGCCTCAAACACCTGCCGGTGCGCTACTCGCTGACGTAGGCGGCCCTGAGGCGGGGGCCGCCCCAGGGCCGCCATCGCGCTCGCTACACTCCCTGTGGAGGACTACGCAATGGCGCACAGGACGATCGTCATCACCGGTGCCAGCGACGGGATTGGCGCCGCAGCGGCCCGTCGGTTGCGCCGGAACGGCGAAAACGTTGTCGTGGTCGGTCGGTCGCAAAGCAAGACCGCCGCGGTGGCGGCGGAATTGGACGCGGACTATTTCGTGGCCGACTTCGCCGAGCTGTCTCAGGTGCGGGCCCTGGCAGACAAGATTCGTTCCGACTACTCACGGATCGACGTATTGGCCAACAACGCCGGCGGCATGTTCACCAAGGTCCACAAGACCATCGACGGCAACGAGATAATTTTTCAGGTCAACTACCTCGCGCCTTTCCTGCTCACCACGCAATTGATGCAGCTGCTCCTCGATTCCCGCGCCACCGTCGTCAACACGACCAGCTCGTCGCAGAGACTGCTCCCCAGAGTCACCCTCGCCGATTTGGAGAACACAGCCCGACGTCGGCCCAGCATTGCCTACGCCCTCACCAAACTGGCAATCGTCTTGTTCACCAGGGAATTACATCGCCGATACCATGCCGGCGGACTATCGGCTGCTGCGTTCCACCCGGGGTATGTCAACTCCAATTTCGGCGAAGCGTCGGGGTCACGGTTTCTCGTATTCATGAAGTACCGCGCACCGATAACGGCCCGATTCACCGTGACCCCGGAGGAGGCCGCCGACCAGCTGGTCTGGCTGGCGTCGAGCACGCCCAGTGTCGATTGGACTTCCGGCGAGTACTACTCGAAGGGCAGAACCGCGAAAGCCAACCGCGCGGCCCACGATCCCCAGCTAGCTCGCGAGTTGTGGGATCGCACTGTGGCAAAGGTTGGTTAGGTTGGACACGTCGAGCCCCACGCGAGCGTGACGGTGACTGCCGAGCGTCACGCCAGCGTGACGGCAGACCGGTCTTGGTAGGGCGGCCACAAAGGGGCTGTGTGGGCCCACAACATCAAGACCCCTACTGAAGGCGGCCTGCGCGCGAACCATTTAACACGTCGAGGTTCGCCGAGCCAGGGACACGAAATGACGACGTTTTCCCAACGGCTGCATCATGCCATCGGTTGCCGCGAGTCATGGGCGGTGTTCAGTCCCGGCCGCGGCTGGCGGTACCGACTGGTCCGCGTGTGGGATCCAGACACGTCATGCTGGGTCTTTGGCCGTGTTGGGTTGGACCCACCGTGCGCAGCCACTGCATCCGCTGCTGGCGCCCAAAGACACGATGCCTAAATGCTTGACGCTGAGCGGGTTCGATTGCGGCCTGCATGAGATCGAGGGCCCGCACTGGGAACATCTGTCGGCAGGTGCGGCGTGACTTCCTTCATAGCAACGACGATGCCGCGCAGCCACCGACGCAAGCACGATATGCGGATGAGGTGCTACTTCACCCGGCCGCTGGGGCAAATCGCCGACCGATCCGTTCATGCGACGCACATCGTGGTGTCGCATGGCAGGCACGCGCGGGCGACAACACGCGGGACCACAATCTGCGCCTGGCGATCTGACTGGCCGGCTGGCACATCGAGGTCTACGACGAACTGGGTGAGCAACCCCCTCGTCTCAGCGCGTGATAGTGCTCCACCGCAAGGTGAAGGGAAATAATATGTGGTAAACCGTTGCGCGACAGCGTTATTGCCGGTGGACAGCGCCACCCGACACGGGACGGCGTTCCAGACTTTCCAGATACGTGGCCACGGCGTGCCCGCGGTTGGCCACGCCGAACTTCTGCAGAATCCGTTTCACGTGCGACTTTACGGTCTCCTCCGACAGGAAGATCGTCGTGGCGATCTCCCGATTGGTCGCTCCTTTGGTCATCAGCTGCAGGACCTCGTATTCCCGACGCGTCAGGTCGGAGACGACCTCGCTGCGGCTCTGCCATGGCGCTGTCGTAGCCGGCTCATCCAATTCCAGCCGCGGAGCCCGACCGCTCATGCCGCCCAGCACGCCCCTGGCCGACTGGGCCAGCTGTTCGGCGACCCGTTGCTGAAATTGCAATTGTTCGATCAGTATCGCCCGTTCCACGATCGGTCCCAGCGACTCGGCGAAGGAGGCGATGACATCACGGTCGATCTCGTCGACCGGACGGTCGGTGAAATACGCATCGCCGTGGATCGTCGCGACGACCTCGCCGTACGCGATCACCGGCGCACCGACGTAGTTGGCGGCCTGCATCTTTTGCACGATCGGTTGAAACGCGTCGGGGTCATTCAGCGCATCGGTGACGATCGCCGGGGAGCGTCGGCGGACGATCAGCGCCTCAGGACGTTTCGGCGCCAGATCGTATCTCGTGTGAGCCGAGAACTCTTGGCAGTCCCGGGCCCATTCGTCGTGGTCGGCGAAAACGGTGGCGACGGCTTGCAGCACCCCACCCTCACGCCGGAACACCATGAAGCGCTCGAGTCCCGGAAGATCGCACATCGTCGTCGCCGCCCGCTCGAGCAGGGCCATGACCCCCAACGATGGGGACAGCCGCGTGCTCACCTCTTGCCCGCTGGTGAGCAAATGCAACCGCTCCTCGTTGACGGCCTCACGATGGCTGGACCGAATGTCCTGAAGCTCGATGGCGACCTCGCACAGCCGTGCCAGCTCGCGCGAGTCCCCGGAGGCGGCCCGGTCACGCATCGCGCGAAGCAGTGCACCGTGGAGTTCGTCCGCACGATCGCCCAGCTCTGCCAGGAATCGGTCCCGCCGGGCATCGACGTCGCCGAGTCGCTGAACCGGCAGCATATTGGCAGCCTTGGCGAACGCGCGCTGGTACCGACGGACTAGCGCGGTGGACGAGGACTCCCAGGCGTCTCGCGGCTGCTTCGGGCCGGATGTCGACCAAAGATCAATCGGCATCGTTCCTCCTCGGTATGCGCGCAGCCACGCACATGATGGACATCATTATTGACCTCTGCGGCTCATAAGCCAGCTCGATTGCTATTGCTCAACGACCAGCGATCACTCGCCTACCCTCGGCGCCGCCTGGCATCACTTCTCACCGCGCAACCAAATATCAAGCGGCCGAGGCCCATAGGTTCATCCCGACGGTGTGCGGGTACGCCATCGCGGCCGCCGGGTTGGCGCGGACCAACATCTCGGACAGCCGCGGGATCTTGTTGAGCTCTAAGAACCACAGCAGGTTGTGCCGATGCCACGGTCGCAGAGCCGCGCGGATGGCGTCGTCGGGGTTCACGCCGCGGATCACCGCTTCGGCCCCGACGACTCCGCCGGCGAGACTTGTCACCATGCCGTCGGCGTAAACCACCGGCGCGCCACCCGAGTAGTGGCGCTTGAGCTCGAGCGTGCCCGGGGTGGACGGCGCCACGGCGCCCCATGGTGAGGCCGGTACCAAGGCGCGGCCGAGGGTCTGTTCGGGGTCGTCGGGAATCAGGTTCATCGCCGCGGCGACGCCGAATAGCTGCTCGGTCATGATGCGAAGTTCGGCATCTTTGTTGAACGTGCCGTTGCGGTCGACGACGCGGGCGTAGATCCCGTACCAGGTGGAGCGTGGCGATAACGGGTCACGGAAGGGGGTGAAGTACCCCACGTCGATGGCTCCTGCGCGCCGCACCACGGGCGCGAACGCGGTCTGGGCTTCCAGCGGGTAGCTGACGCCGCGCTCGGGTGCGATGAACGGGGCTTGCACTCCGAAGACCATCCGTTTCGGGGGCCTGGCCTCGCCGCCCATCAGTGTGGGCACGGTCGTGGCGTTCACGAGCAGGGGATGCCGTCCGGCGCTGAAGCTGCGGAGGTGGGAGGCGGACTCGACCTTTTCGTCCACGAATTCGATCGCGAGCTTGGACGCCAATTCCTGCATGCCGCCGACCACCCTGCTGTTCCGCAGACCATAGGCGATCGGTCGGTTGTCCGGAAGTCCGTTCTGCCACTGCCCCCGCTTGCCGAATCGCCAAGACCGTCCTCGCTGTAGCGCCATGGCTGCGGTCTGGCGGTAGCACACCGGCGGCGTCTCGATGGACCCGGACATCACCGCGAGGATGTCATCCAATGTCGTGTCCAACGCGGCGCTCATGAAGTCGACCGCACGCCCACGCAAGGTGACGCCGTTGATCAGTCGCCGTGACTCGACAACCGGGGGTGCAACGACTGTCACCTTGCCGTCGAATAAGGGGCTTTGCGCAAGCCAGCCGGCGAACGCCAGGGCACCGATCCCGTTGCCGGCGATGACTGCCGAATCGTAAGCGCAGGCGCCACGGCCCTTGATGGTCTTGTTGAGGAAGTCGCAGACTGATTTCCGTCGAGCCAAGTCGGCGCCACGAACGGTGCGCTCCGGTGCGTGCATCTTTGCCTCTTTCGGTCAGCGGTGTGGTGTCGCGGATCGCGTTGATTCAAAACGTATCTGCGGACATCAGCTTGCTGTGGGCGAGAGTGCCGGTCAATCGTGCCGGCGACGAAATGGCCACAACGGGTGAGAAAACTCCCCCCTCGCTTGGACGAGGGCAACGCTGCGGCGTGGCGAGTGAGTTTCGTACTCCGAAAGTGGGATTCCGCCGCTTCGGCGGTGTTGTCGGCACGGCAAGTCATGCATCCTGATGCTGGTATGCCCACCCGACGGATCGAAACAACCTCAAGGAGTTGTCATTTCCGATCAATTTGCTTCCCTGTTCGAGTCCTCGGATCGAGCTGAGCGGTATCGGGCACAGCTGCTGGACTTCATGGATACGCACGTGTATCCGGCCGAGCCGGTGTATGACGCTCAGATGCGCGAGTCGGGGAACCCTCATCATCACCCGCGGATCGTCGAGGATCTCAAAAGTGAGGCGCGTCAGCGGGGTTTGTGGAACTTGTTTCACCCGCATCCCCAGTGGGGGCCCGGATTGCCCAACCTTGACTATGCCCCGCTCGCTGAGATCATGGGCCGAAGTCCCCACCTGGCACCCGAAGCGTGCAACTGCAACGCTCCGGATACCGGAAACATGGAGGTGCTCACGCTCTTTGGCACCGATGAACACAAGGAGCGGTGGTTACGGCCGCTATTGGAGGGCGCGATCCGCTCGGCCTTCGCGATGACCGAGCCGGCGGTGGCGAGCTCAGATGCGACCAATATCGAACTGCACATGGACCGCGACGGTGACGGTTATGTGCTCAACGGGCGCAAGTGGTTTGCGTCCAATGCGATGCATCCCAACTGCCGAGTGCTGATTGTGATGGGAAAGACGGACCCAGCGGCTGCACCGCACCGACAGCAGTCCGTGGTGGTTGTCCCGATCGATGCGCCCGGGGTGCGGATCGTGCGAAATCTGGCTGTGTTCGGCTATCACGATCGTGAGGGCCATGCCGAGATCGAGTTCGACAACGTGTGTGTGCCGGCGGGCGATCTGCTCAAGGGCGAGGGTGAGGGTTTCGCCATTGGCCAGGCGCGGCTGGGGCCCGGTCGCATCCACCACTGCATGCGTGCGATCGGCATGGCCGAGCGCGCACTCGAATTACTTTGTCAGCGGGCCGATTCCCGGAATACCTTTGGATCACCGCTCAGTGAGCGGGACAACATTCGCGACTGGATCGCCGAAGCACGCGTCGAAATCGAGAAATCGCGGCTGCTGATCCTCAAGACGGCCTGGCTAATGGACACCGTCGGCAACAAAGAAGCGAAAACCGAGATCGCCGCCATCAAGGTCGACGCTCCCAACGTCGCGCTCGGCGTGGTCGATCGCGCGATCCAAATCCACGGCGGGCTCGGGGTGACCGAAGATGCGCCTCTCGCAGGATTCTGGGCGCACCTGCGAGCGATGCGAATTGCCGACGGCCCCGACGAGGTCCACAAGCGAACGATCGCGCGGCAGGAACTGTATAGGCAACGAATACGCCGAGACGGCGCGGTGGGAGGCGCCTGACATGGCTGGCATGGATCTCAAAGGAAAAACCGCGCTGGTGACCGGCGCGTCTCGCGGAATTGGACAGGCCGCGGCACAATGCCTAGCCGATCTGGGTGCGAACGTTATCCTGACGGCTCGCACTCAGGATGCGGCTGATGCCGCCGCCGAAAAGATCGGCGACGCAGTGGGGTTCGCTGCGCACGCCACCGATGAGGACGCCGCCCGACGATGCATTGGCTTCGCGATTGAACGGTTCGGGCGCCTCGACATCCTTGTCAACAATGCGGCGACGAACTCCGCGTACGGTCTACTGACCGAGCAGCACTACTCCGGGTTCCACAAAACGATCGACGTCAATATGTGGGCCCCGATCATGTGGTCATCCCTGGCGGCGCGGGCATGGATGACCGAGCACGGCGGGGCGATTGTGAACACCGCATCGATCGGGGGACTGGCTACCGAGCCGAAGCTTGGGGTCTACAACGCGAGCAAAGCCGCGCTGATTCAGCTAACCAGACAAAGCGCCGTAGAACTGGCACCTACCGTGCGGGTGAACGCCGTCGCACCCGGCGTGGTCCGCACCAAACTCTCCGAACTGCTGTGGGGTGAGCACGAGCAAACCCTTGTCGACTCGCTGCCGCTGGCACGCATTGGTGAGCCCGAAGACGTCGGCTGGGCCATCGCTTTTCTTGCCTCTGACGCCGCAGCCTGGATCACCGGCCAAACCCTGGTCATCGACGGAGGAGCGATCCTATGAATCCCCCAGCCGGCAATCCTTCCGCCCCCTCCGACACCACAGTCAAGGACTCGTTGGTCATGGTGGAGGGTGTCGAGCACGCCAAGCTCACCGCCTGGTTGGGCGGGCTCGATTCAGACCTCACACCGCCGGTGATGGCTCGGCGCATCGGCGTCGGTCAGTCGAACCTGACCTACCTGCTCTCCGATGCGGCCGGCCGCCGGTGGGTGCTCCGCCGCCCACCGATGGGCCAGCTGCTGAGCTCGGCTCACGATGTTCTGCGCGAGGCGCACATCCTGTCTGCCCTCGCGCGCACCGGTGTCCCGGTGCCGCGAATCTATGGTGTCGCCCAGGGAGGCCAAATCGGGGATGAACCACTGGTGCTCATGGAGTTTGTGGATGGTTTGGTCATCAGCGATGTGGCGGCCTCGCGAACCTTGCCCGTACGGGCTCGCCACAGCGCGGGTATCGCGTTGCCTGAGACCCTCGGGCGAATCCATGCGGTAGACCTCGGCGCGGTCAACCTCACTGATCTGGCCAGCCATTCACCGTACGCGCAGCGTCAGTTGAAGCGGTGGTCCGGCCAGTGGGGGCGGTCGAAGACACGTGAACTCGCCAACCTCGATCTGCTCACCGATCGGCTCAGGGCCGCGGTTCCCCCAACGCGGGAGCTGACGCTGGTCCACGGCGACCTCCACCTCCGCAATATGGTCGTGTCCGCCTTCGACGGCGAAATCCTGGCAGCCCTGGACTGGGAATTGGCCACGCTGGGCGACCCGATCGCCGATCTCGGTACCACGCTGGCGTACTGGCCAGAAAACGACGAAACAGTCCTCCCCGAATTCCGTGCCCTGTTGTTACCCGGCTATCCCAGCCGCGCGGAGTTGGTCGAACGGTACTGCGTCATAACCGGACACGGCGTCACCGACGCGGAGCTGGGTTTCTGGCACTCGCTGGCGTTGTGGAAGATCGCCATCATCGCCGAAGGCATTCTGAGGCGGGCACAACAGGATTCACGCAACCGTGCCGACTCTGGCGTTCCTGATCACCAGACTGTGAATGACCTCGTTGCGTTGGCACACGACATCGCCGCAAGGGCAGGGATCTGATCTGCCGCTTATAGCGGGGGTATCCGGCCTAGCCGAAGGCGGCTGCTGCGTTGGTAATCGAGTCGACATGGCCACCGAGCTGCACGCGCATGTCACCCCCTCGCCGCAGCGCAGTGTTGTGGCGAGGGGGTGACGGCTGTTGGTCCGGCGGCTACCTGGCCCGTGTGGAGGGGTGGCGGCTGATCTGCTGCACCTGCTCTGCCAAGCCTTTGAGCGTCTGCTCCATGCCGGTGCGGAGGTGCCGCGCGCGGTCGTGGACCCCGACCATGTGTTGGATCGCGAGAACCGGCGCGGCCTGGGGCTGCATTTTGGTCATCGTCAATGTGACCTCGGTTCCTTCGTCCGCGGCGGCAAGGTCGTAGCGCCACACGGTCTTCGATGGCCACGCAACATCGAATGCGAAGGTGCGTCCCGGCGCGTCTTGGGTGACCTTGCACACCGTGCTCCACCGGTACAGCGGGCCGATGTGGTTGTAGCCCTTGAACTTCTTGCCGTGGGTGATCCACTTGGCGGCATGGGTTTCGGGGCTGCGTTGCCCGATGGTGGTGATATCGCTGATTACGTCATAGGTCGTCATGGGATCGGCTGGGATCAGCCGGCTGACCGAGATGTGCAGTGCCGGTGAACTTTGGTCGGTCACCAGTTTGTGGGCCAGCATCGCCGACGAGGCCGGGTTCTGTCCGGCGTAGAGATTTCGGTCCACCACCAGGTAAGGCCGCAGCGGAAGCCGGCCTTTGCTATAGATCGCCCCGGACTCCACCAGGCGGTCTTGCAGCAGCCACGGGGCTTTGCGGGCAAACGGGTTGAATCGCTCCTCGGCGTTGGACAGTGCCGTCATTCGATAGCCCTCAAACGGCCATGTCCCGTCCTCGCGGCGCGCCGCCAAGGTGGCCGCGGGCCCGTGGCACAGCAAGGCCAGCGGCCGACCGGATTCCAGCACAGCGGTCAGGATCCGGCCCGAGTCGGCGTCAACTGCCAGGTCTTCCATCGGGCCGTGTCCTCCCGGGTAGAACACCACGTCATAGTCATTCGGGTCGACATCGGCCAGTACCTTTGGATGGGTCAGTGCCGAATCAAGTTGGCGCAGATAGTCCGCCACGGCCCGGGTCTTTGACGGCAGGCCACCGGCGAAGCCGAGGCTGAGCCGGTCTACGGTCGGCGCCACCCCGCCCGGAGTTGCGATGGTGATGTCCCAGCCAGCCGCCGTGAAAATTTGGTGCGGTTGCGCCAGCTCCTCGGCCCAATATCCCGTGGGATGGCTGGTGCCGTCGTTGAGGGTCCAGCGGTTCGCGGCAGAAACCACGATCAGTACAGAGGTCATTGCAAAATTTCCTTTCCAAACTAGAGACCTACGTCAGCGACTCCGTGTGAGTCCGACGCTCACAGCGGAGCCAGGCCGGCGAAGGCGCCGTCGCAATACACCAATGGGTCACCTGACTCACCGAAATGGGCTCGGGTGATCAGGCCGACGAAGATGGAATGTGTTCCCACCTCGACGATGTCGTCGACGCGGCAGTCGAACGTAACGAGACTGTCAAAGAGCGCGGGAACATCGCTGGGCAGGATTGTCCAGTTCCCTTGCTCGAACTTCGCAGAACCACGCACCCCGTGCATGCCGGCGAAGCGTTTCGCCAGATCGTGGTGATCGGTGCGCAGCATGTTCACTCCGAACCTGCCGGTCTGTTTGACGGCGGTCTCCAACTCCAGCGAGCGGTTGAGGCAGCACAGGACGCTGGGCGGCTCGGCTGTCAGCGACGTCACCGCGGTTGCGGTGACCCCCAGCGGGCCGTCGGGGCCGATGCCGGAGATGATGCTGACCCCACCGGCCAGGCGGCGCATCGCGAACCGAAAATCCTCCGCGCTGATTGTGGAGTTTTTGTCTAATGTGGCCGTTGCCTGCATTTGTTCACCTCTTCTTAGTGGTGTTGATATTGAAAGTGCGTTGGCAGTAACGCGTCTGGTGGCATCAGCCTCTGTCGGGTGTGGGCACGGGGTCAATCGGTTCGGCGATGAAATGCCCACATGGGGTGAGAAAACCAACCACGCGCGCCGGGAAGGACTGTCGGCCGTTGCCCCGCCCGCGGCCAAGCGCAACTCGTTTCCCCCTTCGGGGGAGAAAAACAACCCCTTTGAGGCTAACCCCCGTTGACCTGCGGTGATTGCATGAGATGTACGGATTACACCAAAGGAGGACGTCATGGTCATGCCTCATGCGACCGGCCATGTATTCGCCAGCGACGGTTGCCTATTGCGCGTTGACATCATCGCGGGCCGATGGGTAGCCAGCCTGTACGGTTCCAATCTTGTTGTCAAGCAACGGGTTACCGGGACCAGCGACGAGGTGTACCGACAGATCAAGAAGTGGTGGTAAAGAACTCTCGCTCTCGCCACCGGGCGAGTATCGCGCAGCGTCGCGCGTCCTTAGAAAACCAAATGCGGAGATCCGCTCAAACGAAAGAAATGTAGGTGAAACGATGCTCCTTCCAATCGCGATACTGGTACTGACTTTGTCCCCGGTGCTGATCCCAGCTCTGGTGACCGCGTTCCATCTCGCCGCCCGACTGCGCAACTCCAACGAGTTCGTGACCGTGCACCGTCGCCCGATGGCTGCATTGGCAACCGAGAGGCATTAAGAGGGCGCAGCCGTTGTCGGCTCGCATATCGACAAACTGCGCCGGTTTGGCGAAGGATCCAATCGAATCGCTTAGAACTACCGTCAAGAGCAAAACAGGATATTGAGTAGTGATTGGAAGTGGGTTGAATGAGAAGGATTGTCGTGGGCATGACTGGAGCCACCGGCGCAGTGCTCGGCATCGAGCTGCTTCGCCGACTGCAACAGTGTCCCGATATAGAGACGCACCTGGTGCTGTCGCGCTGGGCGCGGGCAACCATCCACCTGGAGACGCAGTTGTCGGCACGCGATGTCGAGGAACTAGCCGACGTTGTCCATTCGTGGGACGAGCAGGCTGCGGCGATCTCGTCTGGTTCTTTCCGGGTAGAGGGAATGGTGATCGTCCCCTGCAGCATGAAGACTCTTGCGGCGATCCGGACGGGCTACGCCGACGGATTGATTGCCCGTGCAGCGGATGTGACGTTGAAGGAACACCGCCGACTCGTGCTGGTGCCCCGTGAAACGCCGCTCAGTGAGATTCATCTGGACAACATGCTGACCCTGGCCCGCATGGGTGCCCGCATCGTCCCGCCGATGCCGGCGTTCTACAACCTTCCGGAGTCCGTCGACGACATTGTCGATCACGTCGTGACCCGGATTCTGGACCAGTTCGACATCGAATCGCCAGCCGCCAAAAGGTGGACCGGTGTGCCGGGGGCGAAGGCCTCGAGTCTCAAGGTGGTGAGTCACTGATGCCCAGGGTTGCCGATCTCCGTGAATATCTGCAGGCGCTGGAGTCGCTTGGCGATGTTGAGCATATCGATCGTCGCGTCAGCGCTGTGCTGGAGGCGGCCGCGATCACCCGCCGGTCAACCGAGCAGGGCTGGCCGGCACCGTTGTTCGACACCGTCGAGGACGCAGAGCCCGGGTTCCGCCTGCTTGGTGCTCCGGGTGCGTTGTCCAGTGATCGCCGCTATCCCTTGGCGCGCGTTGCGCTTTCGCTCGGTCTACCGCATGACACGACGGCGCAACAATTGGTCGAGCACCTGGTAGCGGTGCATGGAAAGACCCCGATTCCGCCGAAGCCGATCTCAGCCGATGCGGCGCCATGCAAGCAGAACATTCTGCTGGGCGCCGACGCGACCCTGGATCGCTTTCCGATTCCCTTGGTGCACGCCGATGATGGCGGCCGCTACCCCAATACCTGGGGTGTCATCGTCGCGCAAACCCCCGACGGACGATGGACCAACTGGTCGATCTCGCGCATCATGATGATCGACAACCGCCACATGACAGGCCTGTTCTTGCCTCAGCAACATATCGGGATGATCTGGGCGGAATGGGAAAAGATCGGTAAGCCGATGCCGTTCGCCGTTGTGCAGGGCGGTGACCCCGGTGTACCGATGATTGGCGGGATGCCCATTCCGGCCGAGGTGGATGAGGGAACGTTCCTGGGAACGCTCTACGGCGAACCCGTGGAAGTCGTCAAGTGTGAGACCAACGATCTTGAGGTACCAGCCGGCGCCGAAGTCGTCATCGAAGGCCATGTTTCGATCACCCGTGACGCCACCGAAGGCCCCTACGCCGAATTCCATGGCTACGCGCTTCCCGAGACCTCCCCGGAGCCGGTATACACGATCGAGGCGATCACCTACCGCGACAACCCGATCTGGCCGATAAGTGCCACCGGCCGCCCGCCCGATGATTCGCAGATCGCCCCGGCGGTTGGGGTGTCGGCTGAGGTACTGGCGCTCCTACGCAACGCGGGCCTGCCCATCACCACGGCCTGGCTGCTGGTGGACACGGCCTGCCACTGGATGATCATCACCGTCCCGCGGCATTGGCGCGATGTGCGATCGGAAGCCAGCACCACCGAATTCGTGCACCGGGTCGGGGAGCTGATGAGTACCAGCCGGGTCGGTCACATGTGTCCGGTCACCTACGTGCTCGACGACGACATCGACCCGGCGAACATGTCGGATGTGTTGTGGGCGCTTGGCACTCGTATACATCCGACTCTTCGGCAGGAGCACTGGGAGGTGCCGATCCTGCCGTGGTATCAGTGCTACACCGAGGAGGAACGGCACGGCGGGCGCGGGCCGATTGTTGTGCACGACGGGTTGCTCGCGTCGATCGAGGACGGTGAAGCGCGCGCAGCGACGTTCGACAATCTCTACCCGGCCGAGGTCCGCGAACGTGTGCTAGCCGCCGAGTCCAACTCTCCCCATCCGAAGGAAAGAAACAACTGATGCCCGTCTACCAGTGTTACTACCCGCAAGGGCTACTGGCCAAATCTGCGAAAGCCGAGATAGCCGACCAAATTACCAGCATTCACTGCAACGCCACCGGCGCACCACCGTCGTTTGTCAATGTTTTGTTTCTGGAGCTTCCGGAAGGCGAGTGCTTCGTTGCCGGCAAACCGGCAACGCACTCTTACGTTTTCGGCATCGTCCGGCATGGACGGGACCTCGAAACGCGACAAGGAATGCTGCGAGACCTGTCGCGGATGTGGATAGATGTCACGGGCCAGTCAGACGCCGAACTTATTGTCGCGCTGACCGAAACCGATCCCGCAAATGTCATGGAAGCCGGGTTGATCTTCCCCGAGCCCGGCCAGGAAGAGCAGTGGTTTGAGCAGAACCGTGCCAAGTTAACCCAACTCGGCTGGACCACGGTTTCAAGCGATTCGCGGTAGGACCTCGAGCAGGGCAAGCAAGGGAGCAGCCGCGGTGTTGAGCTGTTGAAGCGCCCGATCGACTAGTGCGGCTGAAGCCTTGTCGGGGCTCGTCGCGTCTGCAGCGAGAAGGTTCACCAGCTGACCTCCCAGCTGTTGGGCCTGCTCTAAGAACGCGCGCGAGGTCTTGGCGTCGATCAGGATTGGGGCGGCGATCAGCAGCATGGTCATGTAGGTGCGTACTTCGTCGGAGGCCGTCGCGCGGTCGTCGGAGCCGCTCAAGGCGTCAGAAGCCGCTCGTGTCGCGCGAGTCGCTTGTACGAGCACGATCGCGGCCTGCGCTGCGGTCGCGCGGGATCGCTCGCGTAGTTGCCGCATCCGCAGCACCTGATCGACGATCAAGACGGTGATACCCAGAACAAGGATTCCTGCTGCTGTCGCGGTGGTGAACGGGTGGGCTGCTAACCAGCTGCGAACCGGGCCGTCGGCAACTTCCAAAACGACGAGTACCAACGTCAGCACCGTCACCGGAATCGTCGCGAACCCGCTTTGCCAGCCTCTGCGCACTTATGGATCCTCGATTACCGGCAGGGCTCAGACGTAGTTCTCGTGGACATAACACCAGCGCCAGGATTCGCCTGGCTCCATGGATTGCGCGATGGGGTGCCCGACGGTGCGGGCGTGGCTGCTGGCGTGCCGCATCGGCGACGAGTCGCAACAGCCGACGTGCCCGCACGTCAGGCACAACCGAAGATGCACCCATCGCGTGCCGAGTTCCAGGCACTCTTCGCAGCCGTTCGGGGTGCGAGGACTGACGGGTTGGATCGCCGTCAGATCGGGGTCTGTAGACATGGGCGTCACGATTTACCTCCCGGATTGAGGACTATGTGAACGGAGGCTACCGCGCTTGCTCCTTCGCCGATCGCGGCGGCGACACGTTTCATTGATCCATTACGGACGTCGCCCACGGCGAAGACTCCCGGAATTGAGGTCTCGAATGGCAGCGGCTGCCGTGCAAGTGATTCCCATTGCGGCCCAAGGTCGTTGCGGATCCGGGTGTCGGTGTAAATAAAGCCGTCCTCGTCGGTGCTGATGTGCGGCAGCCAACTCGTGTCGGGCAGCGCACCGATAAAGCAGAACAGCGCACCGCACTCGATAGTGCTGGCGGTGCCGGTCGGGCGCTTCGTCATCGTGAGGGATGCGAGGCAGTCGGCGCCGTGTAGTTCGGTGACTTCTGCTTCGGTAACGATCGTGATCGCGGGGTGGTTGACCACGCGGTCGACAAGATAAGCCGACATGTTGGTATCGATGCTTTGTCCTCGCAGTATCAGCGTGACGTGTGCGCAACGTTCGGCGAGAAACAGTGCCGCCTGTCCGGCCGAATTCGCCCCACCGATGATTGCCACAGGTGATTGCGCGCAGCGCTGTGCCTCTAATTCGGTTGCGGCGTAGTAGATTCCGCAGCCTTCGAACTCGGTCCAGCGTGGCAGCGGTAACGTCTTGTAGTGGGCGCCGGTGGCCAGGATGATTGCGCGGGCGATGATGCGGGATTGATCGTCGAGGGTCAGCTCGATCGGCTCGCCCCGTTGGGCGTTGAGCGCCACCACCCGGTAGGGGGCATATAGGTGCGCCCCGAATTTCAGCGCCTGGATGGCCGCACGGCGAACGAGGTCGGCGCCGCTGAGTCCGTTGGGGAACCCCGGATAGTTCTCGATCCGCGAGGTTGCGGCGGCCTGGCCTCCGGGGGCGACAGCGTCCAGCATGATCGTCTGCAGGCCTTCGGAGGCGCCGTAAACGGTCGCGGCCAAACCGGCTGGCCCGCCGCCGATCACCACCAGGTCGGTGGTCTTCGTGGCGCTCCGGGACGGGGATAGCGCCAGGTGTCTGGCCAGCTGTGACGGAGTGGCGTTCACAAGGACCGCGTCGGGCAACAGCACCGTGGGCAGGTCAGCCGGTTGGAGTTCGAGGCTTCTGCCCAACGATGCCCCGCGGGGCGTCTCCGCGTCGGTCCACTTGTGCGGCAGTTCCATTCGTTCGGCGTAAGCCACCAGCGCCAACGCCGCGGCTGAATTCTGTTGCCCGACAATCTCGATCGTGCCAGCGAGCGCGCCCTTAAGCAGTCCGCGGCGACGATACAACGCGGTCAGGATGAGATCGGACAGCTCGGCGTCTTGGGCCATCAACTGCCGGAAGGCTTCCGCGCCGATGCGGTAGATCGTGGCGGGTTCGCGGGCGCACGCGGTGATGAACATGCGTTCCCCGGTGAACAGGCTGATCTCACCGAGAAAATCACCGGGCCGCATCTCTGCGATGAGGGACGGCGCTTGGCCGGTCGCTGGGTCGCAGAGCAGATCAACGCGACCGGTTTCGATCAGGATCAGGTCGTAGCTGTCGTCGCCGAGCTGATAGATGAGGTCGCCGGCAGCGACCGTCTCGGCCGATCCGTACGCGCGCAAGCGCACCATCAGCGCTGGCGTCAGCAACGGTCGAGTCTTGGTATTGACCGGGACGTTGACGTGGTTGTGCGCGTCAGTCACGTGAACAGTTCTCGTCGCTGTCGGATGTATTCCTGCACCGATTGTGGTGGGCGGCCGGTGAGGTCTTCGACATCATGGGTTAAGCGGTTGTAGCGGTCGTCGCGATGCAGCCTGGCCATGGTGGCGATGTGCTGTTGGGTGTGCGGGTCGAGGCCTGCCTGGGTGAGATGCTCAAGCCATTCGTCGTAGGGCAGCCGAACCGCGGTGATCGGCCGGTCAAGGGCTTTCGCATACTGCTCGGCCAATTCATCGATGTCCAGCGCTGCCGGGCCGGTCAATTCGTAGACCGCACCGACGTGGTCCTGCGGCGCACGGAGCACGGTGGCGACGACGGCGGCCACATCCGTCGCCGCGATAGGGGAGGTGCGGCCGCTTCCGAACGGCAAAGCCAACTGCCCGTTCTCGCGGATTGAGCGGGCTGCCAGCACGGTGAACAGCGGGTTATCGAGGAAGACGGTCGGCCTGATCTGCACTGCGGGCAAGCCCGACCAGCCGATGACGTGCTCGGCCAGCCAGTGCAGGCGTTGTTGGCGGGATTCCTCGGTGCTAGTTGCGGTCATCTGCGAGACCGTCATTTGTGACATGTTGACCAGCACTTCCAGGCCGTCGCCGTCGTCGGCGGCCGCGCACACCACGGCAGTGGCTTCCAAATAGGCCGCCGAGACGCTCATGTTGAAAAACATCCGGCCGATGCCAAACATCGCCGCACTGACATCCACCGGGTTGGTCAGATCTCCAACGATCACGTCAGCTCCCAGTGCGCGCAGCGCGTCGGCGCGCGAGTCGTCGCGGTGCACCATCGCCCGCACGGCCGCGCCATGGCTGAGAAGTTGCTCCACGACTAGCCGGCTGACCCCCCCGACACCGCCGCCGGCGCCGGTGATCAGGTAACTGGGAGTGGGAGTCATAACCGCGGCCTCATGATCGTATTTGCTGGCGGCTTTGAGCGGCGAGCTGTGAAGGGACCTCCCCGCCGAGCAGGTCGATGAGTTTTGTGATCAACCCGTCGAGTTCGAGCCCGACGGCGGCGATGTCGGGGTTGTCGTAGCTGTCGAACAGCAGGCTGGGTTGGTCGACCGCGAACTTGGTGTCGCCGTTGGCGTCGGCGTACAGCAAGGTGCGCAGTGGCGCGTGCAGCATGACCGACGGGTCGTGGCGGAACATACGTTCGGCGATGGTGTGGTTGCCCATGAGGTATTGGGTGGCTTTCCAAAACGACGGCGACGACGCCATCAGTGCGGTGACGTCCATGCGGGCGTAGCGCATGAATCCGTGAGGCGCATTGATTTCGGCCAGCTCCAGCGTGGCCTGCCAGGACGCCATCTGGTAGAAACGCGTGGAATCAGCCTCGGGAACCAGGGTTTCGTATTGCTCGCGCGCCTCGTCGTACGATCCTGGCAGCGCGACCACCAGGCGCCGGCAGGGGTGGTCGATGGCGATGGTGGTGGTCGTCATGGCTGCACCTTTTCGTCGCGGCTAACGAGTTCGACGTCGTGGATGTCGAGGGTGATCGACGGCAGATTGAGATTGACGGTGTTGTCGGGGTTGCGGCGGAAGACTCGCCGGCGGGTGGCTATCTGCAGGCCGCCGAAGCTCTTATAGCGGCTGGTGTAGTGGCCGACGAGGGTGCTGCCGTTGATTTCGACGATGTAGTCCATGCGCCGTTGCAGGCCTTGGGAATCGAAGAAGAACACCTGATCTGGGTTGTGGGTGGCGATCGAATCCGGGAAGCGGACACGCAGCCGCCGCCAAGTCTGCCCGGCTTCGTGCCAGGGTTCGATCTCGCGGGCCTCCACGCCGGGATAGCTGAACAGGAACGGGGTGGTGAAGTAGTTCCAGCAGGCGTAGCCCAGGAAGTAGCCCAAATGCGCCGCGTCCCAGGCGCTGTTGCGCAGCATGCCTATGAATCCAGCGCGGGCGGGTTCGAGTTTGTCGACCGGTTGGCCGTCCAGGGTTTCCATGGTGACACTGTCGGTGGAGGCGTCGAACACCATCTGCTGATCGGGGCGGGTAAAAGGAGTGAAGACGATGTGCTCCTTGACGGTGTCCAGCGTGAGGATCTGGTCGAACGTCTTCTCCGGCGGCCAACCCTTCATCGCCCAAATCGGTCCGCCGATAGAGATGTCAATCCGTAAGCCGCGCAGTGCTTTCCACAGCTCGCGCCCACCGATGGTGGCAATGGCTAGCTCAAGCAGGTCGTCTGTCATGGGCTATGTCCTGTGTTGTTCGTCGATCACGAACACGACCTTGCCCTCCCGACCCTTGTCGCTTTGGGCGAGGCTTATCGCGTCTTTCCAGTCCTCCAGCCGCATCGTGCGTGCGACTCGTGCGCTCAGCGTGCCGTCGGCAACCAGCGCCACCAACTCGCGATAAGCGCTGTGCACCACCTCGACGTCGGTGCGGCGTAGCCAGTTGATTTCCCAGAATCCCGTCCAGTTCACGTGGCTGCCAATCAGCTCAAGCACGGACACCGAGGCGCTTTGCCCCGACAAAGCCGCATAAGAGACCAGTGTGCCCCCGAAGCGCAGGTGGTGGGCGAGCTGCCGCGCCGCGCGGCCCCCGACGGAGTCGACGACGATGTCGAGCTCGGCATCGCTCAGTGACTCGGCCAGATTGGATTCCAAATTCTCATCGTCGATGACGACGCGATCCCCACCCCAGCTGCGGACCAGCTCGGCCGCGGCCTTGCGGCGGACCACGCTCACGGTTTTCCACCCGAACCGCTTCGCCAGCTTGATCAGGTACTCTCCGACCGCCGAGTTGCCCGCCGTCTGGCCTATCCAGCGGTCGGGCATCGACGGATCGCCGTAGTTACGCAGCAGCAGTAGGGCCGTCATCGGGTTGATCCCCACCATCGCCAGCTGAATGGTGTCGATATCGTCGGGCACGACAACGATATCGGTCGTGTCGGCGATCAAATGGGTGGCCCAAGTGCCGTGCCGGTACGTCGGTAGGAGCAGCACCCGCGCACCAACCAGCGACTCGTTCTCGCCGGGGCCGACGGCCAGGACCCGGCCGGCGCCTTCGGCGCCGACGTCGGATGGGGGCTGCGGGGTGATGAAGTACTGGCCGCTGATGTAGAGGAAGTCCGAGGCGTTGATGGTGGCGGCCTCAACCTCGACGAGCACCTGGCCGGGACCGGGTGCGGGCACCTGGAATTCGACGAGTTCCAGAACGTCGGCAGGTTCGCCGATTGCGGTGATCTGGAGTTTATGCATGATGGCCTTTCGATATGCGGTGGTCGGGGTTAGACCTGTTTGATGACGTGGAGGAGGCTCAGAGGCTCCCCGAGTTGCATCAATTTGCCGCCCTCGCGCAGGCCGCCCACGTAGACCGGCGCGAAGCCGAGTTTGCTGATCAGCTGGTCGAAATCTGCGCGGGCGGTGTTGTCGTCGCCGGCGTAGAACACGACTTGGCGGCCGTCGGCGTGGCGCGGATCAGCCGCGACGTAACTGGCGGACATCGCGTTGAACGCCTTGATGATCGTTGCACCGGGCAGATGACGGGCAACCCATTCGCTGCCGGTTTCCTCGCCCAGGTCGACATAGCCGCGGTAAACCGGTGTGTATTCGGCGAACTGGTTGGTGGCGTCGACCACGACCCGCCCGCTCCAATCCGCCACCACGTCGACAAGTTCCGGCACGCGCAGAAACGGCAAGGCCAAGATCACCAAATCGGCGCTGGCCGCCTGCTCAACGGTCGCGGCTTGCGCCGGATCACCGAGGTCAGCCACCAGGTCGATCAGGCTGTCGGGGCCGCGGCTGTTGCTGAGATACACCGGTATTTGGGCGGCGACCAAGTGATGCGCCAACGCCTCTGCGATGGGGCCCGAGCCAATGAATCCCACGTTATTGAACATGGTGATGCTCCCTTCGAGCAGTAACGCGAGAACGTCTGCGCCACACCACGTTTTGGTGGCGCGCGCACGCGGCTGCGCGTGCTCGGGTGTTGTCATGGTTTGACCACCACCGTCCCGACCTTGCCGGGCTCGGAGACGTGGCGCACCGCGTCGGAAATTCGGTCGAGCGGGTAAATGGCTGCGACGTCAAAGTGCTGCGGCATGCCCGTTGTAATCGTAACCGCACTGGCCACATCGGAGGCGCGTTGCACGGCTGATACGGCAGTGAGCCACCGATTGATCGTCAGCCCGCGGATCCCCAGCGCCGAGTGCAGGACCGCGGCGGCGTGCAACGGAATCGGCTCGTGGGCCAGTGCGCCGTAGATGATCAGGGTGCCGCCGGGCGAGAGCACCGACAGGAGGTCACCCGCCATGGTGCCGCCGACGGGGTCCAGGGCGACCGGTATGGGTCGGCCGCGGGCGGCTGTGTGCACCTGTTCGATCCAGGCCGGGTCGGCGGTGGAAACCACTGGCACCGTGGGGAACCGGTCCCGTAGCTGCTGGGCTCGCGCCTCGCTGCGCACAATGCTGACCGTGGCGATTTGGTGGCGTTCGGTAATAGCGGTGAACAGTCGGCCCACCGACGAAGCTGCGGCGTTGTTGAGCACCACCCCGTCGAATCCGACGCCGAAGTGTTGCTGTGCGGCGCGGCGCAGCATCAGCGCGGTGATTGGGTTGCACAGCATTTGGGCGGCCACCTCGTCGGGCACCGAGTCGGCCACGGGGACCGCGATCGCGGCGTCGACATTGACGACCTGGCACCACGCCCCAGAGTGAGGGAAGAAGCTGACCCGGCTACCGGGGGTGAAATCGCTCACCCCGGCGCCAACGTCGAGGACCACCCCGGTTGCTTCGATGCCCGCGATCTGCTCGCCGGCCAAGGCTGATGAGGCGGATATGGCGAGCAGGTCACCAGGATGGATCGGGAACGCGGTGATTTCTACTTGCAGCTGACCGAGCCCGGGTGGTGGAGGTTCGCCAATATCGGTGGGCTCGAGCACCTCTGCGGGATCGCCGGGGCGGCGGTAGGTGACGGCCAGACTCATGCGGTGGACCCCGTGGCGAGTGCGTCGGCGATGAAGCCGGCCACCGCCACCGGTTGGGCGATGAGGGCGGTGTGCGAGCCGGCGATGGACTTGGTGGTGGCGCCCATGCGTTCGGCCATGAACCGCTCGGCGTCGGGCGGGATGGCATTGTCGCGCTCGGACACCAGATACCACGATGGCTTGGTCTTCCAGCCGGCCGCGGTGGCGTTCTCGGTCAGCGCGGCCAGCGACAACGGCCGCTGGGTGGCGAACATGACCTCGGCGACGTCGACGGGCACGTCGGCGCAGAAGGTTTCGCGGAACCGCTCCTTAGCGATGTAGAGGTCGGGCCCCTGCGGTGCGTCCGGCGCGTCGTAGCCGGTGGGATAGGAAGTGCTTGCCAGCAGCGACGGCGGGAAGGGTTGTTGCACGCTGGCGCAGTTTTCACCCTCCTCGAGCCCGAACGCGGCCAGATAGACCAGCGCGGTGACGTTGTCCAGCTTGGCCGAGGCCTGCGTTATGACAGCACCGCCGTAGGAATGCCCGACGAGCACCACCGGAGCGTCGAGTGCGGCGACGAATGCTGCGACGGCTGCGGCGTCGAAGGCAAGGCTGCGCAGGGGATTGGGCGCCGCTATGACAGTGTGCCCAGCGCTTTGTAGCTCGCGGATCACGGCGCCGAACCCGGACCCGTCGGCGAACGCGCCATGCACCAGAACGATCGTCGGTGTCGTTGATGTGGTCATGATCGTTGCCCCTGTGCGATGGGTGGCGCCGTGTTCGCCACCCAACATGGCACGGATTGAGCTCGCGCTCCGTCACCCATTTGGGTGAGGCGTCTGCGCGTCTCTGGTCACCTTTTCGGGTGAGTGAACGCCAAATGCCACCGACCGATACTCGTGTTCCGGGGCTGGTTGGCGCGGCAGCAGTGTCTGCCGAGCAGGAAGAGGGAGTGACACGATGCCGATGATCGACGTGTACGCGCCCGCGGGTGCGTTCGAGGACAAGCACCTGTTGGCCCGCCGCCTGGCGGGTGCGCTGATGGTGATCGAGGAAGTACCCGATATTCCGATGTTCCGCCAGAACACCGCTGCGTTCATTCACGAAATTCCCGCCGACGCGATCGCCAACGTGGACGGCGGTTCGGATTACGTGCGCGTGCAGGTGCTGACCGATGCCGGCGCGCTGGATCGCAGCAAGCAGATCGCCGTGGTGGCTCGTTTCACCGAGCTGATCGCCGGCGCGCCGGGTAATCCACCCGCACCCGAGCGGATCTGGGTGCTGCTTACCGGAGCGAACGACGGCGGTTGGGGGTTGTGGGGGCACGCGCATACCAACGTCGAGCTAGTTGCCGCGGTGCGCCGTGAGCTGGCTCAGACTGTGCCATCCGCCACGGGCGGGAAGGAATGACGAGTGAATAGCTCGACGCCGAAGGTTCTTTTCACCCGCGACGGCCCGCTGGGTACGGTGACGCTGGCTAGCCCACCACTGAATCTGATTGGCCAGCAGCTGATTTCCGATCTTCTAGCTGCACTCGACCAGGTTGAAGCCGCGGAGGGGCTGCGGGCATTGATGCTGCGCGGCGAGGGCAAGGTCTTCAGTGCGGGAGCAGATGTCGCCCTGTTTGCGGGGATGACTGCACACCAGCTGCGTCCGCTGATCGGCTCATTCTTGGATCTGGGGCATCGCATCGAGCGGCTGCCGTTTCCGACACTGGCCGCAGTCCACGGGACGTGCATGGCGGGCGGCTTTGAGCTGGCCCTGTTCTGCGATCTGATCTGGGCGGCCGAAGGCACCATGCTGGGTCTGCCCGAGACCCGGCTGGGCATTGTTCCGCTGGCCGGCGGTATCGAGCGGATCGCCACGCGGGCCGGCCTTGGACGCGCGCGCTCGGTCGCGCTGGGCGGGGAGTTGCACACCGCGGAGGAGTTCGAGGCGTGGGGAGTGATTGATCGGGTGCTTGCCGCCGATGAGTTGCACAGCGCTGCGCAGAAATTCGGTAGCCGGCTGGCCACCGGACCGACGCGTGCGTTTGCGGTGGTCAAGGAACTCACCCGCTCCTATACCGCAGGCGGCGTCGCAGGTGCCGACGCGCTGCTGGCCGATGCGGCGGTCGGTCTGTTCGACACCGACGACGCTCGCGGCGGGATCCGCAGCTTCTTGACGTCGGGTCCCGGGCACGCGACGTTCACCGGCCGCTGACTCGCTGCGGTGCGTCGTAGGCGGCGGGCGCGTTCATTAGCCGGCATCGGGCAGGGCGAGCTTGGCGTGCACAGAAGCGACCGCGGCTGCTCCTTCGCCCATCGCCGCGGCCACGCGCTTCATCGAACCGAGCCGGACGTCGCCCCCGGCGAACACGCCTGGAACAGAGGTCTCGAAGGGCAGGGGCCTGCGGCGCAGCGTGTCCCAGCGCGGTCCGAGGTCATGGTCGAGCTGGGTATCGGTGCGAATGAAGCCTGCTTTATCGGTGGCGATGTTCGGCAGCCACATCGTGTCGGGCAGCGCACCGATGAAGCAAAACAGCCCCGCGCTGGTCAGCGGGTGGTCGCGCCGTCGGGGCGGTGGGTAATGGTGACCGATTCCAGGCGCTCGGTGCCGTCTACGGCGGTGACTTCGGTGTGTGTAGCGACGGTGATGGCGGGATGGCTGACGATGCGGTCCACGAGGTAGGCCGACATGTTGGTGTGGATGCTCTCTCCGGGTGTCTAATCGGAGATGTCGTCGCAGAGCAAGTCGACTCGACCTGATTCGATGACGATGAGGTCGTAGCGGTCATCGCCGGGCTGATACAGCAGGTCGCCCGCGGCGAGGGTCTCGAGCGACCCGTATCCGCGCAGGCGGACCATCAGCGCCTGGCTCAGCGCGGGCTGGCGATGGGCCGAACCCTGCCCCGCTACAGCGTGCGTCGTCGTCTTGGGGCCGCGACGCTGTCATGCCGTCATCCGAGGGTGGGTGGCGAGGTGGCATCGGGATCGCCCTTGTCCGTTCGGCGGTGGTCGCAGATGAACGTTGCTTGAACATCGAAGATGTCAGGACGCGAGGTGGCGATCCGTCACCTATTCAGGTGACCGGGCTCGGGTTGGCTCAGCGGAGTGTGATGCCGGCCAGTCGATCGCGGCGAGTAGGGGGTTCTCCAGCCCGCTGGTAGCGGGCCGCCCACGGGTGGACGCGGCGCGGAGGATATCGACGGTGTAGTCGTGTCGGCGTAGCAGCGCATCGGGAAGAAGCAGGAGATCTGTTCACGCGTGGCTCTTGATCCTGCCGTGGAATGTGACTGTCATGCGCCGCCATCAGCGCCGAGGTGCTCACCTAAACGCATGATTGATCGCCGACAGGCAGCACGACATGCTAATTGCCGCAGAATAATGCCTGTCGGCGTCCGGCTGTGCGCAGCCACCTCGTCGGGAAGGACTACCACGAGGGCCAATCCGCATCAGCTCGTACTGGACGCGGCTGCTGAGGCCGACGTTGATGCCTCTAGACCTGATGAAGGGAGCCAAGTTGGAACCGCAAGTGGCGGAGACCGAATTTACGTGCAAGCTCATCACGATCCGCTCCAAAAAGTCGTTTGCCGAAGTCACGGACGCACTGGAAAGCCTCTTCAAGATGGTTGATCTGCAAAGGTTGGCTGACATGACTGCGGCGGGTGACCAAGCTGGCATCCGCGCGTACTTCGAAGAACTCTCCGGAGACCACGAGTTTTCGATCTTCTTCAAACTCGACCAAGGATCAACGCAGAGGCTGGCCGGTATTCCGATTGATTGCAGATTCTATTTGATCGGTAATGCCGTCATCGTCAACGGGCTTTTCCGGTACGGGGCGACCGCCGGACTGGGAGCGCCAGTGCGTGTCTGTATTTCGCAGAACGAGGGCGAACAGGTTCGCATTGATCTCGATGAACCTACGGCTTTCTTCAGTCAGTTCCCGGAACTCAGAGGCTCAAAAGTCCCCGGCATACTCGATCGAGACCTCGTCAAGTATCTGATCGACTTCGCTTCCTGACGCCGATCCCGTCACCTATTCGGTTGAGTGCGCGACGGACAACCACCGGCAGTCGTGTTCGGAAGCTCAGCGAGCGGCTCACCTGAATAGGTGATCGACCGCCACGTTGCGACATGCGAGGGTCGGTTTCAGGCATCTTGTTGGCCCACCGCGCAGCGACCTCGAAAGGCGAAATCGCCGAGGTGAGCGAGCAAACCGGACGCGGCAATCGTCAAAAGAACTGGCTCGTCATCGTTTTGACTATCGGCACGTCGTGAGAGGAGTGGAAGTGATGAGTTCTCCTTTGGCTGGCGCGGCTAATCTTCGCGCTGAGGTGTTTATCGGCCCATTCCTACCATTCGAGCGGGGGAAGGGGACGTTCGCGGCGACCACGTCCACGCTTGTTTTCGGCGCGTCGGAAGCGGTGCTGATTGACGCCCAGCACATCCGCTCCGACGTGACGGCCCTGGGTGACCTGATCGAGCGGACGGGCCGGCGGCTGACGACGATCTACGTGACCCATGGACACGCCGATCACTGGTATGGCGCCGGCGAGCTGTCGGCGAAATTCCCGGGGGCACGGGTAGTGGCTACTGCGCCGGTCCTGCAATACATCAACGACGAGGCCGAGATTCAGGCCGAGCAGTGGTCGGCGATGTTTGGTGATCGAGTCGTCAAGCCAACCGCAGTTCCCGAGGCGCTAGATGGGTTGACTCTGGAGCTGGAAGGGCAGGAGCTTCAGATCGTCGAAGTGGGCCAGGGTGATATCCGTCCCAGTACCGTCGTCCACATCCCGGCGATCGACACGGTTGTCGCAGGCGACGTCGTCTACAACCAGATTCACGCGATGCTCGGCCTAAGTGGCCCGCGCGGATGGGAGCGCTGGATTCAGAGTGTGGACGCCGTTGAGAAACTTTCCCCCCAGATGATCGTCTGCGGCCATAAGAAGCCTGAGTCCTCCGACCGGGAAGTTGGTCGGATGCTCGACGAAACACGCACTTACATCAGCGATTTCGCCGAGGGTGCGCAAAGCCTCAACAGCGCAGAGGAACTGGTCGGGCTGATGAAGTCGAAGTACCCCGACTTTGGCAATAGCTGGACATTGCACTTCTCCGCAAATTCATGGTTCTCCCGAAAGGGGGCATGAGACGCCACCGTCACCCAGTCGAAAGCGAACGATTATGCGGCGAGCGAAGATTCCTACCGAAGACGGCATCATCCTGCGGGCATACCTGCACTCGCCGGACAGCGACGCCCACCCCGGGATTGTCATGTGCCCTGGCTTCGGGGGAGTGAAGCCACACATTGACCAGTTCGCTGCGTTATTCGCCCGGGCGGGTTTTGCTGTGCTCAATTACGACAACCGCGGCTGGGGCACCTCCGAGGGCGAACCACGGCAGGAGTTGAACGTGTTCAAACAGCTGACCGACTTGCGTGACGCCATCACCTTTGCCGAATCGCAACCGGAGTTCGACGCCCAACAAGGATTCGGCGTGTGGGGGTCAAGCTTCTCGGGGGGATTGGCGATCGTCACCGCCGCCAATGACCCGCGTGTACGGTGCGTGGTCGCGCAGATTCCCAACGTCAGCGGTCACCGCAATGCGGTCAAGCTGTTTACCACCGAGGAGCTACACGAGATCCGCCGCCGAGCCGCCGCTGACCGGCGCGCCCGCCTGGCCGGCGAGCCACCGATGATGGTGCCGATGTTCTCCGAAGACCCCGGCGAACTATGTGCCTTCCCGCGGCAGTTTCCCGAGGAGTACCGCGAAGCAATAGAATCAGGGATCTGGAACAACCAGACAACGCTTCGCTCACTGGAGAATTTCACCGAGTTCGAGCCTGCGGGCTGGCTTCCCTATGTGGCACCCAAGCCGCTGCTGATGATCATCGCCGAACACGACGTATGCACCTTCACCGAAGTTCAGATGCAGGTCTACCAAACAGCTCCCGAACCTAAGAAGCTGCTCACCTACGATGGCGGCCATTTCGATGCGTACACAACATTTTTCGAACAGACCGGACCACCGGCTCGAGACTGGTTCGTCGAGCACTTGGTGGTGTCGCGAAACCAGCAAGCCAGCGCGCCGGAGCCGGTGAGCGGCTCCACCTAATAGGTAGGAGGAGATATGCCGCTGTGGAATGTGTATTGCACGGAAGGCACCTATTCAAGCGAGCAGAAGCGGGCCTTCGCCGAAGCCATCACTGATATTTACGCTCCGGAAGCCGGCGGGCTTCCTGAGATGGCGATGCCCCGTTTCTATGTCGTGGTCGCCTTTCACGATCTGCCCAAGGATTCGCTGTTCGTTGGAGGCGTGCCGCGCAACGACTTCGTGCGCTTCTCCATCGACCACATCGCTTATGCGATGCCAGCCGAATTGAGGGAAGGGCTGCTGAAATTCATCAACAAGTCCATCC
This sequence comes from Mycobacterium sp., assembly GCF_025965855.1. Classification (GTDB taxonomy): domain Bacteria; phylum Actinomycetota; class Actinomycetes; order Mycobacteriales; family Mycobacteriaceae; genus Mycobacterium. The sequence continues at coordinate 32,749 of NZ_JAOPWB010000323.1, read as the reverse complement.
ACCCCTTCGTACGCGACCGCGGACTGGACTGGGAGATTCACATCGACGACACACCGCGAAATCAGTGGACGATTCAGGGCATGCGCCCACCCGACAGCGGCTCAGACGAGGAGAAACGCTGGATCCGGGAAAACCGGCCTTCCAAGCCGGCCCCCACCAGCTCATCGAAAAATTGAAAGGCAGGACCGAAATGTCGACCCACCTCGGCTATGACATCTTTGTCGCGGACCCCATCCCGCAAAACGTGACCCAGCTGCTCCCAAATGGGGACCGTCCCATGTGGTCACCACTGTCGACCACCCTGATTCACGGTCACGATGATGCGGTTCTGGTCGACCCGCCGTTCACCCGCGAGCAGGCGCAGGCTGTAATCGACTGGGTCCAGGCCAGCAACAAGAACCTCACTCACATTTTCGTCACTCATGGACACGGCGACCATTGGTTCACCGCAGGCATGTTCGTCGACAAGTTCGGCGCTCAAATCGTCGCCAGCCCAGGCACCATCGACCAGATGCACCGAAATGTTGCGATGCGCGACGCCGTGTGGGACAGGCTGTTCCCTGGCCAAATTCCCGAGACCACCGTCACGGCTGTGCCACCGGAGAACAACCGAATTCAGTTGGAAGGCCGGCCGCTCGACGTTGTCGAAGTCGGCCATACTGACACCGATGCGACAAGTGTGCTGCACGTGCCGAACCTGGACCTCGTCGTAGCTGGTGACACCGTCTACAACGGTGTCCACCTATACCTGGCAGAATCGGCCGACGGTGGCCGCGACAAGTGGCGTTCGGCCATCGGCATCGTCGAAAGCCTCAACCCGCGATGGATCGTAGCCGGACACAAGAACAAAGATCTCGACGACACCGGCACACGTGCTATCTCCGAGACACGGGAATACCTCAACAGCGCCGACGAGTTGCTGTCGCAGCACACCACAGCGCTGGGCTTTTTCAACGCCATGGTCGAACGCTTCCCTGACCGGCTCAATCCCGGAGCGCTCTGGCTGGGGGCTGCCGCACTTTACCGATGAATGCACTACCAGAAAGGCGCCATGACCGCAGCTGAGGACGCCAATAGGGCACCATCAACGGTCGAGCAACTAGCTAAGCCGTCCCTGCTGCTGCAGGCATTCACCCGCTACCTGCGCAACAGGCCCGCCGACGACGACACCGAGAGCATTCGGAGGTTCAATGACCGCCAAGCGCTGGAAGGGATTTCCGGCTACTCCAACAGCTTGGGCGGTGTTCCTACGATCACCCTCGAACCACTGGTCGGCAAGCCCAAGCGCACTGTCGTCTACTACCACGGGGGTGGCTACATCAGCGGCTCGCCGCCCGATCGATACCTGCCGCTGGCTGGCGCCGTGGCGCTTGCCGCACATGCCAGAGTGCATGTGGTCGACTACCGCTTGGCTCCCGACCATCGCTTTCCCGCCGCCTTTGAGGATTGCCTGGCGGCCTACCGGTTCACCGTCCGCGATGGGGGAGAAAATCCTGAGACCCTCGCTGTGCTCGGAGATTCCGCCGGCGGCAACCTAGCCATAGCCGTCGCCACGGCCGCCCGTGACGAGAACCTGCCGCTGCCTTCCTGTGTTGCGGTGATCTCGCCGTTCGCCGATCTGACCTTCTCCGGACCCTCGTTGGAACTGCGCAAAGAAATCGACCCGTTCGTTACTCGCGAAACACTGGAATCGATGGCATCCGAATACCTCGACGGCGCCGACCCGGCAGATCCTCGCTGCTCGTCAGTGTTTGCCGATCTACACGGTCTCCCGCCGCTGCTGATCCAGGTGGGCGAGAACGAGATCTTGTTCGACAACGCGACCCGTATCTGTGATGCAGCCGTGGCGGCCGGCGTCGACACGACCTTCCAGCCGTGGGCGCATGGAATTCACGTATGGCCGGTCTTCATATCGGCGGGAATACCGGAGTCGGCGCTAGCGATTGAAGATCTCGCGGGCTTTTTCAGAATGCACGCCCGCAGCGACACCGTAGAGGAGGCAGCCTCTTGAGCACGCCGCCAGAGCACAACGGGGCACAGCCACTGTTGTGGCCCTACCGCGCAGGTGACTCCCCGTTCGCCAATCGCGTCGTCATGGCGCCTATGACACGAAGCCGCGCAACCAATCCCGACTTGGTGCCGACGGAACTGCACGCGCAGTACTACGCCCAGCGCGCGTCGGCCGGGCTGATCATCACCGAGGGCACGTGGGTCAGTCGCGACGCCGTCGGCTGGAACGACGTTCCTGGATTGTTCACCGACGCCCAGGTCCGTGGCTGGTCCGGAGTGACCGAGGCCGTGCACCGTGCGGGCGGTGTCATCTTCGCGCAACTCTGGCACACCGGCTCGTTATCGCATCCCGATTTCTTCTCTGGCACACCACCGTTGGCCCCGTCGGCGGTCAACCCTAGGCTGCGCTCGCCAACCTCGTCGGGCAACCAGCCGACTGTGACTCCCAGAGCGATGACGCAGGACGACATCCGCAGGACGATCAACGACTTCGCAACGGCTGCAGCGAACGCCGTACGGGCCGGGTTCGATGGTGTGCAACTTCAGGCGGGGTTCAACTATCTGATCAGCCAGTTCCTCAACCCACGCACCAATGTCCGCACCGACGACTACGGCGGTTCGATCGCAAACCGGGCACGCCTTTTGTTCGACGTACTTGACGCCGTCGGCGCACGCATCGACATCAGCAAGGTGGGGGTCAAGGCCGGGCCGGCGTGGGGTGAGCGCGGCGAGTTCGTCTCGACGGCCGACACTCTGGAGACCAGCGAGTACGTGATCGAGCGGCTCAACGAATATTCGCTAGCGCACTTACTATTGATGGGCGCGATGGCCGATCTCAGCGGTAGTCCGCTCTCAGATCTGCAGGGCGACGGCATGTTCAAGCACTTCCGGCCCCGCTACCGCGGCACCATTATCGCCAACGTCGGAATGACGCGCGAACGCGGAAACCAGCTCATCGATGACGGTCTGGTCGATCTCGTCGCATTCGGCGAAACGTTCATCGCCAACCCCGACCTACCGTCACGCTTTGCCGCCCTAGCGCCGATCCGACGATCCGACCGCGCCTTGCACTACACACCCGGCCCCCATGGATACATCGACTATCCGCCCTACGAGCCGATGGCGGCACGTGATCGCCGCGTTTGACGTCGTGCGCCGCACGATCAGGAGACACCGTGGATGAATTCGCCAGTGCCGGACAGGCATTGGTCGTGTTGCAGCATGTCGTCCAGACGATCGGCCCCGACGACATGCACCGCCCCACGCCGTGTGACGACTGGGATGTGCAGGCCCTGGCCGACCATCTCATCGACACGATCTCCCGCCTCGCTGCCGCCGCCGGTATTCCACCCGTCGTACCCACCTACGGCTCCATAGACCAACGCATGCAGCAACTTACGCAGCCCATCCTGGCGGAATGGTGTCGCCGCGGGTTGGCCGGTGACGTCGTTTTCAGCGGACGAACACTGCCCGCTGACCTTGCGCTCGGCATCCTGTCTCTCGAACTCGTCGTCCACGGCTGGGATTTCGCCATGGCATTACACTGTCCTCTTGATGTCTCCGACACCCACGCCGCTCACGTCCTCGCCCTGGCGCGGCAGACCCTCACTCCACAAAGTCGCATCACCGCTGGATTCGATCCACCCGTGCCAGTGCCCGCCAACGCCAGCCCGCTCGAGCGGCTCATCGCCTTCACCGGCCGCGACCCAGCAGAGATAACCGCGAGAGGCGACTGCCCGAAAGGTAACTACTGATGATGAAAGCTCACTGAGCCCTTCTGTGGTGGGATCGCGGAGCCCGCTGGGGTGGTGAGTCGGCCGCGGGATATAGCGGCCGCAGCGCGGCTGGCGCCCGGAATGGCGCCCACTGGCCCAGCGGCTGTGCCAGCCGGTCGGCGACGGCCCAGATTACCGCCGGGTGGTGACCGAACCCCAAATGGCTGCAGACCACTGCGATGTTCTCGGCCCGCGTAGACGGCAGGTCGAGGCAGGCCTGCCAGGCGACGATGCCGTCGTATCGGGAGTAGATGGAGGTAGCCGGCACCGGCAGGGCATCGAGGCCTGACTCCAGCGGCAGCTCCCTTGGCACGACATGTAAATGGGCGTAGCGGTCGAAGGCGCGACCGGCGCGGGACTGGCTTTCGTGGGCGAGGCGAATCGGGCTGCCCAGCGTGATCACCTGGCGCACCGCAGTTGGAGCGTCACGGGCCAGAGTGCGAGCGTAGATGCCGCCGAGGCTCCAGCCGATCACACTCACCGCAGAGTCGTATCGCGACCGCAGGTCGAGCAGGCGGGTCTGTAGCCCGGTAACCGTCGCAGCTGTCGGACCGAGGTTGCGACCCAGCCGCCAGCCGTGCACCCGGTAGCCCAGGTCGCGCAGGATGCGCCGCAGCGTCCAGGTGGACCCGTCGTCGGCCAGCAGACCCGGCAACACCAGAACCGGGTGCCCGTCGCCAGTAGGCAGCAGCTGCCTGAGCGGCAGCGCGGCAATCAGCCACCCGTATTCGGCCGCCGCACGGGCGGGGTCTGTCAGGTAGAGCCACGACGGGGGAGCGGTCACCCCGGTGGGGCCGGTAGGTATGTGCGGCCGCGGCCTCGGACTCGACATCAGCCGACCCCGAAAGCGTCAGACAGTGTGGCGATTTCGTCTTTTAGCGCGTCGATGATCATCTCGACATCGGGCACCAGGTCGCGGTCGGCCAGTGCGCCGAAGTTGAGCTTGCCTTTGGACCCTAAGACAGTCAGGTTGAGCCCCTGTCCGTCGGCGATCGCCGAGAGCGGGTAGATGCCGTCGAGCCGCGCGCCGCACAGGTAAAGATCCACGGTCGGCCCGGGAACGTTGGAAATGATCAGATTGAACGGCGGGACCCGCTCCAGTAGCCGCAGTCGGGTGGCCAGCCGGTTGGCCTGATTCGCCAACGCCGGCATGGAGAACTGCGCAATGTCGGTGAGTAGCTCGGCGGGCAGTGCGTTGTGCTGCTCCTTGGCCGCGCGCATCGCCTCGTGCGCAGCTGCCAGCCGCCCGGCCGGGTCCGCCAAATTGGTGGGTAGCGCCGCGATGACGGACGAGACCCGGTTGCCGTGGGCGCCCTTTTGCTCTTCGGTGCGGATGGACACCGGAACGGCGGCCAACAACGGTCCGTCGGGCAGGGCATCGTGTTTTTGTAGCCAGATGCGCAGCGCGCCGGCGCACAGCGCCATCACGACGTCGTTGACTGTGACGCCTGCGGCGTTCTTGATCTCCTTGACCTGCCCAAGCGGGAGGCTGGCGAAGGCCCAGCGCCGATGCGGGCCGATGTTCTTGTTGAACGGCGTTGCGGGCGCTATCAACGGCGGCGCCGACAAGATGACGCCGCGGTCACGGCGCAACACATACCGGTCGATGAGCGGCAGCCAGGGACGCGCGGGACTCGTAACAAGGGCTGGCAATGAACGCACGATTCCCGCCGAGACCCGCACGGCCCGAACCGGATTGGTTGCCAGCGACGCAGCACTGCGCACCAGCAGCTTCGCGGCGCCGGGCTGGGTTTCCGGACGCCACGAGTCTGGCTCGCCGGTGTCGCGCGGCTCTGGCGAGGTGTCCATCAGCGCTGCGAGCAAGTCGTTTCCCGACACCCCGTCGATGGCCGCGTGGTGCACCTTCGTGTAAAGGGCTTGCCGGCCGCTCTGCAGGCCGTGGATGAGGTAGGTCTCCCAGAGCGGGCGGCGGCGGTCCAGCGGCCGCGCGTGCAGCCGGGCAGCCTGGACCGCCAGCTGCCGATCATCCCCTGGGGCGGGCAACGCGAGTTCGCGGACATGAAACTCGATGTCGAAATCGGGGTCCTCGATCCAGTACGGCTGATCCAGCCCAAAAGGCACCTCCACCAATCGGCGGCGAAACGGCGGGACTAGATGCAAGCGGGACTCGATGAGTTCGGTCAGCCGCTCAAGCGTGAGGGCCTCGCCGCCCGCCGGCGGATCGAGGACGGACACGCTGCCCACGTGCCCGTACGCCGTGGGCGAGTCGAGCGTCAAAAACGCGGCATCTAAACCGGTCAGCTGCTGCATCGCACCTCCATGGGGAACTCGGTTTAGTCCCTGAGACATTGTGACCACATGCAGCATCCATCACGCTAGAACCAGCTTTCGTCCAAGTCGGTGGTGGTTCGGTCGCCGCTATCGAGCACATCGAACTGCGCGGTCGTCTTAGGGAGTTCGTAGTGAAAGAAGTATTGCGCCGCAAGGCGCTTACCGTCATAGAAATCGCCGGCCTTGCCGTGCGCGGCTAACGCCTGCTGCAGCCAGATCCATGCCAGCACGACGTGGCCGACGGCCTCGAGGTACAACGTCGCGTTGGGCAGCGCGGCGCCGGGGTCGCCATCCTTCCAGAGCGACAGGGTGGTGTCCTCGACGCGCTGCGCGGCCGATGCCAGCGCGTCCGCCCAGCCGGCCAGCGGATGCCCCAGCGCCGACGCTTGACTGGTGGTGTCCCGGATTCTCTCGAGCAGCAGACGGAGGCCGCGGCCGCTGTGGATGAGCACTTTGCGGCCAAGAAGATCGAGGGCCTGAATGCCGTGTGTGCCCTCATGAATGGAATTGAGTCGATTGTCCCGGTAGAGCTGTTCGACGTTGTAGTCACGGGTATAGCCGTATCCGCCGTGGACCTGGATAGCCAGACTGTTGGCCTCAACGCACCACTGCGACGGCCAGCTCTTGGCTATCGGGGTCAGCACCTCGAGCAGAAGCCCGGTGTCATCGCGCTCGGCATCGGTTGGGGCGGAGACTGTTTCGTCGATAAGGCGGCTGCAATACAGACCGAGCGCCAGAGCGCCCTCGACGTAGCTCTTTTGGGCCAGCAGCATTCGGCGCACGTCGGGATGGGAGATGATCGGAATCTCATCGACGGATTCACGGCCGCGCGACAGGGGCCTGCCTTGCAGCCGGGTGCGGGCGTAGGACAGCGCCTGCAGATACCCTGTGTAGCCCAGAGCCGTGGCCGCCAGTCCGACGCCGACCCTGGCTTCATTCATCATGTGGAACATGTGGCGCAGCCCGTCGAACTCCTGGCCGACAAGGTAGCCGACCGCGCCGTTAACGCCATCGGGCGTGATGGAGTCGTCGCCAAAATTGAGCAGCGCGTTGGTCGTTCCGCGGTTGCCCATCTTATGGTTCAGACCGACCAGCACCACCGAGTTACGCGTCGACGGGCGTCCGCCATCATCGACGAGAAACTTCGGAACGATGAATAGCGAGATGCCCTTGACGCCTGGTGGACCGCCGGGCGTCTTGGCCAGCACGAGATGAACGATGTTGTCGGACATTTCGTGATCGCCGCCGCTGATCCACATCTTGGTGCCAGTGAGGCGGTATGTTCCGTCATCCTGCCGGACCGCTTGTGTCGTGATGTTGGCCAACGATGACCCCGCGTCCGGCTCAGACAGGCACATCGTTCCCAGGTAGCGGCCGTCGAGCATCGGCCGCACCCAGCTGTCGATTTGTTCCTTATTGCCGTAGGCGGCCACCAGGTGGGCGTTGCCGATGGTCAGCCCCAGATATGCAGCGGCGCTGATGTTAGCCGCCTGGAGCCAAGCGAACGCGGCTCTCGACACCACGTACGGGAGTTGATAGCCGTCGACGTCGTGGTCGAACTCGCCGGCCAGCAGTCCGGCGGCACCCACCGCCGACAGCGCCGCTTTCATCTCGGGCAGCGTGGTCACGGTGCCGTCGGGATTGACGACCGGCTCCTTTGTGTCGGCGGTCTTGAAGTGCGGCGCAAAGCGTTTGACCGCTATGTCTGCCGCCAGATCCAGAACCGAGTCGAAGGATTCGATGGAGTGCTCGCGGTACCGCGGCCGATCACACAGTGCTTCCACGTCGAGCCATTCATAAAGTAGAAAGTCGATGTCGCGCGGATTCAGTAACGGGGGGTGAGAGTCGGCGTAGATGCGCTTCATGAGGACCTAACTATTGGACCGATGTAGCGGGCTGCCTCACGGTCCTTGCCCGCGACTTTCCCGGCTTCGGAGGACGGCTCAACTGGGTCAACACTGGCCTCCTGCGGCAGCCATTGGGATGGCTTCACACGGTACACCGCTAGTAGTAAATTGCAACTAAGATTCGGAAGCGACTCTGCCTCTCATGAAAGGACAACCAGATGACGACGACGGTTCTCGACCTCTTTCGGCTCGACAAGAAGGTGGCAATCGTCACCGGGGCGTCGTCCGGGCTGGGTATCGCGTTCGCCGAGGCGCTTGCCGAGGCGGGCGCCGACCTAGTGCTGGCCGCGCGCCGCAGCGATCGCCTCGAGCAGACTCGCGCCCAAGTCGAGGAACGGGGCCGGCGCGCGCTAACGGTCACGGCGGACGTCGCACGCCCCGAGGACGCACAGAGCGTGGTCGACGCGGCGATGACCGAGTTCGGCCACGTCGACGTGCTCGTCAACAATGCCGGCAAGGGCACCGCCGTACCGGCGACACGCGAAACACCCGAGCAGTTCCGTGAGGTTATCGACATCAATCTCAACGGGTCCTATTGGATGGCCCAAGCCTGTGGCCGTGTCATGAAACCGGGCAGCTCGATCATCAACGTCGCCAGCGTCGTCGCGCTGACCAGCGGCAGGCTGCCCCAGGCGGCCTATTCGGCGAGCAAGGCCGGCGTGACTGGCCTGACCCGGGACCTGGCCGTGCAGTGGACCGGTCGTAAGGGCATCCGCGTCAATGCGCTGGCTCCGGGCTTCTTCCCATCGGAAATGACGGATGAGTTCCCCGAGGGCTACATCGACAGCCAACTGCCGCGCGTGCCCGCCGGGCGGCCGGGAGATCCGCAGGAGCTTGCCGCGGCGCTGGTGTTCCTTGCAAGCCCCGCCGCCGCCTACGTCACCGGCACCACGCTGGTGGTCGACGGCGGACTCACCGTCTCGTAATCCAAGTTTTGAAAAGCGACGAGATCAGGGGTTATCCTGCTAGCTGTGAGACACACGGATTTGCTCGACGAGAACTGCGCGGTCGCGCGTTCTGCGGCCATCGTCGGTGAACGGTGGGTGTGGGTGATCTTGCGCCAGGCGTTCAACGGCGCCCGGCGGTTCGAGGACTACCAGCGGGGCATCGGTTTGGCCCGCAACGTGCTCACCGACCGCCTCAACTGGCTCGTCGCCCACGGCATTCTCGAGCGTCGACCCTACGCCGAGCACACCACGCGCGATCTCAACGAGTACCGGCTGACCGCCAAGGGCCGGGCCTTGTTTCCCGTCTACGTCGCCCTGATGCAATGGGGTAACGAGTGGACCGGTCTTGCGGCCCCGCCAGTTGACCTGCTGCACAAGCCCTGTGGGCACCGCGTGGGTGTCCGCGTGGTGTGTTCAGAATGCGGCGAAGACATCAATGCCCGCGACACCGAGCCGGTCGTCGGCCGCGGCCTGATCATGCATCGCGGCAACCGCTCATGAGCCGTCTCCCCCGGGGGGAGCAAACGTCGTCGCCACGCCGACGGGGTCGAAAGGGTGCCTGATGAGACCCTATGGGCCGGTGCGCGGCCGCGATCAGGAGCTGGCCAGAGCCCTCGGTATCGTCCGCCGCACCCGTGTGCACGGAGCCAGCGGGGTGGTGCTGATCACCGGTGAGCCCGGGATCGGTAAGACCGCGCTGCTGTCGGAGATCTGCCGTCAAGCAACCCACAGCCGCATCCGAGTCGCCCGAAGCAAATGCGACGAAATCGAGCAGGCCTCTCCTGGCGCACCGGTCATCGGGCTGCTGCGCACCGGACGGGATCCGCTTCTCACTGCAGCCGAATTCCACGACATCGCCGGGCTCGCCGGCGAGCCGCTGGTACTGGTCGATCGCACCGCCGAACACCTCGAGAGGTTAGCGGCTAGCCATCGCGTGATGATCGCCGTCGACGACGTGCAGTGGGCGGACCGGCTCAGCCGATATGCGTTGCGTTCTTTGATCTCTCGACTGGCCGGCAGGCCCGTGGTGTGGGTGCTGGCCGGTCGCGGCGACGACCCCGGTCTGACCGTCAGCGCCGCGGATACCGTTGGCGTCGAGCATATCCGGCTGGACCCGTTGCCGCGGAGCGTGATCGCCGAGATCGCCCGGGATCGCCTCGGGAACAGTGTTAGCAGTCGCATCGACGAGGTACTTGACGCCACCGGCGGTAATCCGTTGTGGGCCATTCAAATCATTGACAGCGCGGCCCATCGCGGCGAGACAGGCCGCGATGATGAAATTCCGGCTGAGTTTCGCACCGCCGTGTATCAACGGCTGGCCGACGTGTCGAGCAGCGGACGGGAAATCATCGAAGCCATCGCCACCGCCGGGCGCGCGGTACCAATCAGCGAACTGCCCAGGCTGTGCGACACGACGCCGGGACAACGGCACAACGACCCCATCGCCTCGGCGATCTCGACGGGGTTGCTGTTGTCCACCGGCGTCGAACTGAGCTTCGGTCACGACCTCGTCAGGCAGGCCGTCTACGAAGTTGTCTCCCCGGAGAAACGGCGCCACCTTCATGCGCGATTGGCACGACACCTCGTGGAATCCGCGATAGATCCGGTGCTGGCTGCCACCCACGCGCGCGCGGCCGCGGTCGTCGGTGACGAATCCAACGCCCGGATCATGATTGCCGGTGCAGAGGCACTGGTCACCACGAGCGCTGTCGACGCCGCCGGGCTTGCGCTGCAAGCATTCCGGACGATGCGTCCCGGTCATCCACACTGGTTGGAGCTGGGCGAACGAGCGGTGTCGGTGCTGTCGCGCGCACAGCGCGCCAACGACACGATCGCGGTGGCCGACCGGCTGCTAGCCACCATCGACGATGTCGACACGATTGGCCGGATCCAAATCCACGCCGTGAAAGCGCTGTGGCTCAACGGACGCTTCTCGGACCTGAACGATCGCGCCGAGCGCACTCTCGCCCTGACCACCGGGCGGCGCGATCTGGCCGCGCGCTTTGAGGCGACGCGCGCCTTGGCGGCCACCCGTACCGTGGGCGCGGACGCGGCTGCCGAGCAGGCTGATGCCGCGCTGTCGCAAGCAAGGGCATCACACGACGGTGATGCGCTCGCCTTGGCATTGCAGGCTGCCGGTGAAGCCGCCCACGCTCAGCGCCGACATCAGCTGGCGCTGAAGCATTTCCGTGAACTGCGATCTGTGACTGGGAATTCCTACCTCGCCGAGGAGATCATGGAGCTGCAACTTCTCGATCGCTACCACGACGCCCAAATACTCCTCGATGCCGCAGCCGAGGATAGCCACGGCAAGGCTGAATCGTTGGTGCCCGACCTGTTGTTTGCCCAAGCCAAACAGCACTACAACCTCGGCCAGCTGCGCGAGGCTGATCAGCTCGCAGAGGCCGTCGTCGAACTCGGGCAGGTAATAGGCACCACCGTGCACGTCGTGGAGGGCACCCTGATACGCGCTTTCAGTGCGTTGCTACGCGGCGAGGCGGCGTTGGCCGCGCAACGACTCGGGCTGGCTGTCGACCTCACGGGCGGACAGGCCAGCGGCCACCCTGGGGTGACATTCACGCAGGGCTGGCTAGCGGCGCTCCAGGGTGACCTCGACGGTAGCCGCCAAACGCTGTCGCGGCTGCTCGCGGCGCCTTACCCGTCACGCAGCTACTGGGCGTGGTGGCCCTGCTGGATGACGATCCTCTTTGAAGTTGGAATGGCATGCGGTGCAGCAGATTTTGCCGAGCGTACCATTGAGATTGCCGAAGAAGGCGCGCAGCGCAACCCCGACGTCGCCACGCTGACCGGGTTGGCATTGAACATGCGTGGGCTGTTCAACCGCGACATGGCCATGGTGGCCGAGTCGGTAAAAGTCTTACAGCACAGTCCGCGACGTGGATTGCGGGCCGCAGGGACGGAAGGCTACGGCACCATGCTGCTGGAAGCCGGCCAACGCGACGCTGCCCTGCAGCAACTGGACGCCGCCTGGGACGTCTACGACCGCATGGGTGCGTTTGCGCGCAGGGCAACGGTTCAACGCGTCATGAGGCAAGCGGGCGTCCGGCGCGCAAAGTGGGTCAGCGATCACGGCGGGTCGCAGCCTCAGTCACTGACCGAGCGCGAACGGCGGGTGGTGTATTTGATCGCCGACGGCTGCACCGACAAATCCGCTGCCAAAGCGCTTGGCATATCAGTGAATACGGTAGGTACCCACCTTCGTTCGGCATATTCGAAGCTCGGGGTCCAGTCGCGGGTGCAGTTGGCCAATGCACTACGCGAACGTGGTGAACTGAACTAACGGAGGTAGCGGACGGTGGAGTGGACAGGTGTGCGCTACGCGGATAAACCGACCGTGCAGGTGCAGACGTGGATCGGTGCGTCACCGCGGCGGGTGTGGGAGTTCGTGTCCGACATCGAGCTGATGCCGACGATGAGCCAGGAACTGCAATCGATCGAATGGCTCGACGGAGCCACCGAGCCCGCGGTCGGGGCCAAGTTCGTCGGACGCAGCAAGCACGAAGCGCTGGGCGAATGGGCAACCACATCGCACGTGATCGAGTGCGAGCCCGAGCGGGTGTTCGCCTGGGCCGTCGAAGACCCGGCGAACCCGACCGCGATCTGGCGTTTCCGGCTTGAGCCCAAGAACGGTGGAACGGAGTTGTCGGAGTGGATGCAGATGGGTCCCGCGCGCTCCGGGCTGTCGTTCGCGATCGATCGCATACCGGAAAAGGAACAGAAGATCGTGTTCGTACGGATGCGCGAGTTCGAACAGAACATGACCGCCACCCTGGCCCACATCAAGAAACTGGCTGAAGACTAATGCGCACCGCCACGACGGTTGAGGCCGCCAGCTTCGATCGCTGGTCGCAGCAACGAGACTTCGCCGTCGAAGCCGAGAAGCTGGGGCTGGACGTGTTGTGGGTAGCCGAGGCCTGGGGGTCGGATGCGCCGTCGGCGCTGGGCTACTACGCGGCATGTACCGATCACATTCTGCTCGGTTCCGGGGTCATTCAAGTCGGGACTCGAACGCCAGTTGCGGTGGCGCAGGCCGCGATCACGCTGTCGAACCTGTCCGGCGGACGGTTTCTGCTCGGCCTCGGTGCGTCCGGTCCACAGGTCATCGAAGGGCTGCACGGGGTTTCGTTTGCGCGCCCCCTGTCTCGTCTTAGGGAAACGGTCGATATCGTGCGCCAAGTGGTTGATGGCGGGAAGATCTCGTACCAGGGTCGCGAGTTCCAGATTCCCTGGCCCGCCGGGGATGCCGTTCCGATGAAGTTGTCGATGCGCGCGGAACACCAGATCCCGATCTACCTCGCGACGCTGTCGCCGGCCATGCTGCGGTTGACCGGCGAAATCGCCGAAGGTTGGCTTGGCACCAGTTTCGTGCCCGAAGGCGCCGACGCCGCCTACTTCATCTATTTGGAGGAAGGGCTGGCCCGCGCCGGGCGCAGCCGCGACGACCTCGATATCTGTCAGGGCGCTGAGGTGGCCTTCGCGTCCGATGAGGATGCTTTGCGGCTCATGGTCGGTAGCCGCAAGAAGGAACTCGCCTTCAGCCTGGGAGGGATGGGGTCGGCGTCGACCAACTTCTACAACCAGGCCTATAGCCGTCAGGGCTGGGCAGACGTCGCTGCCGAGGTTCGTGAGCGCTGGCAGTCGGGCGCCCGCGAGGGCGCGGTGGACCTGGTGACCGACGACATGGTTCTGGCCACCACATTGATCGGCACTGAATCCATGGTGCGGCAACGGTTGTCGGTCTGGCGCGATGCCGGTGTTGACACCGTCCGGCTCTATCCGGCGGGCGACACCGTCGACGCCCGGCTGTCCACCTTGGGCAGGGCGATCGAGATCGTGCGTGAAATCAGTTCTCAGTGATATTTGGGAGTCGACGATGACAGAGGCGTTTGTGCTCGGCGGTGTGCGCACCCCATTTACCCGATACGGCGGTTCGCTATCGCATATCCGGCTCGACGATCTGCTCGGGTTGGCGATGACGGGCGCGTGTGAACGCGTCGGCGTCGAGCGGGACCAGATCGAGGACGTCGTCGCAGGCTGCGTCAACCCAGCGCACGAGGGGCTGGGGGACGTGGCGCGCTGGGCGGCGCTGGCGGCCGGATTCCCCGACAGCGTCGCCGGAGCGACGATCAACCGGTTCTGCGCGTCGTCGTTGAGCGCGACCGTCCAGTTGGCCCATGCCATCAAGGCGGGCGACCTGGGTGTGGGCATCGCGTGCGGGGTGGAGTCGATGTCGCGTTCCGGGTGGGCATACATGAAGGGCGACGCGCCGTTTTCCCCACGCGGACCGGTGATTCTGCTCGACACCATGTGGGCGGGTGCTGGCGGCCCGCCGAATCCAAAACTGTTGGGGCGCAACGCCTACATTTCCATGATCGAGACCGCGCAGAACGTGGCCGATCGCTACGGTCTGACGCGAGAGGAGATCGATGCCTTCGCGCTACGCTCGCAGCAACACGCCAGGGCCGCCCGTGATTCGGGGCGACTCGCCAAAGAGATCATGCCGGTGCCGATCGCGGCGACGAAAAAAACGCCGGCGCGCAAGGTCGAGCACGACGAGTTCATCCGCGACGACACCACCGCCGAGCAGCTGGCGGCGTTGCCGGTACAAGCCGGCACCACCCAGATGACCGCTGCCAACTCCACACCACTCAGCGACGGCGCCAGTGCGGTCGTGCTTGCGTCGGCGGAGCGCGCCGCTGAGCTCGGCGTCAATCCGTTGGCGCGCGTGGTGTCCTCAGCCGTGTACGCGCTCGACCCGCTGATCATGGGGCTGGCCCCGGCGTGGGCGTTGCCGCTGGCGATCAAGCGGGCCGGCCTGACGCCCGAGCAGATCGACGTGTGGGAAGTCCACGAGGCATTCAGCGCGCAGGCTCTCGGCGTGCTTCGGGAACTTCCAAATCAGCTCGGCGGCTTCACCATTCCCGACAACAAGCTCACACCCAATGGTGGGGCGGTGGCCATCGGGCATCCGTTCGGCGCTACCGGCTCCCGCTACGTGCTGACACTGGCGACCGAACTGCGCGAACGCCACGCGCGCTATGGCGCTATCGGGGTGTGCATCGGCTCCGGACAAGCCGTCGCCGTCGTCCTGGAAAACCCCGATGCCGCTTAGCGCGAGTTAGGGCGTGAGCACGACCTAGCCGACCCTCTTGCGGCCCTGAAGGTCGCGGTGGGCTTGGGCCGCGTCCGCGAGCGGGTAGCGCGCGCTTACGGTGACCGTGATGGCGCCGGCGGCGATCGCGTGGAACAGTTGGCTTGTGCGCCAGGTGAACTCGTCGCGTGTGCGCATGAAATGCGGCCGCGACGGGCGGGTCAGATACACCGAGCCCGCCGCGTTGAGGCGCTGGGGGTCCACCGGGGGCACCGGTCCGCTGGCCGCTCGGAACAGCACAAGCTTGCCGCAGACCGCCAGGCTGGCGAGGCTGGCGTCGAACGTGGACTTTCCGACGCCGTCGTAGACAGCGGGGACGCCTTCGCCGCCGGTGAGCTCGCGCACGCTTGCCCCGAACTGGTCAGGGTCATCGGGATAGTCGAGCACCTCCGCCGCGCCGGCCCGGCGGGACAGCTGCGCCTTGTGCGCCGTAGAGGCCGTCGTGATGACCCGGACCCCGACGCTGGTCGCCCACTGCGTCAGTATCAGCTCCACCCCACCGGCCCCCGCATACAGCAAGACTATGTCGCCAGGCTGCACGGGATACACCGACTTGATTAGCAAGTGGGCCGTCATACCCTTGAGGATGGTCGCCGCGGCGACGTCGGCAGCCACCGCATCCGGCACCGACGCCACGACATCGGCTGGGGCGACACAGTATTCGGCGTAGGCGCCGACGGCATCCGCAGTCGCGACCCTGGAACCCGGGCGCAACGCGGTCACGCCGTCTCCTACCGCGGCGACGGTGCCGGCAACTTCGGCGCCGAGGACGAACGGCAGTTCATGCGGATACAGCCCCGACCGGAAATACGTGTCGACAAAGTTGATGCCGATCGCCTCGGCTTTGATCAACACCTCGCCGGGCCCGGGGGAGGGCCGCGGCTTTTCGACGTAAGAAAGGACCTCCGGACCGCCGGTTTGCTCGACCTCTATCGCGTACACGTCCAAGCATTCCAACACGACGAACGCTCGGCGGACATTGTGATCGGCCACAGCGACCGGTAGGCACGGTTGTCACACGAGACATCGACAAGACGACCACCTAGGACGAGGCTGAAACCCGAGCGCGTCGGCGCACCGCACGCGGCGAAGGCTCGACAAACACGGAAGGACCGGCAGGACGATGACAATCGCGAAAACCGTCCACGAGGTGACCTACGACCTGCTGCGTGAGCTCGGGCTGACGACGGTTTTCGGCAACCCCGGCTCTACTGAGCAGACGTTCTTGAAGAACTTCCCCGACGACTTCACCTACGTCCTCGGACTGCAGGAGGCATCGGTGCTGGCCATGGCCGACGGGTTCGCGCAGTCCACCGGCGAGCCCACCCTGGTCAATGTGCACACCGCTGCGGGGATGGGTAACGCGATGGGCAACCTGGTGGCGGCGTATAAGGGCAACACCCCGCTGATCGTCACGGCCGGTCAGCAGACCCGCGAAATGGTGTTGTGTGAACCGTATCTGACTAACAAGGACGAAACCGTGTTTCCGCAGCCGTGGGTGAAGTGGGCGTACGAACCCAAGCGCGCCGAGGACGTGCCGGCCGCGTTTATGCGCGCCTACGCGATGGCGATACAGCCGCCGGCCGGCCCGGTGTTTTTGTCCATCCCGCTTGACGACTGGGAGAAACCGGCGTTGGGCCCTGCGGTGGTACGCACGGTGAGCCATCGTGTCGCCCCGGACCCCGAGCGGCTGCGCGGATTCGCTAAGCGCATCAATGGTGCGCAGCGGCCCATGGTGGTCTTCGGCCCTGAAGTGGATCGCAGTGGCGCCTGGGATGCCGGCGTGGCCTTCGCGGAGAAGGTCGGCGCACCGGTGTACGGCAGTCCGCTTCCCGACCGGGCGTCGTTCCCGGAGGATCACCGTCTGTATCAGGGGCAGATACCGATGACCATTGCCGGTGTCACCGAGATCATGCGCGGGCACGACCTCGTCGTCGTGGTCGGGGCGCAGGTCTTCCGCTACTACCCTTACGTGGCCGGCGAGTACCTGCCCGAGGGCACCGAACTGCTGCAGATCACCGCCGATCCGGGGCTGGCTGCTGCGGCGCCGGTGGGTGACAGCATGCTCGGGGACACGCTGCTGGCGCTGGAGCAGCTGGTGGACCTGGTCGATGATCACAGCGACCGGTCGGTGCCGGCTGCACAGGCGCCGACTCCCGCCGTTGACATGACCGGGTCGGCACCGCTCACGCCGGACGCGGTGTGGTCGACGTTGAGCACCGTGAAGCCCGCCGATTCGCCGGTGGTCACCGAATCCACGTCCACGATGGCCCAACAACTGCGATTCCTGCCCACCACCCGCCCGGCTTCGTTTTTCGCCACTGCCAGCGGCGGTATCGGCTGGGGGTTGCCCGCCGCGGTGGGCGTCGCGCTGGGGGACCGCGCCCGTGGTGTCAAGCGCCACGTCCTTGCGACCATCGGCGACGGATCGTTCCAATACTCGGTGCAAGCGGTCTATACGGCC
Source organism: Mycobacterium sp. (assembly GCF_025965855.1). Classification (GTDB taxonomy): domain Bacteria; phylum Actinomycetota; class Actinomycetes; order Mycobacteriales; family Mycobacteriaceae; genus Mycobacterium. Next base: position 15,182 of record NZ_JAOPWB010000323.1, on the reverse strand, counting down.
GTCCAACACCGCCTGCCGGTCGTGTTCGTGGTGATGCGCAACGGGGAATACTCGATCCTCAAGTCGTTTGCGAAGCTGGAGAAGTGCCCCGGCGTGCCGGGAATGGACTTGCCGGGCCTCGATATCGCCTCCATCGCAGCGGGTTTCGGGTGCCGCACCGTCAACGTCGACAGCACAGAAAAGCTCGCCCACGAATTCACCGCCGCGCTGAGCGCCGACGGGCCCACCGTCATTGTGGTGCCGACCAAACCGCAGGCCGCACACCTGGGCTGACGCCGCCGGCTCATCGTCTATTCAAGGAGCGGCCATGCCGGTCTATACCTACACGACGACAACAGCGACGCTGACTGCCGACATCAAGCGCGCGTTGGCCCACGAGATAAGCCGTATCCATGCCGAGATCAATCACGTGCCCAGCACCTATGTCAACGTCGTTTTCCACGAGCTGCCCGCCGGCGGAATCTACACCGATGGTGTACCCGCGAATCCGGTGCTGATTAACGGCTGGGTGCGATCCGGTCACCCAGAAGACAAAACCACCCGTCTCGCAACGGAAATCGCAGCCGCCGTTTCCCGGATCGCCAATATTCACGCCGACCGGGTTCTTATGGTGATCCAAAACAGCCCGGCGAGTGGCGCGGTCGAAGGCGGCCGAATCCTGCCTGAACCAGGCCAAGAGCAGGCCTGGTTCGCGGCGGAATGACTGGTAGAGCGGCGAAAGGTCGCGGTCTTAGTCGCCGGCTCACCATGGTGACGGGACGCCCGCACGGATTCTGGCTACTTCCGAGCGGGCGAAGCGTACCCGGTCGGTGTCGGCGCCGCGGGCGGTAGCCAGCTCCTCCGCGAGGGCATACGCAGCGTTGAGGACGTAGCGGGCGCGTTTGCGCTCACTGCGTTTACGGCTGGCTTTGAGATAAGCCTTGCGGGCCTTGCGATTACCGGCTATCGCGTCGAGTTCGGCCGCGGTGATGACGTTGCGGGCCTCTTCTGGGGCCATGACGTCGCGGACGAAGTCCTGTTCCCGTTTCACGGTCAACTTGTAAACCCGCACAACGATTGCGAGCGCTACGACGATTGTCGCGATGAGCAGCCCGAACAACTTCAGCGTACTCGGGCCGGCGACAGTGCCCACCGAGTCCCATGTCCCGTGCAGCAGCATCGGTATCGCGATGAGAAGCAAACCCCGCCCGACTTTGCGTGGCTCGGCGGGTCGGCCAAGCAGATAGATCAGACCGGCGCCGAAGATCGCGCTATAAATGATGTGCGCGGCGACCCCACTGACCATCCGAAGCACGATGGTGCCTATCGACGCCCCAATTTGGTTCGCGCCAAACTGGGTGCCGGCCGACGTCATCGCGTAGGTGATGTCTTCGACGATTTGGAATCCCAGACCGATGAACGCGCCCAGGATGAACCCGTCGAACGCGGTTCTTACGTGCCGTGGTGCCAACGCGATGAGCAGCAGCAGACCCGAACCTTTCGCCCATTCTTCGGTGAACGGGGCGGCCAGGCCGGGGCCCCAATTCAGCGCCCACACCTGACCAAAGGTCTTGCCGTATAAGGCGAGGATCGCGTCGTTGGCGTTAGCCGCCATCGCACTGGTCGCAGCGAAGCCGCCCCACAAAAACGCAACGACCATGAGTTTGGCGGGCAGTTTGGCGTAGTGGTCGATGTGCTGGGTGAACCACCAGAACAGCCCGGCGTAGATGGCGAATGACGTCACCGCCAGCCCGATCGCCTCGCCGTAAGCGTCGTACTCGCGGGCGAGCTTGGAGACGAAGGCCAAGAACCCGATCCCGACCAGCAGCAGATATCCCCAGAACGCAAAGTTGCGTGGCTGGTAGAAGAGGAACCTCCTGCCCCAGCCGGAGAGGTCGAGCGCTACATCGCGTGCATGATCGAGGTCGGAAAGCGTGGTCGTTGTCACCGCTTCCCCTCTCCGGTTTGGCTGATGCTGCGGATCATCCGCAAAACCGCGGCCGTGGACTCGGCGCCGACATCAGACGGTCCGGTCGCCACGGCTTCAACTCCTCGTTCCCCGAATACGAACGCGGCGATGATGCCGGCGGTGTGCGGTCCGGTGACCAGCACTCGCGCACCCTGCTTTCCTTGATCGGTGACGATGGTGGTCGGTACACCGGTCACGTGGACGCCGCGGCCGCGGTTGAGGGCTTCGGAGGTCGTCTCGATCTGGTCGAGCAGTTGGTTGGCGTCTCCGTGGAATTGTCCGGTGTGGACCGTGAATTTCACGGCGCCCTTCTCGACGGTCGCGGTCGCCGGGTACTGACCGGACAACGGAGCGTGGCCGGCGCGGACACCCGAGGTGATGCCCCAGCCGGGCTCCGGTACGAACGTCACGTCGCCTTCGAGCTGTAAGACATCGCCGGCTTTGACGATGTCATGGTAGGGCACTTTCGCGTTGACGACGGGCAACACCACCGACATCACGAACGCCAACGCGAACACCGCAAGCGTCGGGCGGATGGTACGCCGATCCAGACCAAACCATCGCTCGTCAGCGGGCACCCAGCGTTCGTCGGGTTCGAATCTCGGTGGCGGAGCCACGGAGACCATGGAGGTTTCGGGATCGGCCATATCCTGCCCCACCAACCCTTCTGCCGCTTTGCAACGTTTCCCGCGTCGGGGTTCGAGAATAACGATGCTAGGGGGACGCGATACCAGAATAGGACGATTCGTCGTAGGCTGCGGGCCATGGCGATCGACCGTTTTGCGCTCGCGGCAGGCAGCATCCGATTTGCCTCGGGCATCTCGTTTCTCGTCGGCCCCCTCCCTGCGAACCGGAGTCTGGCAGCGGTGTTTGCACACCAGGCACGCAATTGACGTTCGCGAAGTGAACGCAAGCCCACGTACTGGCGATGGAAAGCGTTCCGGTGGCGGACGGAGGCGGGTTAACTCGCTGGCGGTGGCAGGAACTTGTGGTCGATGAGCGACTGCAGCGCGGTGCGGAATGCGTGCTCGGTGTCGATCGTTTCGGTGAACCCGGCCTGGCGCAGTTTGATGGTGCTCACAAATGCCCGGGGCCCTTCGGGTGCGCCGTAGGCGAACGCGAAGTCCGCGTGCTGGTCACCGTGACCGACCAGTTGGCGCAAGCTCAGCCGACGAAGACCGTACTTGGCGACAATGCCGTCCCACACGTCGGACGTTGTCCGCTCAGACCAAGCAGGCGCTCGCGGGAGAGATCGGCACCATCCACTCGGCGATCAATCACGTGCCTAGCACCTACGTCAACGTGGTGTTTCACGAACTGCCGCCCGAGAGCGTCTACACCGACGGCGTCCCCGCCAGTCCGGTGCTCGTCAGCGGCTGGATACGCGAGGGCCACCCGAAAGCCGAGACCACTCGCCTTGCCACCGAAATCGCCGCCACCGTGACCCGGGTGACGGGCGTCCCCTCCGAGCGGGTGCTCGTGGTTTTTCAGAGCAGTCCGGCCAGTTTCGCCATCGAAGGCGGGCGCGTCCTACCCGAGCGCGGCGAGGAAGCGGCCTGGATCGCCGGCAGCTGAGGAGGCAGAACGTCGCATCGAAAACCTATACAGCGGCCGCGAGCCAGTTTTTGAATGAATAGTTAAGAACTTGTTATCATGGCGCTATGGCTCGACCGCGCAAATTCGTTGAGGATCAAGTTATCGAGGCAGCCCGCGATCAGTTTTGGGCCCATGGATATGCCGGAACATCGCTCGATGACCTCGTCGCGGTGACCGGCCTGGGGCGGGGAAGTCTCTATGGCGCTTTCGGCGATAAGCACACCATATTCATGCGGGCTCTTGACGAATACTCCGTAATGACGATGGCCGCCGTGCGTGCCGAGCTTCGGGACTCGGCCGAGTCCGCCTACGATCGGTTGGTTGGCCACATCCGCAGCATGGCGCGAGCCAACGCCACAGATTCAAAGCGGCGCGGCTGCCTGACGGCTAAGAGTGCCGCCGAACTCGCGGCCACCGACAAGGCGGTAGCCCGCCGCGTCAGGCGCTTCCTTGATACGTACCAAACCGAGCTCGCCGAGACCATCGCAGCCGCCCAGCGTGAAGGCCACCTCGATGCTGCGGTGGATTCACGCGATTTGGCGGCGCTCGTGCTGGCGTTACTGCGAGGCATGGAGGCGCTGCGCAAGGGCGAAGCGTCGAGCGCCACGATCACCAGCGCAGCCGAACAGGCCATCGCGTTGCTGCCCGGCGCGTAGAGCGGAGCGGATCGGTCTGCGTAGTGAGTGCTCACGCAATTATTGACTAATCATTCCATAATGCGTTAAGGTGAGGTCTGACTACGGTCAGCGGCCGGGGCCGAAAGCATACGGCGTTGTGCGGCAACGACCCGCGCCCAGCGGCTGATCCTGGCGCCCAACACAAGGAGCCCACCTCATGAGCCTGGCGATTACCTACCGCCGCTCAGGCGACCCGACAGAAATACTCGAGGTCACCGATGTCGGAGAACCTCGTCCGCCGGAGCGCGGTCAACTGCAGGTACGGGTGAGCGCGTTCCCGATCCACCCCGGCGACCTGATGGCCATATCTGCTTCGCAGACACCAGGCCGTGAGCTGATCGCCGGAATCGAAGCCACCGGAGTGGTCACCGAAGTCGGCGCCGGGGTTACCGGCTTCGGCCCAGGTACCCGGGTCAGCTTCTTCCCCCACCAAGGCGCGTGGCGCCAAGTCGCCAATGTCGACGCCGCGATCGCGGTCCCCGTGCCCGACCCGGTGCCGGACGAGGTTGCCGCCCAGATGTTGTGCAACCCCATCACCGCGCTGATGCTGCGCCGCGCCGCGCAGCAGCACTTCGGTGTCGGATTCGACGCGGTGGTGCTTAACAACGCCGCGGCTTCGTCGGTGGGCCGACTGTTCACCGCCATCGCCGAAGATCACCAGATCGCCACGATCAGCATCGTGCGCAGTGAGCAACGCGCCCAACAGCTTCGGGACCGCTTCCCCACGGTGCCGGTGGTTTCCACCTCCGACCGGGGCTGGGGCGAACAGGTGCGCACGGCCGCTGCCGGCCGACCGATATCGGTCGCCCTCGACCCTGTCGGCGGCGCCACGGCGGGCGACCTGCTGCATGCGCTGTCCCCCGGTGGCACCCTGATCATCTACGGCGACCTGACCCAAGAACCGATTCCATTGCATGCCGCCACGGTCCTGCACTCGGCGCTCGCCATCCGCGGGCTCACGATCAACCGGTGGCTCACCGCCCTTTCACCCGAGCAACGCGCCTCCGATGTAGCCAGCGCGGTCACGATCACCACGGGCCTGCCGCAGCACTTTGACGTCGCAGCCGTTTATCCACTGGACCGAATCGCCGACGCCGTGCGCGACGTCACGCAGCCCGGCAAGGTCGGCACCGTCGTCGTCAAAGCATGAAACATGCAGTGCTGCAACCAAGAGAGGCATGACCATGTTTACTAACGTCGGGTTCATCGGCGCGGGGCCGCTCACCCAGGCGCTGGCGCACCACCTGGTGGCCGCAAGGGTACCGGTGCTCATCAGCAACAGCCGGGGCCCGGACAGCCTGACCGAACTGGTTGCTGGACTCGGTGATCCAGCCCAAGCCGTTACTGTCGAGCAAGCGGCCAGAGCTAACGTCGTGATTTTGGCCCTGCCGTTCCTGCGGGTATCTGAACTTGCCGATATCGTTCCGGATTGGAGCGGGCGGATCGTGGTTGACGCGACCAACCAATTCGCCGAATATGCACCGGTTTACCGCGGCTATGCCGACCTCGGCGACGAAACCGGCAGCGAATGGGTCGCCCGCCACCTCCCGGGTGCGACGGTCATCAAGGCGTTCAACGCGATGTACGCCAGCTACCTAGGGGCCGACCCGCGCCACGACGACGGCCGCCAGGTCGTGTTCTACGCCGGCGACGACAACACTGCCTGTGCGGATTTCGAACAGCTGATCAGCGGACTGGGCTTCGCGCCGGTATACGTGGGCCCCCTGCGCGACGGCGGTAAATTGATGCAACTCGGCGGGCCCCTGAGCACGCTGCACGTCATCAAACAGGATTGATCCCAACGCATGTCGAAGGACCCGCCATGCGCAAACTCCAGATCACTGCCATCGGCGAACCCGCCGATGTCCTGGCACTCGTCGAGTTCCAGGCACCCGCCCCAGGTCCCGGCCAAGTGCTCGTCGAGGTGCAGGCCGCCACCATCAATGCCTCGGACTTCCTCTACGTCAGCGGTCAGTACTTCATTAACCCGCAGCCCCCATCCGACGTCGGCGCCGAAGGCGTCGGTCGGGTCGTGGCCGTCGGCCCCGGCGAGAACGAGTCACTGCTCGGTTCGCGAGTGCTACTGCTGCCGACTTACCGCCACGGCACCTGGGCCACCCATCTGATCGCCGACACCACGGATATCGTCGTCGTACCCGATGATATCGACACCGTTCAGCTGGCGATGGTTGGGATCAACCCGATGACCGTGCTGCGGATGCTGCGTGACTACGGCAATCCGGAGGTGCCCGACCGCTGGATCGGCCAGACGGCGGGCAACTCGGCGGTCGGGGAGTATCTGATCAAATTGGCGCGGCGGTTCGGTTGGAAAACCATCAGCGTGGTCCGGCGCGAGGCCGCAGCCGCGCAGGTGCGCAGCTGGGGCGGGGATGGGGTCGTCATCGACGATGATAATCTCGAATTCAATCTGGCCGAAGCGCTGGGTGACACCGAGCTCGACGTCGTCGACGCCGTCGGCGGCGCCGCAGCGCGGCGACTCGTTCACCATCTACGCTTCGGCGGGACATCGGTGTCTTATGCGTTTCTATCGGGGCAGACCGCCTCAGCCGACATACTCGATCTGATCGGCCGCCAGGTGACCTGGACCGGATTCTGGCTGGTCAACTGGCTGCGCCGCACCGACACCGCGCTGGTGCACGGCGCCTATCGCGATCTGGTGGCGCTGGTCGCCGACGGCACGCTTAGCGCACGCGTGGACCGCACTATGCGGCTGGAGGACTGGAAAGACGCCCTGAGCTTCGCCCAGGGCGACACGGGTCGGGAGGGCAAAGTCGTGTTCGTCTTCGATGAGCAACCCTCGTGACCGACGCCGACGTGCCGCGAAAACGCGGCGGATTTCTGTGAATCGTGGCGCTGCGAAAGCGATTGACCTCAGACACGAATAGGGCGTTGGTGTTCACCTCTGCACTACCTTAGCTGGGGGATCCGGGCGCATAAGCCGCTGTACTCAAGCGCTGGCGTGTTCGCCCGGCGCGATTCCCACTCGCGGTCGCTCCATCCCGCGTGCCATTCGCGGTGTTCCAGATACGCCACGCAGGGTAGGCAAGGACACCGCGGGGGCGGTGATTCCTTCGGCGCGCCCACGAGGACCCGGCTCAGTAGTGCAACCCACCGATGTTCCTCCCGGCGCACACCCGTCGCCGTCGCAGCGCCGAGGCCACCTCTGCCTCGGTGATAAGGACCGTGGTGACAGAAGCCTGGTCCTGCGTCTGAACGCTGTTCCGCTGCAATGCGTCTGGCGGGCCGTAATGGGCGTCTCAGGTGGTCCTGTGATTTCGATCGGCAGTTCTCAACCTCCATATTTCGATGCGCGCCGAATCGGCATCAGGCGCGGAACCGGCTGAGCGTGCGCATCTTGTTCATCACGTCCAACGCGGCGACCTTGTAGGCCTCGGCGAACGTCGGGTAATTGAATACTGCATCCGCCAGATACTCGAGCGTGCCGCCACTCCCCATCACCGCCTGTCCGATGTGCACGAGTTCGGTGGCATTGGTGCCGACGATGTGCACACCCAGCAGCTTCAGGTCGTAGGGGGACACCAGCAGTTTGAGCATGCCGTGGGAGGCGCCCGAGATCTGGCCGCGGGCCAGTTCCCGGTAGCGGGACACGCCGACCTCGTAGGCGATCGAGGCGTTGGTGAGTTCGACTTCGGTGGCGCCGACGTAGGACACCTCCGGGATCGTGTAGATGCCGATCGGCTGCAACTCGATCATCCCGGTCGTCGGCTCGCCGAAGGCGTGGTAGGCGGCGAGCCGACCTTGTTCCATCGACGTAGCAGCCAGCGCCGGGAACCCGATCACATCGCCGACGGCATAGATGTGGTCGACCTTGGTACGGAACTCGCCGTCGACGAAAACCCTTCCGCGGCTGTCGGTTTCCACCCCGGCGTTGGCCAGGTCCAGATGGTCGGTCTGGCCCTGCCGACCAGCTGAGTACATCACCGCCTCGGCGGGGATCTGCTTGCCGCTGGCCAGGGTGGTGACAGTGCCGGAGGTGCCGACGTCGACGGCGGTCACCTCCTCGCCGAACCGGAACGTGACCGCCAGCTCGCGCATGTGAAACTGAAGGGCCTCAACGATCTCGGGATCACAGAAATTCAGCATGCAGTGGCGTTTTTCGACGACGGTCACCCTGGTGCCGAGAGCGGCGAACATCGACGCATACTCGATTCCAATAACGCCCGCGCCGACGACCACCATGGATGCCGGAACGAACTTCAGGTTGAGAATCCCGTCGGAGTCCAGCACCCGCTGTTCGTCGAACTCGACGCCCGGTGGTCGCGCCGGCTTGGTACCGGTCGAGATGACGATGTAGCGCCCGCTGACGGCGACCCGTTCGCGACGGTGCTGGTCCTCGACCAGCACGGTGTGCTCGTCGATAAAGCGGCCGTGGCCGGTGTAGAGCCAGATGCGGTTGCGGATCAGCTGCGAGCGCACCACTTCCTGCTCCTTGCCAATGACGTGCTGGGTGCGGGCGAACAGGTCGGCGGGGGTGATTTGTTCTTTGACTCGGTAACTCGCGCCGTAGAGTTCGCGCTGGGTGATGCCAGTCAGGTAGAGCACCGCCTCGCGCAGCGTCTTTGACGGGATGGTGCCGGTGTTGGTGCACACGCCGCCCAGCATCCCGTCGCGTTCGATGACCGCCACCGTTTTGCCCAATTTGGCTGCGGCGATGGCGGCCTTCTGCCCGCCGGGACCTGAACCGATAACGACAAGGTCGTACTCCCGCATGGACGGGTGCATGTGCGTCTCCTTTGCGGCGCTCGGAGATGTATTACGTGTGGGGCTGATTGGCGTAGCGGGTATCGACGTCAGCACGCGCCGGTACGACTAAAGTAATTGCAGGGGAGTGGTTTTCGGTTCGTCATCGGGCGGTTGACCAGTCCCATACGGATTGGTCATCGGGTGGGTAGTCGGCGCAGTGGTCGGTTTCTTTGGCGGTAACGCCCTTGTTGTTGAAGAAGATCTTCGCCCAGTTGGGCCATGCGGCCGTCATGGGATCGGCAAAGTTGGTGACCATTTGTTCGGAGTAGGCTCTGCGATCGGCAGGGTTGAGCGAATAGAAGTCGCGCGCACTGTCGATGGCGGCGTGTTGAACCTGGGGCGATTTGTCGTGCTCGTCGACCATGTAGCGTTCATAGGAGATCGGCGTGAAATCGCGTGCGGCGGCGAGGATCTGCTCGGCGGTGCAGGTGGTGACGATCATCCGGTGGGGGATCGGGTAATCGTCGGTGGAGTCGGCGGCCGCGGTGCCGGGCAACACCGATAACGCGACCGTGGCGGACAGCGCGGCGATCCCGGCGCGCCGAACCCAACGCGCTCGCGAGCGCCTGGGTGGGTTCATGGGTATCTTCTCTTTCTCAATGCAGCGGGTTGGCGTCGCGGATTGGGCTGCACCATCATTGGTGACGTGCCGCGGCCGCGGTCAGGATCGGCACCTGGTCGGGGCAGTAGGTGCCAATTGCGGCCGCCAGGAATTGGTAGCTTTGCCCGGGCGTGGTATCGCGTGGCAGGTTGACCAACGTGAAGTGGGCGGACTTGTCGGCAGTGGTGTCTGGGCCGTTGTGCAGTCGCTCGCAGGTGATCTTGCCCAGCCACGCGTTGTAGTCGAGGGGCTATAGATGCCATACCCGTGGAGCTGATTGTTTAAATCGGCATCCGGGTCGGCGTGGGCCGGCGCGGCGACAGCGACCGCCGCCGTGACCAGTGCCGGCACTGAGAGCTTCGCTAATCTCATTGCGGTCCTTGGTGACTCGTCGCACCCACGCGGAGCGGCTGGGTCATGGCCGTGCCGTCGGTCGGCTGCTGAGTGCGGGGCGGCTTGCGGTCGCCGCGGGGGTAGATGACTTGCGGCCACCAGAACCAGCGTCCCAGCAGGGTGGCGATCGAGGGCATCAGCAGCGTGCGGACGATGAGCGTGTCGAGCAGCAGTCCGATGGCGATGGTGGAACCCAGCTGAGCGACAATGATCAGACTGCTTCCGAGCATGGAGGCCATGGTGACGGCGAACACCAGGCCCGCAGAGGTCACCACGCCACCCGTGCCGCCCATGGACCGGATCATTCCGGTCTTGAGTCCGGCGTGGATCTCGTCCCTGATCCGGGAGACCAGCAGCAGGTTGTAGTCAGATCCGACCGCCAACAGGATGATGACCGACATCAACATCACCAGCCATTCGATTTTCATGCCGAAAAGGTCCTGCCAGATGAGCACCGAGAGCCCGAATGATGCCGCAATGGAACTGGCCGCGGTGCCGACGATCACGGCCGCAGCGACCAGGGCTCGGGTGAGGATCAGCATGATCATGAAGATCAGGGTGAGCGAGGACACCACCACGATCATGAGGTCGTATTTGGCGCCGTCGGCCATGTCCGCGTAGGTGGCGGCGGTGCCGCCAAGGTAAATTTTGGCGTCGGACAGGGAGGACATTTTCAGCCCTTCCAGGGCGGCTTTTCTCTCCGCGCCGACACGCGCGGTTCCTTCCGGGGTCATCGGATCATCCTGGTGGGTGATGAAGGCGCGAGCGGACTTGCCGTCCGGCGATAGGAACATCTTCAGCCCCCGCTGGAACTCGGGGTTGTCGAAGGCCTCCGGAGGCAGGTAGAAGAGGTCACCGTTCTTGGCGGTGTCGAAACTTTGCCCCATCACGATCGCGGTCTGATTGTTCGCCGCATTTTCGTTCTGTATTGCCGACATGGTGCTTAACGTCGCCAGCATCAATCCCCGGGTGGTCTTCAGGGTGTCGATCATCGGCGGTAGCAGCGCGACCGTTTGCGGCAGAAGGAAATCCAGTTTTTGCGTGTCTTGGTTGACAGTGTGCAGCTTGTCGGTGAGCTGATCTATGCCGTCCAAGGCGTCGAATAACGACCTCAACGACCAGCAAACTGGAATATCGAAGCAGTGCTTCTCCCAGTAAAAGTAGGACCTGATCGGCCGATAGAAATCGTCGAAATCGGCAATGTGATCCCGCAATTCGTCGGTGATACCCGTGAGGTCGTTCGTGTTTTGAGCCAGGTCGTGAGTGGTGGCGTCGACCTGCTGCAGAAGGCCGTACATCTTCTGCAGGTTGCCGATCATGAATTGCATAGCGTCGGCCGTCTTCTGCAGATTAGCGAGGCTAGTTTGCTGGAATGGGTATTGCTGCATGGTGCTCTGGCCTCCCATGCTGTTCTGGAACGGTATCGAGCTGTGTTGAATCGGAATTCCCAGCGGCCGGGTGATGTCCTGGACCATGGCGATGCCCTCCGTGTTGAGGACGTTTCTGACCACCCTGTCCAGAACCAGCATGTCGGCCGGATTACGCATATCGTGGTTAGCCTCGACCATCAGGGTGTCCGGATTCATCCGGGCCTGCGTGAAATGGCGGTCGGCGGCGGCGTATCCGAGATTGGCCGGGGAACTGGCGGGTTGGTAGTAGCGATCGTTGTAGCTCGTGACATATCCGGGCAGGGCGACCATGCCGATCAGCACGACGATGGCACTGGCGACGACGATCGGTGCGGGCCAGCGGACCACCGCGGTACCCACCCGGCGCCACAGCCGACCGCGCGCCGCGCGCTTGGCTTCGAACAATCCGAAACGGCTGCCGACGAAAAGAACAGCCGGCCCCAGCGTGATCGCGGCCGCGACCAAAACGAGCATGCCGATCGCCACGGGCGCACCCATGGTGGAAAAGTAGGGCAGCCGCGCAAAGCTCAGACAGAACGTCGCCCCGGCAATCGTCAGGCCCGAGCCCACGATCACCGGAGTAACCGACCGAAAGGTGGTGTAGTAGGCGGTTTCACGATCCTCGCCGGCCCCACGCGCCTCTCGATACCGGCCGAAGATGAAGATCCCATAGTCCGTGGCCGCCGCGATCGCCAGCATAGTCAGGATATTCGATACGAATGTGGTGAGCCCGAAGATGTTGTTGTTGCCCAGAACCGCGACCACTCCCTGGGACGACATCAACCCGATTCCGGTCAGGAAAAGCTGGATCAGCGTGGTGACGATGGACCGGTAGACCAGCAGCAACATAAATGTGATCGCCACCAGAGTAAACAGCGTGATCTTCTTCAGGCTGGCGTTGCCGATGACGTGCTGATCAAACGCGAGCGCGGCAGGGCCGGTGACATAGCCCTTCACCCCGGGTGGGGCAGGCGTTGCTTCCACGGCGTTGCGGACAGCCTCGACGGATTTGTTCGCTTGTGTCGTCCCTTGGTTACCGCCGAGATTGATCATCACGTAGGCGGCCTTCGCGTCGGCGCTCTGAGCCCCGGCCGCCGTCAGCGGATCCCCCCAGAAGTCCTGAATGTGCTCAATATGCCGGGGATCCTGCTCTAGCTTGCCAATGATGCTGTCGTAGTACCGGTGCGCGTCCGGGCCGAGCGGGTGCTGGCCCTCGATCACGATCATCACCGTGCTGTTGGAATCGAATTCCTTGAAGTTATGGCCCATACGCCTCATCGCGATCATGGACGGCGCATCCTCGGGGGTCATCGGCGACGAATGCGCCTCCCCGACCACGTCCAACGAGGGGGCGATCGTATTCACGACGACCGTGATGGCGATCCAGCCCAGGATGATCGGCACCGCCAACACGCGCATGGTGTGGGCGAAGAACGGCCGCTTGGCGTGCGTCTCGCTCATCTCGGTCATGCAGACTTCACCAGGCAGAAGGTCTGCGCGTTAACCCCATCACTACTTTTTTGGTCCCGCACCGTCCCATCCACGGTGATACGACAGCCGATCTGGTCGCCATCGCCTTGCACCAGGATGTTGGCGCTGACCGCGGGTAACGTCGTGGAAATCGTGGTTGACCACGGCAGGGCTGCATCGACTTCGTGGGTGTTGGCGTCCGCGTCGAAGTAGTCGATCTTGGCGCTGGTCCCTGCCGGGCCGTACACGTCATAGACCACAATCTTGGGATTGAACTGCACGATCTCGATACCGGCGCCGGCACCGGCATTGAGGTCCTGGGAGCCAAAGATCTTGTGCAGCCGCATAACGATCAATCCCGAGACAGCCAACACGACCACCAGCACGAGCGGTATCCACACGCGTGCGGCCACGCCGGTAACTGGAATAGCCTTCACTTAAACACCTTTCGCTAACCGATCGTTAACACGCCGGTCGCCGGCATCTCTCGCTGGCTGTGACCAGCACCGCAAAGCTCCGGCAGCCACCCTGCCCGCCGGGCCGTAGACCTCACAGATCACGCGTTTGGGCTCGAAGCAGATGATCAAATCAGCGGCGCCGGAATCCGAAACGGACACGTATGAGCCGAACACTTCGCGAAGCCGCGAAACAGTAAATGCCCCAGCGGCCACCACGACCATCGGTACCCAAGCGTGTCGGAAAAGTCGGGTCATTGCGCTCCCACCTCAGGCCCGTCGGGATGCTGTGCACGGTGTCGGAGACGAACGGTTTCGGCCCGAACGTGGTCCGCCGCTCACCTGCCAGGCACGGTGCCGGCGTCCCCGCCGTCACAGTCGGTCCATCGCCCGAGACATCCGCGCCGCCTCGAAATAGGCAAGCTCACGGTGCGGGTAGAGCGGCGGGGGCTGCGTCAGCGCGGTGAGGATGCGGCCGAGTCCGCCCATCAGGGTTGTGTCCAGCCACCGGCGGCGGGTCGAGCCGACTGGTGCGGCCGCTGCGGTGCCAAATGCAACTTGGTAATCGGTAACCAGGACTGGTGCGTGCTTCCGTAGCGTGCAGGCGGCTGTCGGCGGGCCCGACTCGGTGTCTGAAGTTGCAAGAGGCGCGGGTGTCACGTGCGACATGGCAGTTCACTTGTGAATGGCCCCTTGTCGAGGGTCGTTTGCATGCCTTGTGGACTGAAGAGCCCCAGCAGGCCGGGGAACAGCCCTCCACTGGGATCGATGGGCGCAGAGTGTTCAAGTGCGCCAACTCGGATGGGCACGAAGCCGGTTTGAGTGATGATGTCGGCGGTGATCCACGCGGTGTCGTTGTCGTCGGTCGCGTATCCAACGGCCCACCTCCCGGGCTCTCGGCGACCCCGCAGCCATAGGGTCTCAGCGAGCTGGTGCGAGAAAGCGCGGGCCACTGATGATTTCGGGAACAACTCAGCGGTCACCGTTCCAGAAGTCTTACCGCCGAGATCCTTGATGGTCATCACGCCCCCGTCATGCCACAGGAACGGGTTGGAAGGATCGATGATTACCGCGCCGGCCAGCTGCTCGCGATAAACCTCGGCGAACGAGGCGACGGCCGCGTTCGGGATCGCCAGGATGGCGACTTCCGCACCGTCGATCGCTTCCTCGATCGTTCGGACCGGATAGTCGATATCGTCCCGCTGGTAGTCGGGCGGAGTGAAGGCGTCAGGCCGCCGCGCTCCAATGATTACGTTGTTGCCGGCCAGAATCAGGTGACCGGCCAACGCAGACCCGATCAATCCGCCGCCGACCACCGCGATCCGTCGGGACTGAGCGATTGTCACCATCCGTGCGCTCCTCGCGTAGGCTGACACAAAACGAAAAGTGTCAGGCGTAAGTATGGTGCGCGTGATCACCACCTGTCAAGTGGAGACAACGATTAGGTGACGCGCGATCATGTTCCACCGGACACCTGACGTAACTAGTAACATTGGCTTCATGCCTGGAGGATCACGCACTCAGCCAACGGCACCCATGAGCACCGACGATGCACGCGAGCGCATTCTGGGCGCCGCCGAACGCTGCATCGATCGCCATGGGATCCGCAAGACCACGATGGACGACATCGCGTCCGAGGTCGGTCTGTCGCGGCCCAACGTCTACCGCTACTTTGTCGATCGTGACGATCTGCTCATCGAGCTGATCACACGCCACGCGCGGGCGTTGGTCGACCGGACGCGCAAGTCCATCTCCCGGCAGAGCAACCTTCCGGATCAGATCGTCGAGAGTGTCCTCTACACCGCCGAACACGCCCGCCGAGACCCCCTGACAAGACACGTCATCGAC
>NZ_JAOPWB010000352.1 GCF_025965855.1 Mycobacterium sp. | reverse complement strand
CGCCCCGATCGACGTCGCGGTGTTGACCAACGCGGACGCCACGCTGGCGGGGGTGCTCACCCGCACCGGGGCTCTCCGTGCCGGGCTGTACACGCCGGCCACCGACGCGCACGGGCGGTTGCGCGTCGGCGCGGCCGTCGGCATCAGCGGCGATGTAGGGGCGAAGGCCCGGTCCCTGGCCGAGGTCGGTGTGGACGTGCTCGTCATCGACACCGCACACGGACATCAGGTCAAGACCCTGGACGCGATCAAGGTGGTCGCGTCGCTGGAGCTGGGCCTGCCCCTGGTGGCCGGCAACGTGGTGTCGGCGGAGGGTACCCGGGACCTGCTGGGCGCCGGGGCGACCATCGTCAAGGTCGGCGTCGGACCGGGCGCGATGTGCACCACCCGCATGATGACCGGTGTGGGGCGACCGCAATTCTCCGCCGTGCTCGAATGTTCTTCCGCGGCAAGGCAACTCGGCGCCCACGTGTGGGCCGACGGGGGCATCCGGCATCCGCGGGACGTCGCGCTGGCGTTGGCCGCCGGGGCGTCGAACGTGATGATCGGGTCGTGGTTCGCCGGCACCTACGAGTCGCCCGGCGACCTGATGCGCGACCGCGACGACCAGGCGTACAAGGAGAGCTACGGCATGGCGTCCAAGCGGGCCGTCGTCGCCCGCAGCGGCGCCGAGGCCGCGTTCGATCGCGCCCGCAAGGCGTTGTTCGAGGAAGGCATCTCGACGGCGAGGATGGGGCTGGACCCCGCCCGCGGCGGCGTCGAGGACCTGATCGACCACATCACTGCCGGAGTGCGCAGCACCTGCACCTACGTCGGCGCCTCGACCCTGGCCGAGCTGCACGAGCGCGCCGTCGTCGGGGTGCAGTCGGCCGCGGGGTTCGCCGAGGGCCATCCGCTGCCACTGGGTTGGTGAGCGCGTTCTGCCGGCTGGACGTCTTGGCTACCATGTGAATTCACGTGATTCTTCGCCTGGCAGCAAAGCGCTGCCCAACATCGAGGGAAAGGTATGACGTGCCGCAGGCACGCGCCGCGGGCCCAATACTGACCCGGGCCTTCGAGACGGAGCGGCGATCGGCAGCGTCCCCGGCGCCCCGTTCAGCATCAAGACCGAGCCAGCCATGAACATCGCCGTCACCCTGACCAGCGTCTTGGCCATCGCGCTGCTGATCTTCGCCAACGGCGTCTTCGTGGCGGCCGAATTCTCGCTCACCGCACTGGACCGCAGCGTCGTGGATTCCAACGCCCGCCTCGGTGGCCGGCGCGACCGCTACATCCAGCGCGCCCAGCAGCGGCTGTCGTTTCAGCTCTCCGGTGCTCAATTGGGCATCTCCATCGCCACGCTGGCGACCGGATACCTGACCGAGCCGTTGGTGGCCGACCTGCCGCATCCGGCGTTGAGCGCAATCGGCATACCGAACCGGCTGGCCGACGGCATCCTCGCGTTCCTGGCGCTGGTGATCGTGACGTCGGTGTCGATGGTGTTCGGCGAGCTGGTTCCGAAATACCTCGCCGTGGCGCGCCCGCTGTCGACCGCCCGTGCCGTCGCGGGCGTCCAGTTGCTGTTCTCGATGCTCTTCACCCCGGCCATCCGGTTGACGAACGGCGCGGCCAACTGGATCGTTCGCGAGCTGGGCATCGAGCCGGCCGAGGAGCTGCGCTCGGCCCGCTCAGCGCAGGAACTGGCGTCCCTGGTGCGCAACTCGGCCCGCAGCGGCACCATGGACGCCGCCACCGCCGCCCTGGTGCGGCGGTCGCTGCAGTTCGGCGAGTTGACCGCCGAGGAACTCATGACGCCGAGGTCGAAGATCGTCGCGCTGGAAACCGACGAGACGGTCGCCGACCTGGTCTCCGCGGCCGCCGAGTCCGGCTTCTCCCGTTTCCCCATCGTCGACGGTGACCTCGACGAGACCGTCGGCATCGTGCACGTCAAGCAGGTGTTCGCGATCCCGGCGGCCGAGCGCGCGAACACCCTGCTGACCACGCTCGCGCAACACGTTCCGGTGGTGCCCTCGACGCTGGACGGCGACGCCGTGATGGCCGAGATCCGCGCCAACAGCCTGCAAACCGCGATGGTCGTCGACGAGTACGGTGGCACGGCCGGCATGGTGACCGTCGAGGATCTGATCGAGGAAATCGTCGGCGACGTCCGCGACGAACACGACGACGCCACCCCGGACGTGGTCGCGTCGGGCGCCGGCTGGCGGGTGAACGGGCTGTTGCGCATCGACGAGGTGGCCGCCGCCACCGGATTTCGGGCTCCCGAAGGGCCCTACGAAACGATCGGCGGGCTGGTCCTGCGCGAACTCGGCCACATCCCGGCGGTCGGGGAGACGGTGGAGCTTAGGGCCTTGGATTCCGATGGCCTTGTGGACATTTCGACGCGCTGGCAGGCGACGGTGGTTCGGATGGACGGTCGCCGCATCGACGTGCTCGAGCTGCAAGAGCTGGGCGGTCGAGCCGAAAAGCCCGGGGGACGGGGCTCCTGATGAACGACTGGCTGGGAGTGCTGCTGGCGATCCTGCTGATCGGCGTCAACGCGTTCTTCGTCGGAGCGGAATTCTCGCTGATTTCGGCCCGCCGCGACCGCCTCGAGGCGTTGGCGGAGCAGGGCAAGGCGAGAGCCGTCGTGGTGATCCGCGCCAGTGAGCAATTATCGTCCATGCTGGCCGGGGTGCAGCTGGGAGTGACGGTCACCTCGCTGCTGCTCGGCCGGATCGGTGAGGCCGCGGTCGCCAACCTGCTGCGCTCCGCGTTCGGGCTCACCGGTTGGCATCCGGCGCTGCTGCACACGCTCTCACTGGTGATCGCCCTGGCGATCGTCGTGACCCTGCATGTGCTGCTGGGTGAGATGGTGCCGAAGAACATCGTGCTGGCCGGCCCGGAGCGCGCGGCGATGCTGCTGGTTCCGCCGTACCTGGCTTACGTGCGTGCCGCGCGGCCGCTCATCACGTTCTACGACAAATGCGCGAATGTGGTGCTGCGCGCGCTGGGCGTCGAGCCCAAGTCGCAGCTCGACGTGTCGGTCTCCACCAGGGAGCTCAGCATGATGATCACCGAATCGGTGTCCGAGGGTCTGTTGGATGCCGAGGAGCACGGCAGGCTGACGCGGGCGCTGCAGCTGCGCTACCGCAGGGTCGGCGATGTCGCGCGGCCGCTCGCCGAGATCCGGGCGGTCCCGGTGGCCGCTGCGGGCTCCGGGCCGACCGTGGGCGCGGTCGAACAGGCCCTGGCCCAGAGCGGTTACTCCCGGTTTCCCGTCGCCGATCCCGACGGGAAGTTCATCGGCTACCTGCACATCAAGGACGTGCTGACGCTCGACAACGACCCGAACACGGTGATCGACCGGGCGTGGGTGCGACCGCTGCCGCAGGTCCCGACGTCGCTGCCGCTGGCCGACGCCCTGTCGCGGATGCGTCGCAGCAACAGCCATCTGGCATTAGTGACCGATGACAACGGGGCCGCCGGCGCGGTGGTTGCGATGGTGGCGATGGAAGACCTGGTCGAGGACCTCGTCGGCACCATGCGCGACGCGTAGCGGGGCTGGCGGCGGGCGAGGCCGGTGAGACCGCGCAGAGCCCGTATGATCTCCAACGGCCACCCGTCAACAGAGGTTGGACGGCGGAGGGTCGCGGCCCGCGGAACATGCGTTGCCGGCAGCGATCCGGGGAGGTCGCCGCGGCGCCAGCGTCGGGGCTGTGACCGGGCATGACCTGCGGGAGCGGGTCGGCCGGATAACGTTCGTCGGGCTGCTGGTCGGTAGGCTGATGTCAATGCCTGTTGAGGCCACCGAGGTTCGACTTGGCCCATTATGGAGGAGAAACATGACTGATCGCGTGTCGGTGGGGAACTTGCGCGTCGCCCGAGTGCTCTACGACTTCGTGAACAACGAGGCCCTGCCCGGCACCGATATCGACCCCGACAGCTTCTGGGCGGGCGTCGACAAAGTCGTCGCCGACCTCACCCCGCAGAACCAGGGTTTGCTGAACCGTCGCGATGAGCTGCAGGCCCAGATCGACAAATGGCACCGGCACCGCGTGATCGAGCCCGTCGACCCCGAGGCCTACCGTCAGTTCCTCACCGAGATCGGTTACCTGCTCCCCGAGCCCGGCGACTTCAGCATCACCACCTCTGGCGTCGACCCCGAAATCACCACCACGGCGGGGCCCCAGCTGGTGGTGCCTGTGACCAACGCCCGGTTCGCGCTCAACGCCGCCAACGCCCGCTGGGGCTCGCTTTACGACGCCCTCTACGGCACGGACGTGATCCCCGAAACCGACGGGGCCGAACAGGGCACCAGCTACAACAAGGTCCGCGGCGACAAGGTGATCGCCTATGCCCGCCAGTTCCTCGACGACGCCGTGCCGCTGGCGTCGGGTTCGTGGTCGGACGCGACGGGGTTGAGCATCGACGACGGCCAGCTGCAGGTCGCCACCGGTGCGGAGCCCACCGGGCTGGCCAGCCCCGAGAAGTTCGTCGGGTACAGCGGCGACCTCGGCTCCCCCAGCTGGTCGGTGCTGCTGGTCAACAACGGGCTGCACATCGAGGTCCTGATCGACCCGGAGTCGCCGATCGGCAGGACGGACCGCGCCGGCATCATGGACGTCGTCCTGGAGTCGGCGGTCACCACGATCATCGACTTCGAGGACGCGGTGGCCGCCGTCGACGCCGACGACAAAACCAAGGCGTACCGCAACTGGCTCGGCCTGAACAGGGGCGACCTGGCCGCCGAGGTGGCCAAGGACGGCAAGACGTTCACCCGGGTGCCCAACCGGGACCGCCACTACACCACCCCTGACGGCGGCGAGCTGGTGCTGCCCGGGCGCGCGCTGCTGTTCGTCCGCAACGTCGGACACCTGATGACGAACGACGCGATCGTTGACGCCGACGGCAACGAGGTGTTCGAGGGCATCCAGGACGCGCTGTTCACCGGCCTGTGCGCCGTCCACGGGCTCAAGGAGAGCGACGCCAACGGCCCGCTGCTCAACAGCCGGACCGGGTCCATCTACATCGTCAAGCCCAAGATGCACGGCCCCGACGAGGTGGCGTTCACCACCGAGCTGTTCAGCAGGGTCGAAGATGTGCTCGGCCTGCCGCAGACCACCCTCAAGGTCGGCGTCATGGACGAGGAGCGGCGCACGACCCTCAACCTGAAGGCGTGCATCAAGGCCGCCATCGACCGGATCGTGTTCATCAACACCGGTTTCCTGGACCGCACCGGCGACGAGATCCACACCTCGATGGAGGCCGGTCCGATGGTGCGCAAGGGCACCATGAAGAGCCAGCCGTGGATCCTGGCCTATGAGGACAACAACGTCGACGTCGGCCTGGCGACCGGCTTCGCCGGTCACGCCCAGATCGGCAAGGGCATGTGGACGATGACCGAGCTGATGGCCGACATGGTCGAGCAGAAGATCGCCCAGCCCTGCGCCGGTGCCAGCACCGCCTGGGTGCCCTCACCCACCGCGGCCACCCTGCACGCGATGCACTACCACAAGGTCGACGTCATCGAGGTGCAGAAGGAACTGGCCGGCAAGAAGCGGGTCGCGATCGACCAGCTGCTGACCATTCCGCTGGCCAAGGAGCTGGCCTGGGCCCCCGAGGAGATCCGCGAGGAGGTCGACAACAACTGCCAGTCCATCCTCGGCTACGTGGTCCGCTGGATCGACCAGGGCGTCGGGTCCTCGAAGGTGCCCGACATCCACAACGTCGCGCTCATGGAGGACCGCGCCACCCTGCGCATCTCCAGTCAGCTGCTGGCGAACTGGCTGCGCCACGGCGTCATCACTCAGGAGGATGTCCGGGCGAGCCTGGAACGGATGGCCCCGATGGTCGACCAGCAAAATGCCGGCGACTCCGCGTATCTGCCGATGGCGCCCAACTTCGACGACAGCATCGCGTTCCAGGCCGCCCAGGAGCTGATTTTGTCCGGAACGCAGCAGCCCAATGGCTACACAGAGCCGATCCTGCATCGGCGCCGGCGTGAGTTCAAAGCCCGCGCCGCCGGTGCGTGAAAACGGCTCAACATGCGGTAGGTAGTGCGGCCGATGACTAGAATCTGCGCCGAGTCCACAACAGGTCACGCGACGGGTCGACGGAAAGGCGGCGGGCACCGGTATGGGTAGGCACAGCATGCCCGACCCTAGGGACTCCGTCGACCCTCCAGCTGACGAGTACGTGGCCGACGAGCCATACGCTGCCGACGATACGGGTCACCACCACCGCGAGCCCGGCCCCGAGCCGCGGGCCGATTACCCCAATTATTCGCGCGAGGACGACTACCCCGCCGCCGAGGGCGATCTTTACGCGGACGACTGGGACTTTCAGGATTCCCCGGCCGGCGAGCACCCCTACCCTGGCGACGCCGCGTTCGCGGCCGGCACCGCCGACGAGTATCCGGAATTCCCGCCGCGCGAGGCGGGCCCGGCGAGCTCGGAGCCGCCGGCATCCCCGCCGTCTCTGTTCCGGGGCGGCCACCGGGGACTCGGCGACTGGCGGGGCGGCCATCGCAGCGAGGGCGGGCGCCGAGGGGTCAGCATCGGCGTCATCGTCGCGCTCGTCGCCGTGGTAGTCGTGGTGGGCACCGTGATCCTGTGGACTTTCTTCGGTGACGCGTTGTCCCACCGCTCGCATACCGCCGCCGCGCGCTGCGTGGGAGGCAAAGAGACCGTCGCCGTCATCGCCGACCCGTCGATCGCCGATCCCGTGCAGCAGCTCGCGGAGAGCTACAACTCCACAGCCGACCCGGTCGGTGATCACTGCATGGAGGTGAGCGTCAAGCCGGCCGGCTCCGATGCCGTCCTCAACGGTTTCGCCGGCAAGTGGCCGGCCGACCTGGGCGGCCAGCCGGCGTTGTGGATCCCGGGCAGCTCGATCGCCGCCGCGCGGCTCGCCGCGGCCGCCGGGCAGAAGACGATCACCGAAAGCCGTTCGCTGGTCACCTCGCCGGTCATGCTCGCGGTCCGGCCGGAACTCGGTCAGGCCTTGGCCAGCCAGGGCTGGGCGGCGTTGCCCGGCCTGCAAACCAACCCGAACTCGCTGGCCGGGCTGAACCTGCCGGCGTGGGGATCGCTGCGGCTGGCACTGCCGATGACCGGCAACGCCGACGCGTCACTCCTGGCCGGGGAGGCCGTGGCGGCCGGGGCGGCACCCGCGGGCGCGCCGCCGACACAGGGCACCGGCGCCGTGCGCACGTTGCTGAGCGCCCAGCCCAAGCTGGCGGACAACTCCCTGACGGAGGCGATGAACACGCTGCTCAAGCCCGGCGACGCGGTGACCGCGCCGGTGCACGCCGTGATCACCACCGAGCAGCAGCTGTTCCAGCGCGGCCAGTCGTTGTCCGACGCCAAGAACACGCTGGCGTCCTGGCTGCCGCCCGGGCCGGTGCCGGTCGCCGACTACCCCGCGGTGCAGCTCAGCGGCTCTTGGGTGACGCACGAGCAGAGCTCCGCGGCCAACGGGTTCGCCCGCTTCATGCAGAAGCCGGAACAACTGGCGAAGCTGGCCAAGGCCGGCTTCCGGGTGAACGGGATCAAACCGCCGAGCAGCCCGGTCACCAGTTTCGCGGCGCTGCCCGGCACCCTGTCGGTGGGTGACAACGCGATGCGCGCCACGCTGGCCGAAGCCATGGCCGCCCCGTCCAGCGGGCTGGCCGCGACCATCCTGCTCGACCAGTCGATGCCCACCGAGGAAGGCGGAAAGTCCCGGCTGGCCAACGTGCTCGGGGCACTGCAGGAAAAGATCAAGTCGTTGCCGCCCACCGCCGCCGTTGGGCTGTGGACTTTCGACGGCCACGAGGGGCGCTCGGAGGTGACGGGCGGACCGCTGGGCGACCCCGTCAACGGCCAGCCCCGTTCGGCTGCGCTGACGGCCGCGCTGGAAAAGCAGTATTCGTCGCCCGGCGGCGCGGTGTCGTTCACCACGCTGCGCATGCTCTACCCAGAGATGCAGGCCAATTACCGTGCCGGCCAACCGAATTCGATATTGGTGATCACGACGGGGCCACACACCGACCAAACGTTGGACGGGCCCGGGTTGCAGGACTTCATCCGCAAAAGCGCCGACCCCGCCAAGCCGATCGCGGTCAACGTCATCGACTTCGGCGCCGACCCCGACCGCGCCACCTGGGAGGCCGTCGCCCAGCTCAGCGGCGGCGGCTACCAGAACATCGCCACGTCGGCGTCCCCTGACCTTGCCGCGGCCCTCACCGCGTTCTTGAGCTGAGGATCGACCGGCCGACCCGTCGCGAGCGTCTCCCGAGCGTGTGACCCGTTGTCACCCCTCAGGCATACGATCGCGGCGTTGCCCGAAGGGAGCGTCATGAAGGTCGATTTCACCCCGGATCCCCGGCTTTATCCGTTCCAGTCGCGCTGGTTCGACAGCTCGCGCGGACGCGTGCACTACGTGGACGAGGGCGACGGGCCGCCGATCCTGCTATGCCACGGCAATCCGACGTGGAGCTTCCTGTACCGGAACATCATCGTTGCGCTGCGCGACCGCTTCCGTTGCATCGCACCCGATTACCTCGGCTTCGGGCTGTCCGAGCGACCCGCCGGATTCGGATACAAGATCGACGAGCACGCCCAAGTGGTCGGCGAGTTCGTCGATCATCTCGGCCTCGACGGCTATCTGACGATGGGACAGGACTGGGGCGGGCCCATCGGCATGGCGGTCGCGGTCGAGCGCGCCGCTCGAGTCCGCGGCATCGTGCTGGGCAACACCTGGTTCTGGCCGGCGGACACGCTGTCGACAAAGGCGTTCAGCCGCGTCATGTCCAGTCCGCCCATGCAATACGCCATCCTGCGCCGGAATTTCTTCGTCGAACGGCTGATCCCGGCGGGGACCCAGCACCGCCTCAGCGCGGCGGTGATGGAACACTACCGGGCCGTGCAGCCCAGCGCCGAGGCGCGGAAAGGCGTGGCCGAGATGCCCAAGCAGATCCTGGCCGCCCATCCCCTGCTGGGCCGGCTTGCCGCGGAGGTGCCGGCCCAATTGGGCGGCAAACCCGCGCTGTTCGTTTGGGGGATGAAGGATTTCGCCTTCGCACCCGGCCCGACCATCCCGCGGATGCGCGCGACGTTCCCCGATCACGTCCTCGTCGAGCTGCCGGACGCCAAGCACTTCATCCAGGAGGACGCACCCGACCGGATCGCCGCGGCGATCATCGAGCGCTTCGGCTGAAGGCCGGTCTCGCTCGTAACGCCACGGCGAAAATACCGGCCGAATTTCGCCGTGGCGTTACGCCCGCGCCACGTCAGGCGAACGCCTCCACCGGCGGGCACGAGCAGACCAGGTTGCGGTCGCCGTAGGCGCCGTCGATGCGACGCACCGGTGGCCACACCTTGGGCCGGAAGGCCTTGCCCAGCGGGTAGGCCGCCTCCTCCCGGGTGTACGGGTGGTCCCAGTCGGAGACCAGCAGGCACTCGGCGGTGTGCGGCGCCCCCCGCAGCGGGTTGTCTTCAGCTGACCATTCCCCCGCGCCGACGCGGTCGATCTCGCCGCGGATCGCGATCATGGCCTCGCAGAAGGCGTCGACTTCGGTCAGGCTCTCGCTCTCGGTGGGCTCCACCATCAGCGTGCCGGCGACCGGGAAGCTCATGGTTGGCGCGTGAAAGCCGTAGTCCGCCAGCCGTTTTGCGACATCGTCGACGGTCACTCCGGTCGCCTTAGTGATGCCGCGCAAGTCCAGGATGCACTCGTGGGCCACCATGCCGTTCTCGCCGGCGTAAAGCACCGGGAAGTACTCGTCGAGACGCCTCGCGATGTAGTTGGCCGAGGCGATCGCCGTCAGCGAGGCCGCCCGCAGCCCCTCGGCGCCCATCATCCTGATGTATGCCCAGGTGATGGGCAGGATCGAGGCCGACCCGTAGGGCGCCGACGACACCGGATGGCCCCCGGGCAACTCCGGGGCGTACGGATGGCCGGGCAGGAACGTGGCCAGGTGCGAGCGCACCGCCACCGGACCGACGCCCGGCCCGCCGCCGCCGTGCGGGATGCAAAACGTCTTGTGCAGGTTCAGGTGGCTGACGTCGCCGCCGAACCTCCCCGGCCGGGCCAGTCCGACCAGCGCGTTGAGATTGGCGCCGTCGATGTAGACCTGGCCGCCGGCGTCGTGCACGGCCGCGCAGATCTCGGCGATGTCGTGCTCGTAGACGCCGTGAGTGGACGGGTAGGTGATCATCAACGCCGCCAGCCGGTCCGCGTGCTCGGCCACCTTGGCCCGCAGATCGTCGAGGTCGACGTCGCCAGCCCGACCGGCCTCGTCGCGGCAGTCGACAACCACCACCCGCAGTCCGGCCAGCGCGGCCGATGCGGCGTTGGTGCCGTGCGCGCTGGACGGGATGAGGCAGATGTCGCGGTGCGGTTCGCCCCGGCTCGCGTGATAGTCGTGGATGGCCAGCAGGCCGGCGTACTCGCCTTGCGAGCCGGCGTTGGGCTGCAGCGAGACGGCGTCGTAACCGGTGATCTGCACCAGCCACTTCTCCAGGTCGGCGACCAGGCGGCGCACTCCCTGGGTGTCGGATGCCGGCGCGAACGGGTGCAGGCGGGCGAATTCCGGCCAGGTGACCGGTTCCATCTCGGCGGCGGCGTTGAGTTTCATCGTGCACGAGCCGAGCGGAATCATGCTGCGGTCCAAGGCAATATCCTTGTCCGCCAGCGTGCGCAGGTAACGCATCATCGCCGTCTCGGTGCGGTACTGGGTAAACGCCCGATGGGTCAGGAACTCCGAGGTGCGGGTCGCCCCCATGTTGGCGTCGGTGCCGCCGCGATCGGCGACCGCCGATCCGAAGGCATCCAGAACCGCGGCAACGTGCGCATCGGTGGTGGCCTCGTCGCAGGCCACCGAGACGTGGTCGTCGTCAACTCGCCACAGGTTGATGCCCTTGGCCTTGGCCGCGGCGAGCACCTCGTCGGCGCGTCCGGGCACTCGGGCCAGCACCGTGTCGAAGTACTCGTTGTGTACCAGCGCGTCTCCCAGCGCGGCGGCGATCGTCGCTGCGTGGCCATGCACGCGGCGGGCGATCCCGGCCAGCCCATCGGCGCCGTGGTAGCTGGCGTACATCGCGGCCATCACCGCCAGCAGCACCTGCGCGGTGCAGATATTGCTGGTCGCCTTGTCGCGGCGGATGTGTTGCTCGCGGGTCTGCAGCGCCAGCCGGTAGGCCGGTGAACCGTCGGCGTCCAGCGACACGCCGACCAGCCGCCCCGGCAGCTGGCGGGCGTGCTTGGTGTGGACCGCCAGGTAGCCGGCGTGCGGGCCGCCGAATCCCATTGGGACACCGAATCTTTGGGTGGTGCCGAACGCGACGTCGGCGCCGATGTCCCCGGGCGGGGTGATCAGCGTGCACGCCAGCAGGTCGGCGCCGATGGCGACCAGCGCGCCCCGGTCGTGCGCCTGCGCCACCAACGCCGACCAGTCGGTGATCCGGCCGCTGGCGCCGGGCAGCTGCGCGATGACGCCGAAGAAGTCACCGTCGGGCAGGCCCTTGCGCAGGTCGGCGCTGACGATCTCGATGCCCGGTGGCCTGGCCCGGGTGGCCAGCACGGCCGCGGTCTGGGCGAAGACGTCGGTGTCCACGGCGAGCCGGTTCGTGCTGCCGCGGGCCGCGCGGTGCATCAGCGTCATGGCCTCGGCCGCGGCGGTGCCCTCGTCGAGCATCGACGCGTTGGCGACCTCGAGGCTGGTGAGGTCGGCCACCACCGTCTGGAAGTTCAGGAGCGCCTCCAGCCGGCCCTGGCTGATCTCGGGCTGATAGGGCGTGTAGGCGGTGTACCAGGCCGGGTTCTCCATGATGTTGCGCAGCAACACCGGCGGGGTGAGCGTGTCGTAGTAGCCCTGCCCGATCATCGACACGGCCACGGTGTTGGAGTCGGCCAGCGCGCGCAGCTCGGCCAGCGTCTCGGCCTCGCTGGCGGGCGGCGGCAACTTTTCCAGACCCGGCGCCGCGCCGCCGTCGGTGAGCGTGTCGAGGATGCCGTTCGGAACCGCCTTCGATGCCAGCTCGTCTAACGTGTCGACGCCGATGACGGCGAGCATGGCCGCGACGGCCTGGCTGTCTGGGCCGATGTGCCGGGCTGCGAAGGGCGACTGGGCGGGCCTAACAAACTCCGAATCTTCAGCCAAGGCGAAACTCCTGAGGTCGAGGGACTAGCGGCCCTCTCCCTCTGTCTTCACCCGTTCGCCGGGCGCCTGAGAGATTCGGCGCCTGCTGCTGCCTGGGCGCCTTTCCCCATCGGCGGGTGTGGACCGCTGGAAATCTCCAGGGGACGCCACCGCTTTCCAGAGGCATCGTTAACTCGCGCGGTCCGGGTGCCTGAGAGGTTGACGGAGAGGTGTTGCTCCTTCGGCGTCCGTGACTGGCAGCCACGAAACTCTCCCGCTCGAGTGCGATGCGTGCGCCAGTTTACTCGGCCGCGTCGACGCGCGGCGTGGTGTTCAGTCGCACGCCGAAGGGCGCGGTCAGCCGATCTTGCGGTCGCGGTGCTTGCGCCGGGACGCCAGCTCGTCTTCCGGGGCCGCAATGGACTCGCCGCCGTCGGCGCGCTCACCGTGGAAGTCCGCGATGACGCCGGTCAGCTCGCGCATCGCCCCGGACACGGCGATGCCGAACACGCCCTGGCCGCCCTGCAACAGGTCGACGACCTCTTCGGCCGATGTGCACTCGTACACCGTGGTGCCGTCCGAGAACAGGGTGATGTTGGCGAGATCCTGGACGCCGCGCTGGCGCAGATGGTCGACCGCGACGCGGATGTTGTGCAGCGAGATGCCGGTGTCGAGCAAGCGCTTGACGATCTTGAGAACCAGGATGTCCTTGAACGAGTAGAGCCGCTGGCTGCCGGAGCCCGCCGCGCTGCGGATCGACGGAACCACCAGTGAGGTCCGCGCCCAGTAGTCCAGCTGCCGGTAGGTGATC
The DNA here is from genome assembly GCF_025965855.1 of Mycobacterium sp. GTDB lineage: Bacteria > Actinomycetota > Actinomycetes > Mycobacteriales > Mycobacteriaceae > Mycobacterium. The sequence goes on along the minus strand of NZ_JAOPWB010000352.1, from coordinate 15,407 downwards.
CCGGCGATCTGGCAGGCGCTCGGCCCGCGGTAGCCCACCAGCTCGTCGGGCACGGAATCGTCGGGGAACAACCCCGGTTGAACGGGTGCGCTCGGTGCGGTGACGGGTTGGTCGCTGCTGGCGGCGTTCGCTTTGTCAGCTAGGTCGAGCTGTTCTTGACGTGGCTGGTCGCTCACGGTGGTTCCTCTCGCCGATCGCGCTGTCATCGGTAGCTGCGTCTCTGGCTGCACCGCAGCCACGTTTGCTCAGGCCCGAGTGCTAGTGAGCTTACGCTTTTCGATAGCCGCCGCGCCCTAAGTCGTCATCAAAGTATGGCCGCCGCGGGGCCAAGTGGCAGCACCATCGTCCAGCGTGTCGACATCGCGCTGCCAGATGAGATGCATCCGTGATGTCGGCGTCCAGCGTAGTCGTACGCCGAGCAGTCCCCCGCAAGCGGGAGGTGCCCCCAGCAGAATCGCATCATTCGGGCAGAGTCGTGCGAGTTTGCGCCTGGTCGCGGTGGGTGGTCGCGACTCGCTAGGTGGCCTTGAAATCGTCAGGAGACACGCTGTCGAGGAACTCCTTGAATTTCTCGACCTCGTCCTCGCGGACGGCGGTGTTGGCCTCTTCGTCGCTCTCGTCGGGGATGAGCAGACCGGCCTGGGCGAGCACGGCCTCCTCGACATAGATCGGAACGCCGACCCGCAGCGCTATCGCCACCGAGTCGGACGGGCGCGCCGAGACGGTGATGTTGCGGTCGAAGACCAGGTCGGCGTAGAAGGTGCCCTCCTGGAGATCGACGATCCGCACCTCTTTGAGCGAATGCCCAAGGGCAGCAATGAGATCCCTGATCAGGTCGTGCGTCAGCGGGCGAGGCGGTTCGACGCCCTGCTGCTCCAGCGCGATGGCGGCGGCTTCGGACTGACCGATCCAAATTGGCAGGTACCGGTCGCCGTTGGCTTCGCGCAGCAACAGCACCGGCTGGTTCTGCGGCTGCTCGACGCGAATGCCGACAACACGAACTTCACCCATCTGTGTCCGCCCTCCGCATCTCTTCAGCCCGCCGAACACCAAGCTGTCCAACGAAGTCTAATCCTCAGCGATGGAGAACGTCGCGAACGGCAGACTTGATCAGCGAGGTGTGCAACGTGATGGCGAGCGCGGCCACCTCACGCGCCAGGTCGTCGGCGCGATCGCGGGCGCCGGCCTTCCCAGCTTTCACTAGCGGCCCCGCGATTTGGGCGATCAGATCGGACTGCCTGTCGGCCGCGGAACGGAAGGCGCGCAGATGCCGCGGTTCGACGCCGTATTCGGACAGCGCCCGCGCGCATTGGAGAATGACCACCGCGTGTTCGTCGAAGAAGCCGCCCGGGCCGGTGGTGATCACCCCCGCCTTGAGCAAAGCCGTCAGCAGTTCGTCGTCCACGCCCGAGCGTTCCAGGAGGTCCTCTCGACTCAGCCGGATCCGGGTGGGGGCCACCGCCGCCGCATCGGGGCCGGCCTCCGCTTCCCCGTTGCTCGGCACCGACACCAATCGCGGTACACCGTAAGGCGATCCGATCGGCGGCAGCTCGCCCTCGGGCACGGCGTCCAGCTGCGCCCGGATCACCTTCAGCGGTAAGTAGTGGTCGCGCTGCGCGGTGAGGATGAAGCGCAGCCGCGCGCAGTCGTATGCGGTGAACCTGCGATATCCCGACGCGGCGCGCTGCGGCGTCACCAGCCCCTCAGCCTCCAAGAAGCGAATCTTGGAGATTGTGACATCGGGGAAATCCGGCCTCAACAGGTCGAGGACAGCCCCAATCGACATCCCGGCCAGCGCCGGGCTATCGGGTGCGCTCACTACCCTCCGGAACCTCCGTCGTCGTCACCCTGCCTGGGGCCGGTCAAAAAGACCAACCGGAACTTGCCGATCTGCACCTCGTCGCCGTTTGCCAGGACCGCCGAATCGACGGGCTCACGGTTGACGTAGGTGCCATTCAGGCTACCGACATCAACGACGTGAAATTCGTTATTCTCCAACCTGAATTCGGCGTGGCGACGGCTGACGGTGACGTCGTCGAGGAAGATGTCGCTGTCGGGATGCCGCCCGGCGGACGTGGTCGCCTGGTCGAGCAGGAAGCGCGACCCGGCGTTCGGTCCGCGTTTGACGACCAGCAACGCCGAGCCGGCCGGGAGTCCTTCGACCCCCGATACCGCGCTCTCGGTGCCCGCCTGGGCGGGGGCGTCGAGTTCGTTGAGGAAGTCGGCGCGGAAGACCGAAGTCGTCTCCACCGTGACTTCGTCAGAGTTCTGGTCGTTGTCCATGCCCGTCACGCGCTGCTCCTCACTGGCCGCTGTGGCGTTATCCGAACCGGGCCGCTCGCCCGGCTCTCCCCTAGGTCTCTCGAGGTTTCCTGAGTTTTTCTAGCCCCGCACTGCCGATTACTTGACTGTCTAGTGTCTAACAAGTGTCGATCTGTCGACCGTACCGCGCACCGGTCCGCGATGTGCCCCCGCCGGAGGATCGCAAGCCCGATTGTCCGGCTTCCGCCACAAGTAGGTGGGGATGGCTCCCCCACCGACTCCAACCGGCTGCGCCGCCCGCATCGCCGAGCGGGGCTGGCAGGCACATTAGCAATCGTCATTCGGTCAGTGTCCCGCGGTAGGCCTCAGGGTCGAGCAGCGTCGAAATCGCCGACTCGAGCTCGGCGGCGGCCGAAACCTGGACATCCACCAGCCAGCCGGACCCGTACGGGTCGGAGTTGACCAGCTGCGGACTGCCGTCCAGGTCGCCGTTGATCGCCAACACCGTGCCCGAGACCGGCGCGAACAGGTCCGACACCGACTTCGTCGATTCCACCTCGCCGAAGGATTCGCCCGCGGTCACCTGGCTGCCCACATCGGGCAGCTGAACGAAGACGACATCGCCCAGCGCCGACTGCGCAAAGTCGGTGATACCGACCCGCACGATGTCCTCACCGCTGCGTCGAACCCACTCGTGTTCGGCGGTGTAGTGCAGATCGGACGGGATATCGCTCACGGGTGATCCTGTTCTGGTCGCTTCTAACAAGGCAAGTTCACTTGACGGGCTGAGCGTATTGGTGCGGTTTTGGTTGTCGCAAGGTGGTCACGTCCACTCGGTCGGCCTGCTGCACCGACATCCGCGCGCCGACGCGCTTGACACTGTCTTCCGCACCGCCGGGGATGTTCATGGCCGCGGCCAGTGTGGGCGGATCCCCAATCGCCAGAATCGAATACGGGGGCGACAGGTTCTTGGTGTCGACGGTCAACGAGCCGGGCGTACCCACGATCCAGGTATCGACGCCCACCCGCACGGACTGGTGTGCGTCGTTGATCTCGATCGCTTCGGCGCCGGCGGCCCGCAACTCGTTGATCACGTCGAGCATCGCCTCCGGTGAGACCCCGGGCCCGGGGTCCTCGATCGTGATGGTGACGCCCGGGCCGGTCGCGCCCACCGCGCCGACCAGGATGGACAGCGCGGCCAGCCGGGCCTGGGCGCTCTGGATCGCGGCCTGATCGTTGTTGCCGGAGGCCTGCAATGAATTCAGCGTGTTTTGAAGCTCGCCGACTTCGGTGTTCAGCGTGGCCTCGCGCTGCCGCAGCGAGTCCAGCAGCACCAACAGGTCGGCGGGGCGGGCGGTGTCCAGCGCGTCGCCCGACTTGGTCTGGCGGACCTGGGTGACGATGGCGATCCCCAGGACGAGGCACAGCAGGGTCGCCAGCGCCCCGAAGGCCAGACGGGAGCGACCGCCCCGCAGCAGCGCGGACAACCCCGTGCGGTGCACGGGCCCGATGTCGGGGCGCGGGCGGTGCGCCGGTAGTTCGTGGCGGCCGTGATGCGCACCCTCGCTCGCGGCGGGCTCGGCTTCGGAGTGACCGTGCGGGGTTGGCGCGTCGCGACTTTCGGCGGCGGCGCGATCGGGCGGGTCCTGGCTCACGGCGACCTCATCTGTGTCATAGCGCCGCTCCTCTCCCCCGCAAGCGGGAGGTACCCCCACATCGCTTCGTCCCCCTCGCCGCTTCGCGGCTGGGGGTGCCCCCACTGCATCGTCGCCGCGGTCATGCCCCGAACAGCCGGCGCCGCAGGGCGGCGGCGTTGCCGAAGATGCGGATACCCAGCACGACGATGATCGCCGTGGACAGCTGCGTGCCAACGCCCAGTTGGTCGCCGACGTAGACGATGAGGGCGGCCACGAAGACGTTGAACACGAACGAAATCACGAAGACCTTGGGGTCGAAGATCCGTTCGAGGTAGGCGCGCAATCCGCCGAACACCGCGTCGAGCGCGGCCACCACCGCGATCGGCAAATAGGGCTGGATGACCTCGGGGACGGCGGGGTGGAAAACCAGGCCCAGCACGATGCCGACCACGAGCGCCGCGATCCCGATCATGCCCGGTCTCCCGTCGGCATTTCTCCGCGGGAGATGCGTCTGGCGAGGGGTTGTCTCACCGGGGCCCAATCTGTTTGGCGAACTTGACATCCCGGGTCGGTCCGGCGGGCAGCGATAGGCCGTCGGCGACGTTCACGGTGACGACGACACCGTAAGAGGCCTCTAGCAGCCTAAGGCGCTGCAGGCCGGGGCTGTTGTCGAAGACGTCCTGCATCGAGTGCGGCGGCCCGACCGCCAGGATCTTGTAGGGGCTGCTGGTGGGGTTGTTGTCGACAAGAATCGCCGCGCCGGCCTGCCGGATGGTGACGTTCGGTCCGATCCGGACACCGCCGACGGAGACGGCTTCGGCGCCGCTGGCCCACAACGAGTTGACGACCAGCTGGAGGTCGCGGTCCAGGATGATCTGCCTGCTTCCGTTGACGCGCTGTTTGGATACGTCGGAAAGGTTCGGGCTGGCACCGGGATCCGTCACGGTCACCGTGAGACCGGGACCGATGACCGCCGTGCTGGCCGCCGCGAGGCCCAGCGCGTCGAGACTGGTCAGCAGCCGCTGCCCCTGGGCGTTTTCCGCCAGCGCGTGTCGCTGCACGTCGTCGACTCGGGTCGACAGGGCGCCGCGCTCTTGGCCCAGCTTGGCCGCCGCGACTTCCGACGAACGCACGCTTTGCAACAGCAGCTGCTGGGCGGTGCGTACGCCGGGCGCGACCGAGCGTGCCTGCGCGACTGCGGCGGCGAATACCGTGGCGATCAGCAGCGCCGCCAGAGCCTGCCAAAGCCAGCCGAAGGCGCGTTCCCGCCCACGCGTTGCCGAGCCGGAACTGCCCCGTCTGGCCGCGGCCGCGGCATAGCCGGGATCCAGGTGCTCCGACAGCAGGGCGCGCAGCAGGGAGGGCACCGGGATCAGCTGGGGCCGCGCGGCGGCGTGGGCGCTGCGGCCGGCGTTGGGGTCATAGCCGCCGAGCAGGCGGTCCTCCTCAGTCATGCTCACCCGCCTTGCGTGTCACCGGCCGGCGGGCAGGCTGTTTCAGCTTGGGCATGCGGCGCACGACCAAGGTCATCTGCACGGCATACAGCACGAACGCCCACAGGTACATATACAAACCCCAGCCCAAAAAGCCCCAGCCGCAGGCCCTCAGCACGCGGCTCCATTCGGCGCCGCCAGTTCCCAGCAACACCAACGGAAAGCCGGCCATCAACGCAAAGGTGGCACCCTTTCCTACGTAGGTCACCGGGAGCGCCGACAGCCCGCGACTGCGAAGCAGCGGCAGCGTCGCCGCCAGCAGCCCGTCGCGCACCAGCAGCGTGATGACGAACCACCACGGCACGATCCCGCTGATCGCCAGGACGATCGGAACGGTCACCATGTAGAGGCGATCCACCGCCGGGTCCAGCAGAACGCCGAGCCGCGAGGACTGGTTGAGCGTTCGGGCGATCTTGCCGTCGGCCCAGTCGGAGGCCCCGCTGAACATCAGGATCGCCACGGCCCACCCGTTGGCGTGCGCGAACAGCAGGACGTAGACGAATACCGGGATGAGCAGCAGGCGGACGGCGCTCAGTGCGTTGGGCACCGTCAGCACCCGATCGGGCGGAAGCTCGGGCTCCATGAGCCGTGACATTAGCCCGACGAGGATGCGGTCCGCACGACGGATTGGGCCGTGCGCTGGGAGCACCACCCGCTTGCGGGGGATACGCCGCGGCGATTTTCGGCGCGATTTTTCGCCGCGACGTTACGTGCGGCGATCAATCAGCGGAAAACCCCGGGCAGGCTCAGGGTCGACAGCGTGTCATCCGACAGCGGATTGTCGTTAACCATGTAGGTCCACGTCGACGTCGGTCGCGCCAGTTTGGACAGGTCCAGCCCCGGCTCGTCTTCGAGCACGTTCGCGGTTTCGAAGGTCTGTTGAGCCGCCTCGATGGCGTCGGCCGCCAGCGACGCGAACGCGTCGACCGCCATCCGGTGGAACTCGTCCAGCGGATTCTGCCGGCCCAGCGCCCGCAGGTGGATGCTTTCGCGGATGTCGGCCAGATACGCCAGATGGTCGGCCCAGCCGCGGTCGAGGTGATACAGCATGATGAGCCGGCAGATCTTCTCCAGGCGCGATTCGGACTCGTCCTTGGGCATAAGCTGCGTCAGCTCCTCGTACCGGTCCGGCGCCAGCTCGGCGAGTTCCTCGCGCGCGGTTGCGGTGCGCAGCAACGTGTTTCGGCGATCCACGATGATGGCGCGCTGCTGGGCGATCAGCTGGTTGTAGCGCCAGGTGTTCGCGTGCACGTCCAGCATCCGGCCCTCGGCGACCCGCTGGGCGTGGTCCAGCATCCCGGCCGCCTTGGGGCTGACGATCCGGCCGTCCTCATCGGTTTGCATGGGCAGCTTGTTGTGGTCGAGATTGGCCGCGACGACGTCGTCCTCCCAACTCGAAAAGAACACCGACGACCCGGGGTCGCCCTGGCGTCCGGCGCGGCCGCGCAACTGGTTGTCGAGCCGCTCGGTGTGGTGCCGGCCCGTCCCCACCACGTGCAGCCCGCCCAGTTCGGCGACGCGGTCGTGGTCGGCCTCGTCGGATCCGCCGAGGCGGATATCGGTGCCCCGCCCGGCCATCTGGGTCGACACGGTGACCGTGCCGTGCTCGCCGGCCTCGGCGATCACCTTCGCCTCCTCGGCGTCGTTCTTCGCGTTGAGCACGACCGCGGGCACGCCGCGGCGCAGCAGCCGCTCGTGCAGCTCCTCGGACTCGGCCACGTCGCGGGTGCCGACCAGCACCGGCTGCCCGGTCTCGTGCACCCCGGCGATGTGCGCGACGATCGCGTCGTTCTTGGAGGCTGCGGTGATGTAGACCCGGTCGGATTCGTCCTCGCGAATGTTGGGAGTATTCGGCGGAATCGGTGAGACACCGAGCTTGTAGAACTGGCGCAGCTGCTCGCCGGCGGCCAGCGCGGTGCCGGTCATGCCGCACACGGTGGCGTAGCGGTTGATCAGCGCCTGCACGGTGATGGTGTCGAGCACCTCGCCCGTTTCGGTGGTCTCGATGCCCTCCTTTGCCTCGACCGCGGCCTGCAGGCCGTCGGGCCAGCGCTGCAGTTGCGCGATGCGGCCGCGCGAGGAGTTGATCAGGTGCACCGCGTCGTCGCGCACGATGTAGTGCACGTCGCGCTGCAACAGCACGTGCGCGTGCAGCGCCACGTTGACCTCGGTGAGGGTGGTGCCGACATGTTCCTCGGAGTACAGATCGATGCCGCCGAGCGCCTTCTCGACCTTGCGGGCGCCGACGTCGGTCAGGTGGACGTTGCGGCTGTCGGAGTCGGTGTCGAAGTCCGTGCCCCCGTCCAGCTCGCCGACCAGCTTGATGATCTCCAGCCGCGGTGTCTCGCGATGCGTGGTGCCGGCCAGCACCAGCGGCACCAGCGCCTCGTCGACCAGCACGGAGTCGGCCTCGTCGATGAGGGCCACGTCGGGATTGGGTGACACCAGGTCGTCGACGTCGGTCGCCAGCTGGTCGCGCAGCACATCGAAGCCGATCTCGTTGACCGAGGCGTAGGTGACGTCGCAGCCGTAGGCGGTCCGGCGGTCCTCGCTCGTCGACTCCGCGGTGATCCAGCCGACCGTCAGCCCCATGGCCTCCAGCAGCGGACCCATCCACTCCGCATCGCGGCGGGCGAGGTAATCGTTGATGGTCACGACGTGCACGTGCCTCTCGCCCAGGGCGTATCCGGCGGCGGCGATCGCGCCGGCCAGTGTTTTGCCCTCACCGGTGGCCATCTCGATCACGTCACCGGCCAGCATCCGCAGCGCACCGAGGAGCTGCACATCAAATGGTCGCAACCCCGTCGCCCGCTCGGCCGCTTCCCGGGCGATCGCGAGGAACTGCGGGACGTCGGCGGACTCCGCGAGGTCGCCGAGCTTGAGCAGCCCGGTCGCCTTGAGCAGCTTCTCGTCGCTGAGATCGGCGGCCTCCTGGTCGAATTCCGAGGAGGCGTCGACGTCCGCGAGGGACCGGCTGCGGTTCTTTTCGGTGCTGGCGCCGAGCAGTCGCCAGAACCGGCTAGTCAGGCGGCCGGGTTGGGTCCGGGTGGTCTTTGGCACAGGTCAACGGTACGCGAGCCGCCCACCCTCGCGAGCGTGCGTGTTGGTCCGCGACACGCCGGGGATTGGCGTGCAACTGCGCACGCTCGCGCGTGGGGTGGACCCGTCAGGCGAGGTTGGATCGGCGTGGGTAGGCGACGGTCGGGTCGGTGAGCACGTTGACGACGGCGGGCAGGCCGCTGGCGAAGGCGCGTTCCAGCGCGGGCCGCAACTCGGTGGGCGCGGCCACCAGCTCGCCGTGGCCGCCCAGGGCGCGCGCCACCTCGTCGTAGCGCGTGCCCGGACGCAGCTCCGCCACCACCGAGTAGCCGTACAACGCCTCCATGGGGTGCTTTTCCAGCGCCCAGATCCCGTTGTTGCCGACCACCGACACGACCGGCACGCCGTGCCGGACCAGGGTGTCCCACTCCATTCCGCTGAAGCCGAACGCGCCGTCGCCCTGCAGCAGCACGACCTGGCGGTCGGGCCGGGCCAGCTTGGCGGCCAACGCGTAACCGGGGCCCGAACCGAGGCAGCCGAAGGGGCCGCTGTCCAGCCAGCAGCCCGGCAGATAGCTGTCGATCACCCGGCCGGCATAGGACCCGAAGTCGCCCGCGTCGATGACGACGATGGCGTCGCGGTCCAGCAGCGGCGCCAGCTCCGCATAGACCCGCATCGGATGCAGCGGGATCCGGTCATCGGCGAGCTCGGCCTTCTCCTGGGCGCGCGCCGCGGTCTCGGCCGTTCGGAGCTCGTCGACCCAGTCCTGGTGGGGGGCACCAGCCGTTGCGGCCAGGGCCGAGAGGATCGAGGTGAGATCGCCGTACAGACCGGCGGCGATGGGACGGGGATGCTCGCGGACGGGTTCGCCGCGGTCGGCCACGATCAGCTGGGTTTCCGGCCCGAACACCTTGCCGAAGCCCAGCCGGAAATCCATTGGCACGCCGACGATCAGCGCCACGTCGGCCTCCCCCAATGCCTTGCCGCGGACCCGCGAGAAAGCCATCGCGTGGTCGGCGGGCACCGCGCCGCGGGCCATCCCGTTCAGCAACGCCGGAATTTGAAGTTCCTCCGCGAGGCGTAGCAGCGCCGCCTCCCCGTGTCCCCACCAGACGTTGGTGCCCGCCATGATCACCGGCCGGTGCGCCGCCGCCAGCAGGCTGACGGCACGGTCGAGGGCTTGGGGATCCGGGGTCGGGCCGGGCGGCACCGCGCTCAAGGCGCCGGGCCGGCCGTCATCCTCCGACATCGAGAAGGCGTGGTCCATCGGGAAGTCGACGAATCCCACACCCGACGGGGCGCCGACCGCCGCCCGCAATGCCTCGTCGACCAACCGGCCGGCGTCGTCGGCCGACTGCGCGGTAGCGGCGAATCGAGCCAGCGGCGCCACGAACGGCACGTGGTCGATCTCCTGCAGCGAGCCCATGCCCCACCGCAGCGCGGGGGCCCGGCCGCCCAGCACCACCAGCGGCGACTGGTTCTGCTGTGCCGCCGCCATCGCGCTCATCCCGTTGGTGACGCCCGGCCCGGCGGTCAGCGCCGCCACTCCGGGCAGCCTCGTCACCTTCGACCAGCCCTCGGCGGCGAAGGTCGCGGTCTGCTCGTGCCGGGTGTCGATCAGCCGGATACCCTCGTCACGGCACCCGTCGTAGATGGAGAACAGGTGGCCGCCCGATAACGTGAACACGGTGTCGATGCCGCTGGCTTTGAGCCGGCGTGCGATGAGCCGGCCGGCATGTACGGTCGGGCTGGACGGAGCGTCGATGCTCATGCCGGCAGCCTATCCACAATCCCTCGGGTACCTTCTCGGGGAAGTATCACCATGAGGCTTTCCTGCATGCCTCGGTAACAAGGAGACGTCGAAGTTGGGCCCCACGCCGTTCAAGCCGTCGATCGACTGGTCGACGGCACTCGTTGATTCCGTGCGGTGGATCGCCATGGCGTGGGCCGTCGGCGCGGTCTGCCTGCTGGCCGTGCTCATTGCGTTCAGGTACCTGACACCCTGGGGCCAGCAGTTCTGGCGGATCACGCGCGGATACTTCGTCGGCGCGGCGAGCGTCAAGGCGTGGCTGGGTCTCGCGGTGCTGTTGCTGTCGGTGCTCCTCGCGGTGCGCCTCACCGTGCTACTCAGTTACCAGGGCAACGACTTGTACACGTCGGTTCAGAAGGCGGTGCAGGGCATCGCGGCGGGCAATGACGCCGTCAAAAACTCTGGGATTCACGGCTTTTGGATGTCCATCGGGATTTTCGTGGTGCTGGCGGCGCTGTATGTCATCCGGTTCGCCGCGGACGTCTATCTGACGCAGCGATTCATCATCGCCTGGCGCATGTGGCTGACCGCCCACCTCACCGACGACTGGCTGGACGGCAGGGCTTACTACCGGGATCTGTTCATCGACAACACCATTGACAACCCGGACCAGCGCATCCAGCAGGACGTCGACATCTTTACCGCCAACTCCGGCGGCACCCCGAACATCCCTTCCAACGGCACGGGGAGCACCCTGCTGTTCGGTGCCGTCAACGCGGTGGCCTCGGTGATTTCGTTTGCCGCCATCCTGTGGAACCTGTCCGGCGAGCTGAACCTCTTCGGCTTCACGTTGCCGCGGGCCATGTTTTGGACCGTTCTCGTTTATGTGCTGATCGCGACGGTGGTGGCGGTGTGGCTGGGGCGCCCCCTGATCTCGCTGAGCTTCAACAACGAGAAGCTCAACGCCGCGTTTCGTTATGCCCTGGTGCGGTTGCGCGACGCGGCCGAGGCGGTGGGCTTCTATCGGGGCGAGCGGGTCGAACGCGCGCAGTTGTGGGGGCGCTTCAGACCGATCATCGCCAACTACCGCAAGTTCGTCCGCCGAACCATCATCTTCAACGGGTGGAACTGGTCGGTGTCACAGACCATCGTCCCGTTGCCCTGGGTAATTCAGGCGCCGCGGTTGTTCGCCGGCCAAATCGACTTCGGCGATGTGGGCCAGACGGCGACGGCGTTCGGCAACATTCATGACTCGCTGTCGTTCTTCCGCAACAACTACGACGCGTTCGCGTCCTTCCGCGCCGCGATCATCCGGTTGCACGGTCTCGTCGACGCCAACGCCCGGGGCCGTGCGCTGCCGACGCTGTTGGTCAAGCCGAGCGAGGAGGTGGCCGTCGAGCTCGCCAACGTCGAGGTGCGCACGCCCGCGGGTGACCAGTTGATCGACTCGCTTGACGTGCAGCTGGACACCGGCGACACCCTGGTGATCACTGGGCGCTCGGGCGCCGGTAAGACGACGCTGCTGCGCAGCCTGGCCGAATTGTGGCCGTATGCCTCGGGAACGTTGTGCCGCCCCGACGGCGAAAACGCGACGATGTTCTTGTCGCAAATGCCGTACGTGCCGCTGGGCAGCCTGCGGGGCGTGGTGTGCTACCCGAATTCGCCCGACGAGATCGCCGACGACACCCTGCGGGACACGCTGACGAAGGTGGCGCTGGCGCCGCTCTGCGATCGCCTCGACGAAGAACGGGACTGGGCCAAGGTGCTCTCCCCCGGCGAGCAGCAGCGCGTCGCCTTCGCTCGCATCCTGCTCACCAAGCCCAAGGCGGTCTTCCTCGACGAGGCCACGTCCGCGCTCGACGAGGGATTGGAATTCGCGCTCTACCAGATGCTGCGCAGCGAACTGCCCGACTGCGTCGTGGTCAGCGTCAGCCACCGCCGCGCCGTCGAGCAGCACCATGCCCACGAGCTGCATTTGCTTGGCGGCGGCCAGTGGCGGCTCGGCCCCGTGAAGAAGGAGCCCGCGCAGGTTTAGCGGTTTGCGGCCGGGGTTGCCCCCGAGCGTCGCGAGGCTGTAAATCCGCGGAGGTTTACTCGCACTTTTGCGGCAAAATTACAGCCTCGGTGCGCCACGCCGGTCACGGCCGCGCCTACGCGCCCCCGGTGCTGTGGGCCGCGTGCGCGCCGGCGAGGCGACCGAAGAACGAACCCTCCCCCAGCTGCGTTCCGCTGGCATAACCCTTGCCGTCCTGGGCGATGTTGGAGGCGCACGCCCCCACCGCATACAAGCCGGGCACCGGCAACCCGTCCTGGCGCAGCACCTGCCCGTCCACGGATGTGGCCAGTCCGCCGACGGTGAAGCCGGCGTACATCGCCTTACCCAGTGACAGGTCGAACGCGCCCCATGGCCCTTTGTCTTGCGGCGCAAGGAATTCCGGTTGCTTGTGAAAATCGGGGTCCTCGCCGCGCGCGGCATGGGCGTTGTAGCGGTCCAGCGTCGCGACCAGATTGCCCTGCGGGATGCCGAGCGCGGCTTCCATCTCGGGCACGGTCTCCCAGCCGTCGATCAGCGGCACCAGCGGCATCTTGGGATGCTCCAGATGCGCCTCGTCGACGATCAAGTACGCCGCGCTGTCCGGCTGATCCATGATGAACCCGGCGGTCCTGGAATGGTATGAGTCTTCGGCGACGAACCGCTGCCCGAGCTTGTTCACGATGATCCCGGTGAGCAGGATCGACGGCGGGTACGGCGGCGCGGTGATGAAGATCTGGTCCATGTGCTGGGTGGCGCCGCCCGCGGAGACGCCCATCCGGATGCCCAGGCCGTCGTCATAGGTGTTGCCGAGCACGAAAGGCTTCTCGCCGAGCTTCGGGGTGTACCTGGCTACCATCTCCGGATTCATCACGAACCCCCCGGCAGCGATGATCACCGACTTTGCCTTGATCGCACCGGTTTCGGCGAAGTGCTTCCACAGCACGCCGGTCACGCGGGTCTCAGCGCCCGAACTATCCACGACGAGCTGGGTGGCCGCCGTCTCGTAGCGGACCTGCACGCCGAGGCTCGTCGCGCGCTTGAGGAGCAGGTCGATCACCATGCTGGCGCCGCCGGTGTCGCCGGGCACGGGCACCTTGTGGCCGCGCGGCGCGGGAACCGCCTTCTCCAGGAAGGGCCACACCTTCTCGTTGCCGGTGAACATCAGCCCCTCGGTGTTGGGCTGGATCACGGCCTTGCCCGGGAAGTAGCTGCGCTCGAACTGAAAACCCAAGTCTTCCAGCCAATCGAAATGCTCGACGCTGCCCTCGCAATAGGCACGAATCTTGGCGTGGTCCGGCTGCCGTGACACGGCGACGAGGTACTTGTACATCTCCTCCGGCGAGTCGGGGTGGCCGGTCGCCTGCTGGACTGCGGTCCCGCCGCCGAGGTAAAAGTGGCCTCCCGCAAGGGAAGTGGTGCCCCCCGCCACGGCCGCGCGCTCGAGCACCAGCACCCGCGCGCCGGCGGCCGCCGCACTCACCGCCGCGCACCCGCCGCCGATGCCGAAACCGATCACCACCACGTCGACCTCATCCGACCAGGACGCCGCCGTGTCCGCGTTGACCGTTGCTGGGATCTCGGTGCTCATTGGAGCCACTCCTCTCCCCCGCAAGCGGGAGGTACCCCCACATCGCTGCGTCCCCCTCGCCGCTGCGCGGCTGGGGGTGCCCCCACTGCATCGTCGCTGGCGCGGCTCACCGCTGCTCCTGTTTGATGTAGTCGTAGAACGCCCTCATCTCGGGCGAGACGTAGGCGATTTCCAGAAACGGCACCCCCGCTTGGCGCGCCGACACATAGGCGAACTGGATGCCGCCGGGCATCACGCCCCGCTGCACAACCGGGGCCCCCTGCTCAGCGGCCTGCGCCAACGCCGCGTCGAATCGTTCGGGGCTGGGCGCCTCCGTGCAGATGTGGTGCAGACCGGGCCCCGATTCCCGCAGAAAGTCGCTATAGATGTTCTCCCCACGGACCGGCGAGATCAGCTCCAACTGCATGTCGCCGAGGTAGCTCAGCGAGATGCTGGCGACGAAATCGGCCGGCTTGCCAAGGTAGCTGCAAGTGTCCGGGGCAAAGTGCACGTCGGGTATCCGCACCCACTTCCGAACGCCTAATAGGCCGGTGAGGGCGGTTTCGGTGGCATCCAGGTCCGGGGTGACCCAGGCGATCTGTGTCGGCGATTGAGTGGGAAGGGTCATCGTCTCGCAGGATAGCCCAGTCGGCTGGCCGTCAGAAAGGGCCAAGAAGGCTTTGCCGCGAGCGCCCGCGTCCGTCGCGCAAAAGCCCGATGAACACGTTCTAATTCGCCAGCTATCCGTGCTGGCTCAGCACGTCCACCAGCAACCGCAGCTGGGTGTCGAAGACCGCCGCGGGATCGGTCAGGGTATCGGCGCCGTACTGCCCGAACACCTCGAGGCTGATGGCGCCCAGCACGCCCGCCCACAACAAGAAGCACTTGGCGATAACCTGGTCGTCGCCCGGAAACCCAAACTCCTGGCGAATGCGTTCGAAGTCCGACGACATCGGTTGCGGCGCAACATCATTCGTCAACCGGATGTCTCCGGTCGCGATCCCGGCGGCCACGGCGTCGAAGATCGCTCCCACCACTCGGGTGCCGGCCGCGACCGTGCGGGCCGCGGGCGCGTGGTATCCGGGGACGGGGCTGCCGTACAGCAGGGCCCAGCGGGCCGGATGGGCCACGGCCCACCGCCGCGCCGCCCGCGCGATCGCGATGACGTCGTCGCTCCAGAGGTCGCCCACGGTCTCGCGGGCCCGGTCCACGGTGTCGGCCAGGTCGGAATAGGCGTCAATCAGCAGCAAGGTCAGCAGCTCGTCGCGGCTGGACACGTACCGGTACACGGCCGAGGACACCATGCCGAGGTCACGGGCTATCGCGCGCACCGATAGCGCGGCGGCGCCGCCGTCCACCAGCTGGCGGCGGCCGAGTTCGATGATTCGCGCCTCGATCTGCTCCCGCGATTCCCGGCGTTTGCCCACGCGGCCAGTCTGGCACAACCGAGATCACCGCTCTTGCTTTTTGGCGGGGCCTGTGGCAGCGTGTTCGGCATAGAGAGCACCGCTCTCGTATCCCCCGCCAGAGAGGACTCTCAATGAGAAAGTCAAGCCGCGGTCGTGGTGATCGGGGGTGAGTCGGGTTGCCAGGTGCGGTGGTCGCGGATGAGGGCGTAAAGGAT
>NZ_JAOPWB010000336.1 GCF_025965855.1 Mycobacterium sp. | reverse complement strand
GCGGCGATGCCAAGCCCGAACGCGGGGTCCAACCACCAGCCGCCGGGCCAAAGCCCCGAGATCGCCAGGCCGCTCAGCACCCCGCCGGCCTGGGCGGCGCACAGGAAGTTCTGCGTGCCTTCGCCCTCGGTGGCCTTCGAACCGTGCCGCGCGCCCAGTCGGTGGTTGGCCCGCCCGTGGATCGGCATCAGCACCAGGCCGATGGCCGTCAGCCCGATGCCGATCACCGAGGTCTGGGCGTGGTGCTGGTCGGTGAGGTCGCGGATGGATTCGGCCGCGATGTAGGGGGCGGTCAGCCAGAACGACACGGCCACACCGCGCTGGGCCCGCCGCTCGGCGGTCTGACAGAGCGCCCGCGCGCCGCTGAACCGCCAGATGACCATCGCGCTGGCCAACGCCTCGGCGCCGCCGCCCAGCGCCCACCCGGTCAGCGCGATCGACCCGACCGCCAGGCCCTGCCACAACCCGACCGCGCCCTCGACGAGCACCACGGCCAGGCTGACCCAGGCCAGCCGCCGCGCCCATTGCGCGCCGGCCCGCCACGCGACGTCGGGTGAGACCGGCGCCAGCTCGGCGATCGTCATCGTGTCCATCCGGCGATGCTAGAGGCCGAGCGGCCACCGCGCCCGACGCCCGACCGGCCGGAGATCGTATCGTTATTCCGGCTAACCAGTGGAGGGCAGAAGGGACGACATGGCGCGCAGCGACAACGACACCTGGGACCTGGCGACGAGCGTGGGAGCCACCGCCACCATGGTGGCCGCGGGACGCGCCCGGGCGACCCGCGATGCGCTCATCGACGACCGGTTCGCCGAGCCGCTGGTGCGCGCCGTCGGCGTCGACTTCTTCACCCGGTGGGCCAGCGGCGAGCTCGACTCCGCCGACGTCGACGTGCCGGGCGCCCCGTGGGGCATGCAGCGCATGACCGACATCCAGGCGGCCCGCACCCGCTACATCGACGCGTTCTTCTCCCAGGCGGGCAACGCGGGCATCCGCCAGGTGGTCATCCTGGCCTCGGGTCTGGACGCGCGCGCGTACCGGCTGTCGTGGGCGCCGGGCACGACGGTGTTCGAGATCGACCAGCCGCGGGTCATCGAGTTCAAGGCCGCCACGATCGCCGAACTCGGCGCCAAGCCCACCGCCGACGTGCGGGCCGCGCCGATCGACCTCCGCCACGACTGGCCGTCGGCGTTGCGACAGGCCGGGTTCGACACCGGCCGCCCGGCCGCGTGGGCCGCCGAGGGTCTGCTCGGCTTCCTGCCGGCCGACGCGCAGGATCGGTTGCTGGACAACGTCACCGCGCTCAGCGCCGACGGCAGCAGGCTGGTGGCCGAGGTCTTCGGAAATTCCGGGGCCAATCTGCAGGCGCTGAACGCAGCCACCCAGAAGTGGCAGGACAACGGTCTCGACGTCGAGCTGCAAAACCTCGGCTTCCCCGGCGAACGCAACGACGTGGCGACGTACCTTGAGCACCGCGGCTGGGACCCGGCGCGCACACCACTGAACCAGATGTTGCGCGACAACGGATTACCGCTGCAGTCGAGCGAATCCGACGCGCCCTTCTCCAACAACTACTACTGCACCGCGGTGCTGCGCCGGGCAACTTAGAGAAAGGCCGCACATGCCAGACAGCAAGCCCGCCAAACCACTTGACGGGTTCCGGGTGCTCGACTTCACCCAGAACATCGCCGGGCCGCTGGCCGGACAGGTGCTGGCCGACCTGGGCGCCGACGTGATCAAGGTCGAGGCGCCCGGCGGCGAGGCGGCCCGGCACATCACCGCGGTCCTGCCGGGACGGCCACCGCTGCCCACGCTGTTTCTGCCCCACAACCGGGGCAAGAAGTCCGTGGCGGTGGACCTGACCAGCGACGAGAGCAAACAGCAGATCCTGCGGCTCGTCGACACCGCCGACGTTGTGCTGGAAGGGTTTCGGCCCGGGGTCATGGAACGGATGGGCCTGGGCCCCGACGAGCTGCGGTCGCGGAACCCCAAGCTGATCTACGCGCGGCTGTCGGCCTACGGCGGGAACGGCCCGCACGGCAGCAGACCGGGCGTCGACCTGATGGTCGCCGCCGAGTCGGGCATGACCACCGGGATGCCCACGCCGACCGGCAAACCGCAGATCATCCCGTTCCAGCTCGTCGACGCCGCGAGCGGTCACGTGCTGGCCCAGGCGGTGCTGGCCGCGCTGCTCAACCGCGAGCGCCACGGGGTGGCCGACGTCGTCCGGGTCGCGATGTACGACGTCGCCGTCGGGCTGCAGGCCAGCCAGCTCACCATCCACCTCAACAAGCCGAGCGAGGCCCCCAAACCGGACGCAGAGCCAAATGCCAAGAAGCGCAAGGGAGTCGGCTTCGCCACCCAGCCATCGGACGCGTTCAAAGCCGCCGACGGCTACCTCGTGATCAGCGCGTACGTGCCCAAGCACTGGGCGAAGCTGTGCGAGATCATCGGCCGCCCGGACCTGCTGACCGACGGGCGGTTCATCGACCAGCGCGCGCGGGCGCTCAATTACCCGGAGCTGACCGAGGAGCTTCAGGCGGCGCTGGCGGCCAAGACCGCGGCCGAATGGGTCGAGCTGCTGCAGGAAGGCGGCCTGATGGCCTGTCACGCCTACACCTGGAAGCAGGTCGTCAGCACGCCGCTGTTCGCCGAGAACGAGCTCGCCCTTCGGATTGGCGGCGGCGACAGCGACGATAACGCCATCACGGTCGTCCGCATGCCGGCGCGCTACTCGAGCTTCGACGCCGCGGCCACCGATCCCCCACCCGCCGTGGGCCAGCACAACGAGGAGTTTCTCACCGCGCCGGAGCCCGCGTCATAAACCGGCCCGCCGCCTACAGACCCGGGAGCCGCACGACCTGAACGAAGAACTCGTCGATCTGCCGGACGGCGCTCATGAACTGGTCGAGGTCGACCGGCTTGGTGACGTAGGCGTTGGCGTGCAGTTGGTAGCTGCGCAGGATCTCCTGCTCCGCCGAGGAGGTGGTGAGCACGACGACCGGTATGCGGGCCAGGTCCGGGTCGGACTTGACCTTCTCCAGCAGCTGCCGGCCGTCGTATTTCGGCGGGCGCGGCGCGTCCTGAAATCGGCCGCGCCGGTAGAGGAAGTCCAAGCCCTCCTCCCCGTCGTGTGCGACGTGCAGATTGTTCTTGAGCTTGTTGTGCTCGAACGCTTCTCGAGTGATGAGCTCGTCGCCCGGATCGTCCTCGACGAGCAGGATTTCGATTGCTCTACCGGCCGACGTCATCGTGGCCTCCTTCCGTGGGAATGGGCAGGGCGAACTGCAGCCGCGTTCCGTCGGTGTAGGACGTGTCGACCCAGATGGCGCCGCCGTGCTGCTCGACGATCTTCTTGCACAACGCGAGGCCGACGCCCGTTCCGGAGTACACCTCCCGGCCGTGCAGCCGCTGGAAGATGACGAAGACCTTCTCGGCGAATTCTTCCGCGATGCCAATGCCGTTGTCCGACACGGACAATAGCCACTCGTCGTGATCGCCGGTGCGCCGTTCGCAGTCGATGACGACGCGGGGGCGGCGGTCCTTGTGCCGGAACTTCACGGCGTTGCCGATCAGGTTCTGCCACAGCATGGTCAGCAGCGTGGGATCCCCGATGATCCGCGGCAGCGGCTGCCGCGGATGCACGATCTCGGCATCCGCCTCCTCGAGGGCGGCAGCGAGGTTCGTCAGGCCGGCGTCCAGCGCCGTGCCGAGGTCGACCTCGGTTTGCGGGGTGCCGACCCGACCGACGCGGGAGAAGGTGAGCAGGTCGTTGATCAGCACCTGCATGCGCTTGGCCCCGTCGACCACGAATCCGATGTATTCGATTCCGCGCTCGTCGAGCTTGTCGCCGTAACGCTTTTCGAGTAGCTGGCAGAACGAGGCCACCTTGCGCAGCGGTTCCTGCAGGTCGTGCGACGCGACGTAGGCAAACTGCTCGAGTTCGGCGTTCGAACGCCGCAATTCAAGGGCCTGCTCATCCAAAAGCGTTCGGGCCGAATGCGATACGTCGAGCTCCTCGACGATCCGCTTCCGCATGTTCTCGACGTCGATCGCCATGCCCCGAATGTCCTTGGGCCGTCTGGGAGGTGCGATGGTCTCACCGAAGTTGCCCATCGTGATGCGCCGGCACGCCGCGGCCAACGCCGCCAGCGGGAGGGTGACCGCGTCGCGCATCAAGAGCCCAAGCGAGGCGGCCGTGCCGAAGAACAGCAGCACCATCGCCCCAAGTACCCTGTCCCGCCAGGCATCGGTGTGCTGGATATCGTCGGCCGCACTCGCCGAGGCCGCGGCCACGTTGGCGTTCTGCCTGTCGAAAAGCGCGCGCAGGTGGTCGAATTCGGCCTTGCCCCGTTCCGTCGCGGGTCGGTTCGTGACATTCCTGGAGTCCGGGGCCACGCTCGCGATCGCCGGCTCGGCATAGTTCGTCCGCCAGTTGGCGGCGGCCTTCTCGATCGCGTCCAGGTCGGCGATCAGGTCCGCGCGCTGACCCAACCGTCGCCGGATGTCGTCGGCCGCCTCCTGTTCGGCGTGTTCGCCGTCGTAATAGGGGGTGAGGAACTGCCGATCCGCGGTGATCAGGTAGCCACGGACGCCCGTTTCCTGGTCCCGCAACGCCGACTGCAGCTGAAAGGCCGCCACCCGCGCCGGCTGGGTGTCGTCGGTCAGTCCGCGTGAGATCTCGTCGGTGCGGTGCAGCAACAGTCCACCGATCACCGCACCCGCGAGCACCATCACGCCCATGGTCGACAGCAGCAGCGCCTGCCAGCCACGCACGGTGAGCTGCGACAGGCGCGGCGGGCGGAAGGCGGGGGTCACCGCGTCGTCCGCTCGACGCGCAGCACGGCGATGTCATCGGTGAGCCCGCCGCGCGGCTGGGCGAGTTCCTGGGCGCCGTCGATGAGCGCGTCGACGAACTGAAGACCGGGCAGATGCGCGTGCGTCCGGGCCAGCGCGAGCAGGCCGTCCTCCCCGAGGCGTCGGGCGCCCTGCCCCGAATATCCCTCGAAGAGCCCGTCGGTCAGCAGCAGCAGTCCCTGGCCCGCGGGCAATTGCAGCTCGTGCTGCGGCCAGTCGTCGTTGCGCAGGCCCAGCGCAGGCCCGGCCGGCGGCTCGATCCACTCCACCCCGGCGCCGCTTTGCAGCAACATGCCGGGATGCCCCGCGCGGATGGCGGTGATGCCCGTGCCATCGGGGTGGATTTGCAGGCTGAGCACCGTCGCGAAGATCCCGATGCCGGTTCGTTCGGACTGCAGGACGCGCTCGAGCTGCTGCAGCAGTTCGACCCCGTGCACGCCGGCGAAGGTGAGCGCGCGAAACGCGATGCGCAACGCCGCGCCCAGGGCCGCCTCGTGGGGTCCGTGGCCGGCGACGTCGCCGATCAGGACGTGGACGACGCGGTCGGTCGTCTGGATGACGTCGTAGAAGTCCCCGCACAACAGCGCGTCCTCACGGCTCGGCCGGTACCGGGCGACGATGTCAACGCCGGGTTCGTCGAGGAGCAGCGGAGAGGGCAACAAACCGCGTTCCAGCAGCGCGTTCTCGCGGGCCCGAAGCCGGCTGGCGTGCAGGTCGGCGGAAATGAGCTCGGCCCGTTTGCGCTCGATCGCGTAAAGCAGCGCGCGCCGCAGCATTTCGGGTTCGACGCGCCCCTTGACGAGGTAGTCCTGCGCCCCGGCGGCGACCGCGGAAGCCCCGAAGTATTCGTCGTTCAGCCCGGTCAGCACCACGATGGGAACGGTGGCGTCGCGCCTGGCGATGCGGTCGAGGGCGTCCATCCCGCTGGCGTCGGGCAGGTTCAGGTCCAGCAGCACGCAATCGGGCCGGGCCGATGCGAGCTCGCGCTCCGCGTGCGCCATCGACCGCGCCCAGATCACCCGGATGTCGGCGACCGCGTCCGCGATCAGGTCTTCCACGAGCACCGCGTCCGCGCGGTCGTCCTCGACCAACAGCAACGACAACGACTGCCACTGCGCCGCCGGGGTGACTGAAGAACGCACGGGCATCAATTCCCGGCCGCGGGTCGGCGCCCACCGGAAGCCACGCTTTGCACTGGGACCCCCTACAGCCCGAATGGTTGCCGTGGGAAATCCTAATCAGCGCAAGAGCGCCCGCGACATCACCACCCGCTGAATCTGGTTGGTGCCCTCGTAGATCTGGGTGATCTTGGCGTCGCGCATCATCCGCTCGACCGGGAAGTCGGTGGTGTAGCCGGCGCCGCCGAAGAGTTGCACGGCGTCGGTGGTCACGTCCATCGCGACGTCGGAGGCGAAGCACTTCGACGCGGCGGAGATGAAGCCGAGGTTGGATTCTCCGCGCTCCGCGCGGGCCGCCGCCTGGTACACCAACATCCGCGCGGCTTCGACCTTCATCGCCATGTCGGCCAACATGAACTGCACGGCCTGGAAGCTGCTGATCGACTCCCCGAACTGCTTCCGGTCCTTGGTGTAGGCGATCGCGGCGTCCACCGCGCCCTGCGCGATGCCGACGGCCTGGGCGCCGATGGTGGGGCGGGTATGGTCCAGCGTGGCCAGCGCGGTCTTGAAGCCGGTGCCGGGCTCGCCGATGATCCGGTCGCCCGGGATGCGGCAGTTCTCGAAGTACAGCTCGGTGGTCGGCGAGCCCTTGATCCCGAGCTTGCGTTCCTTGGGACCGACGCTGAATCCCTCGTCGTCCTTGTGCACCATGAACGACGAGATGCCGTTGGCGCCCTTGTCCGGGTCGGTCACTGCCATCACCGTGTACCAGCTCGACTTGCCGCCGTTGGTGATCCAGCATTTGGCGCCGTTGAGGATCCAGTCGTCGCCGTCGGCCTTGGCGCGGGTCCGCATCGACGCCGCGTCGCTGCCGGCCTCGCGCTCGGACAGCGCGTAGGACGCCATCGCGCTGCCGTCGGCGAGGGAGGGCAGCACCTGCTTCTTCAGCTCCTCGGAGCCGCGCAGGATCAGGCCCATGGTGCCCAGCTTGTTCACCGCCGGAATCAGCGACGCCGAAGCGTCCACCCGGGCGACCTCTTCGATCACGATGCACGCCGCCACGGAGTCCGCGCCCTGCCCGCCGTACTCCTCCGGCACGTGCACGGCGTTGAAGCCCGAGGCGTTCAGCGCTTCCAGCGCCTCCTGCGGGAACCGGGCGTTCTCGTCCACGTCGGCCGCGTGCGGGGCGATCTCCTTCTCCGCCAACGCGCGGATCGCCGCCCGCAGCTCCCGGTGCTCCTCGGGCAGTTGGAACAAATCAAACGACGGGTTTCCGGCCCATCCAGCCATCTTTCGGCCTCCTTGCACTCTGCCGGACTGCCGGCTCCTCCTCGGGCCACGCGGCCCATCGTCGTCCGGCTACTGGCCGGTAACTTTACCCTGACGCTCCTGCAGCGCCGCATCCTTGGCGTGCACGGTCTCGGCCAGCTGCTCGTTGAAAGCGACGATCCGCGCCCGCAGCGCCGCGTCCGAAGAGGCCAGGATGCGCACCGCGAGCAGGCCCGCGTTGCGGGCGCCGCCGATGGAGACGGTGGCCACCGGAACACCGGCCGGCATCTGCACGATCGACAGCAGGGAGTCGAGGCCGTCCAGCCGGGCCAGCGGCACCGGCACCCCGATCACCGGCAGCGGCGTCGCGGAGGCGACCATTCCGGGCAGATGGGCGGCGCCGCCGGCGCCGGCGATGATCACCTCCAGGCCGCGCTCGGCCGCGGTGCGGGCGTAGTCGAACATCACCTGCGGCGTGCGGTGCGCCGAGACCACCCGGACCTCGGCCGGGATGTCGAACTCGGCCAGCGCCTCGGCGGCGTCGGCCATCACCGACCAGTCGCTGTCGCTGCCCATGATGACGCCGACGCGCGATTTGGCCCGTCTGGACTGCTCAGCCATGTGGGTCCCATCCGTCCGTCCACTGCCCGTGTGACAACCAGTGTGCCGCCAGCTCGGCGCGTCCACGCAGCGTGGCCAGCTCCGTGAGGTCCGCGCCCAGAAAGTTGATGTGCCCGACCTTGCGGCCGGGTCGTTCGGCCTTGCCGTACAGGTGAACCCGGGCGTCGGGCATCCGCGCGAGCAAGTGGTGCAGGCGCTCATCGATGGTCATCACAGGCGGCTGCGGGGCGCCCAGCACGTTCGCCATCACGGTCACCGGCGCGATGGCGTCGGTGTCACCGAGCGGGTAGTCCAGCACCGCGCGCAGGTGCTGTTCGAACTGGCTGGTGCGCGCCCCGTCCATGGTCCAGTGCCCGGAGTTGTGTGGCCGCATCGCGAGCTCGTTGACGAGCAGCGCACCATCCGTCTTCTCGAACAGCTCGACCGCCAGCACGCCGACGACGCCCAGTTCGGCGGCCAACCGCAACGCCAGCTGCTGGGCCGCCGACGCCACATCGTCGGGCAAGTCCGGCGCGGGCGCGATCACCTGCACGCAGATCCCGTCCCGCTGCACCGTCTCCACGACCGGCCAGGCCGCCCCCTGGCCGAACGGCGAGCGCGCCACCAGCGCCGAGAGTTCGCGGCGCAATTCCACCCGCTCCTCGACCAGCACCGGCACCCCGGCCGCGAGGAACTCGCCGGCGATCTCGCGCGCCCGCGTCGGATCAGGCGCCATCCGCACGCCCCGGCCGTCGTAACCGCCGCGGACCGCCTTGACCACGACCGGGCCGTCGACCCCAGCGGCGAAGGCGTCCAGGTCGTCGAGGCTGCCGATCGCGGCGTAACGCGGCACCCGGGCACCCAGCGCCTCGAGGCGCCGGCGCATGACGAGCTTGTCCTGGGCATGCACCAGGGCCCGCGGCGGCGGTGCCACGTTGACGCCCTCGGCGACCAGCTTCTCCAGCAGCTCGGTCGGCACGTGCTCGTGGTCGAAGGTCAGCACGTCGGCCCCGGCCGCGACCCGGCGCAGGTCCTCGAGATCGGTGTGCGAGCCGATCACCACGTCCGGGGTGACCTGCGCGGCAGACTCGTCGGCGGCGGTCGCCAGCACCCGCAGCGTCTGCCCCAGCGCGATCGCGGCCTGATGGGTCATGCGGGCAAGCTGACCGCCGCCGACCATTGCGACCTGGGGGCACCTCCCGCTTGCGGGGGAGGGGGTGGCCTTCGGTGAGCGCGTACTCGGCACGGCCATCATGGTGTCACGGCGCACGGTCCGGTGTTGAAGCCCCGGTGAAGGCGTGTTGACCGGCCGAGACGGGAATCGTTTTGTGACATTTTGCGTCGTTTTCGCGTCCATCCGTACACTGACGTGTTGTGTCCTTCGCCGATGCCGTAATTACGCGCCTGCCCGGGGTCATTCAGCCGTATTTGCTACGCCATCATGAGCTGATCAAATTCGCGATCGTCGGCGGCACCACGTTCATCATCGACTCGGCAATTTTCTACACCTTGAAGCTGACCATCCTCGAACCCAAGCCGGTAACCGCCAAGGTGATCTCGGGCATCGTGGCGGTCATCGCCTCCTACGTCTTGAACCGGGAGTGGAGCTTCCGCGACCGCGGGGGCCGCGAGCGCCATCACGAGGCGTTGCTGTTCTTCGCCTTCAGCGGCGTGGGGGTGCTGCTCTCCATGGCGCCGCTGTGGTTCTCCCATTACGTCCTGCAGCTGCGGGTGCCTGCGGTGTCGCTGACTATGGAGAACATCACCGACTTCATCTCGGCCTACATCATCGGCAACCTGCTGCAGATGGCGTTCCGCTTCTGGGCCTTCCGGCGCTGGGTGTTCCCCGACGAGTTCGCCCGCAACCCCGACAAGGCGCTGGAATCCGCGCTTACCGCCGGCGGCTTCGCGGAGGTCTTGGAGGACGCCTACGAGGGCGGCTTGGACGACGGCAACGTCACCCTGTTGCGATCCTGGCGGAAAAAAGCGAGCCGGTTCGGTCAGCTCGGCGACTCCTCGGAACCCAGGGTGTCGAAAACCTCGTGATACAGCAGCGCGTGCACCTCGCGCAGGCGCGGAATGTTGTAGAACTCCAACGGGTCCTGTGACGCCGACTCGATGATCAGCGTTCCGGTGCGAAACATTCGCTCCGACAACCGGTCCCGGAACTCCACGCTGTTGATGCGCGCCAGCGGGATGTCGATCCCGCTGCGCGTCAGCACCCCGTGCCGAAACATCACCCGGCGGTTGGTGACGACGAAATGTGTGGTCAGCCAGCCCAGCAACGGCCACAGCGTGAGCCAGCCGACGATCACCAGCCAGACCCCCCAGATGACGCCGTAGATGATGTTCTTGGCGACCTGCTCCCAGTGCGTCGAGTTGAGGTAACCGGAACCGAACGCGGCCAGCGCGGTCGCCAGGACGAGAACCACGACGGGCCAGATCAAGCGCTTCCAGTGTGGGTGGCGGTGCAGGACGATCTGCTCGCCGGCGGCCAGGGCATTGTCCGGATAGCTCACGTGCCCGAAGCTACCGCAAATGCACCACGTCACCGGCCGAAACCACGACGGATTGGCCGCCCGCCTCCAGACACAACCTGCCCTGGTCGTCGACGGCGGTCGCGGTGCCGACGACCTCCTTGCCGCCGGGCAGCTGGGCGCGCACGGCGTGGCCGATGGTCAGGCTGCGCGCCCGGTAGTCGGCGGCCAGCGCCCAGTCGGCCCCGCGCGCGGCCCGCCAGGCCACGATGCGCCTGCCGAGCTCCGTCAGCACCGCGCAGACCAGCCGGCCGCGATCGGGCTCGGACACGCCGAGGTCGAACAGCGAGGTGGCGCCGGGCCCGTCCACCTCCTCGGGAGCCTGAGTCACGTTGAGCCCCAAGCCAATGACCACGACCGGGCGGGCCACCTCGGCGAGGATGCCCGCCAGCTTGCCCGGGGACTCCGGCGGACCGGCCAGCACGTCGTTGGGCCACTTGAGGCCCGCCCGCACCCCGGTCACGGCCAACACCGCGTCGACGATCGCCACGCCGGCGGCCAGCGACAGCCAGCCCCACCCCTCGGTCGGCACGTCGACGACGCTGACGCCCACCGACATCGTGATCTGGGCGCGCGGGCTGGCCGTCCATCCGCGTCCGTGGCGCCCGCGGCCGGCCGTCTGGTGCTCGGCGATCAGCACCCCCCCGGCGACGTCGGTCCCCGCCGCGGCGCGCGCCAACAGGTCGGCGTTGGTGGAGCCGGTGCG
Organism: Mycobacterium sp.; assembly: GCF_025965855.1. Classification (GTDB taxonomy): domain Bacteria; phylum Actinomycetota; class Actinomycetes; order Mycobacteriales; family Mycobacteriaceae; genus Mycobacterium. Next base: position 25,182 of record NZ_JAOPWB010000336.1, on the reverse strand, counting down.
CTCGACGACGTCGAGCTGGCGCCAGCCCAGCCCGGTCCCGATCAGCTCGGCGCGCAGCGCGGCGGCGTCCAGTGGCGTCCTGAGCTGATCCCGGTCCAACTCGCATCTCCTTTCGAGCCCAGCCTAAACACCGCCGCGGGGGCTGCCGATAGCATCGAGTTCCATGACAAGCGTTACCTCCCGCTCGGACCATTCCGCAGAGCGGTCCAGCGAACACACCATCGACATCCACACCACCGCGGGCAAGCTGGCCGAACTGCACAAGCGGCGCGAACAGTCACTGCATCCGGTCGGTGAGACCGCCGTCGAGAAGGTGCACGCCAAGGGCAAGCTGACCGCCCGCGAGCGCATCTACGCGCTCCTGGACGAGGATTCGTTCGTCGAACTCGACGCCCTGGCCAGGCACCGCAGCAGCAACTTCGGCCTGGAATCCAACCGCCCGCTCGGCGACGGCGTCGTCACCGGCTACGGCACCATCGACGGCCGCGACGTGTGCATCTTCAGCCAGGACGCCACGGTGTTCGGCGGCAGCCTCGGCGAGGTGTACGGCGAGAAGATCGTCAAGGTCCAGGAACTGGCGATCAAGACCGGCCGCCCCCTGATCGGCATCAACGACGGCGCCGGCGCGCGCATCCAGGAGGGCGTCGTCTCGCTCGGCCTCTACAGCCGGATCTTCCGCAACAACATCCTGGCGTCCGGGGTCGTCCCGCAGATCTCGCTCATCATGGGCGCGGCCGCGGGTGGCCACGTCTACTCCCCCGCCCTGACCGACTTCGTCATCATGGTCGACCAGACCAGCCAGATGTTCATCACCGGCCCCGACGTCATCAAGACGGTGACCGGCGAGGACGTCACCATGGAGGAACTCGGCGGCGCCCACACCCACATGGCCAAGTCGGGCACGTTGCACTACGTCGCCTCCGGCGAGCAGGACGCCTTCGACTGGGTCCGCGACCTGCTGAGCTACCTCCCACCCAACAACGCCACCGACGCCCCCCGCTACCAAGCGGAGGCCCCGGCAGGGCCTATCGAGGACAACCTCACCGACGAGGACCTCGAGCTGGACACGCTGATCCCGGACTCGCCCAACCAGCCCTACGACATGCACGAGGTCATCACCCGGATTCTCGACGATGACGAATTCTTGGAGGTCCAGGGCGGTTACGCGCAGAACATCGTCGTCGGATTCGGCCGTGTCGACGGCCGGCCGGTCGGGATCGTGGCCAACCAGCCCACCCAGTTCGCCGGCTGCCTGGACATCAACGCCTCGGAGAAAGCCGCCCGGTTCGTGCGCACCTGCGACTGCTTCAACATCCCGATCGTCATGCTGGTCGACGTTCCGGGCTTCCTGCCGGGCACCGGCCAGGAGTACAACGGCATCATCCGCCGCGGCGCCAAGCTGCTGTTCGCCTACGGCGAGGCGACCGTACCCAAGATCACCGTCATCACCCGCAAGGCCTACGGCGGCGCCTACTGCGTCATGGGCTCCAAGGACATGGGCTGCGACGTCAACCTGGCCTGGCCGACCGCCCAGATCGCGGTGATGGGCGCCTCCGGCGCGGTCGGCTTCGTGTACCGCCAACAGCTGGCCGAGGCCGCCAAGAACGGCGAGGACGTGGACGCGCTGCGGCTGCAGTTGCAGCAGGAGTACGAGGACACGCTGGTCAACCCGTACGTCGCGGCCGAGCGGGGATACGTCGACGCGGTGATCCCGCCGTCGTACACCCGCGGCTACATCGGCACCGCGCTGCGCTTGCTGGAACGCAAGATCTCCCACCTGCCGCCCAAGAAGCACGGGAACATTCCGCTATGACAGACGAGCAGGCGCAACAGCCGCACGAGCCGCACATTCACATCCTCAAGGGCCGTCCCACCGACGCGGAGCTGGCCGCGCTGATGGTCGTGCTCGGCGGCGTGGGCGCCGCCTCCCCCGAACCCATCCAGCCCGAGCACACCCGCTGGGGGCTCGCGGTCGACCGGCTGCGCTACGCGATGTCGAACTTCCAGCGGCTCACCATGCAGCAAATGACGCACATGAGGCAGTGACCCGGCTGGTGCTGGGGTCGGCCTCACCCGGCCGCCTCAAGGTGCTGCGCCAGGCCGGCATCGAACCGGTGGTGGTGGTGTCCGGGGTCGACGAGGATCTGATCGCCGCGGGCCTGGGGCCCGACGCTTCGCCGGACGAGGTGGTCTGCGCGCTGGCCGCGGCCAAGGCCGAAGACGTCGCGGGCAGGCTCGATGGCACCATCGCGTCGGACTGCGTTGTCCTCGGCTGTGATTCGATGCTCTGCATCGACGGACGCCTGTGCGGTAAGCCGGGATCGGCCGACGCCGCCCTGAGCCAGTGGCGGCTGATCGGCGGTCGGTCGGGCCGGCTGCACACCGGGCACTGCCTGCTGCGGCTGCGTGCCGGCGCGGTAACCCACCGGGAAGTTCAATCAGCCCGTACCACAGTGCATTTCGGCGCGCCAGCCGACGCTGATCTGCGAGCCTACGTCGCCAACGGCGAACCACTGCAGGTGGCAGGAGGCTTCACCCTTGACGGGCTGGGCGGCTGGTTCGTCGACGGGATCGACGGCGATCCGTCAAACGTGATCGGCGTGAGCCTGCCGCTGCTGCGCTCCCTGCTGGGGCGGACCGGGCTGTCCGTGGCCGCGCTGTGGGCGGGTAACTAACGCCGAGCGTCGACTTGTTGGGCCGTCCGCCCACGAACCGCCGACAACAAGTCGACGTTGGGGCGGAGACGAAATGGTGTGATGAGTAGGCTTTGAGGTGTGTCATTACCCCCCGACCCAGACCCCTCCCTGACCGAATACGCCCACCCCGAACGACTGGTCACCGCCGATTGGCTGTCCGCCCACATGGGCACTCGCGGCCTGGCGATCGTCGAGTCCGACGAGGACGTGTTGCTCTACGACGTCGGCCACATTCCCGGCGCGGTCAAGATCGACTGGCACACCGACCTCAACGACCCGCGGGTCCGCGACTACATCAACGGCGAGCAGTTCGCCGAGTTGATGGACCGCAAGGGCATCGCCCGCGACGACACAGTGGTGATCTACGGCGACAAGAGCAACTGGTGGGCGGCCTACGCGTTGTGGGTCTTCACGCTGTTCGGCCACCCCGACGTGCGCCTGCTCAACGGTGGGCGCGACCTGTGGCTGGCCGAGCGCCGCGACACCACCCTGGACGTCCCGACCGAGACGTCGAGCGGCTACCCCGTCGTGCAGCGCAACGACGAGCCCATCCGCGCGTACAAGGACGACGTGCTGGCCATCCTCGGCGCCCAGCCGCTCATCGACGTACGCTCGCCGGACGAGTACACGGGCAAGCGCACCCACATGCCCGACTACCCGGAGGAGGGCGCGCTGCGGGCCGGGCACATCCCCACCGCCCGGTCGATCCCGTGGGGGAAGGCGGCCGACGAGAGCGGCCGATTCCGCGGCCGCGAGGAGCTCGAAGAGCTCTACGGCTTCCTGCAGCCGGACGACAAGACCGTCGTCTATTGCCGCATCGGCGAGCGGTCCAGCCACACCTGGTTCGTGCTCACGCACTTGCTGGGCAAGCCCGGGGTCCGCAACTACGACGGATCGTGGACCGAGTGGGGCAACACCGTGCGCGTGCCCATCGTCGCCGGCGAGCAGCCGGGAGCCGTTCCAGTCTGATGAGCATGCCCGCCCCGCTGGCCGAGGTGGTGTCCGACTTCGCCGAAGTCCAGGGCCAGGACAAGCTGACGCTGTTGCTGGAATTCGCGAACGACCTTCCGGCGCTGCCCTCCGACCTCGAAGAAACGGCGATGGAGCCGGTGCCCGAATGCCAGTCGCCGCTGTTCCTGCACGTCGATGCCAGCGACCGCAACCGGGTGCGGCTGCACTTCAGCGCGCCCGCCGAGGCGCCCACCACCCGGGGATTCGCGTCGATCCTGGCCGCCGGTCTGGACGAGCAACCCGCCGCCGACATCCTCGCGGTGCCCGAGGATTTCTACACCGATCTGGGCCTGGCCGCTCTGATCAGCCCGCTGCGGCTGCGCGGCATGTCGGCGATGCTCGCCCGCATCAAAAGGCGCCTGCGCGAGAGCGGTTGAGCGGAGCCGGGTAGTGCCGCTTACGGCGCGGCGCATAAACTTCCCGGGACAAGACTTGTAAGAAAATCTCTTAGAGACGAAGAGACATCCAGCCAAACAGGAGGCGAAGTGGCTAGTCACGCCAGCTCGAGGATCGCCAAGGTGCTCGTCGCCAATCGCGGTGAGATCGCCGTCCGGGTGATCCGCGCGGCCCGCGATGCGGGCCTGCCCAGCGTGGCGGTGTACGCGGAGCCCGACGCCGACGCGCCGCACGTGCGCCTGGCCGACGAGGCATTCGCCCTGGGTGGTCAAACCTCCGCGGAGTCCTACCTGGACTTCGGCAAGATCCTCGACGCGGCGGAGAAGTCCGGCGCCAACGCCATCCACCCCGGCTACGGATTCCTGTCCGAGAACGCCGACTTCGCCCAGGCGGTCATCGACGCCGGCCTGATCTGGATCGGCCCCAGCCCGCAGTCGATCCGCGACCTGGGCGACAAGGTCACCGCCCGCCACATCGCCGCCCGCGCCCAGGCCCCGCTGGTGCCCGGCACCCCCGACCCGGTCAAGGACGCCGACGAGGTGGTGGCCTTCGCCCAGGAGTACGGCGTGCCGATCGCGATCAAGGCCGCCTTCGGCGGCGGTGGCCGGGGCATGAAGGTGGCCCGCACCCTCGAGGAGATCCCCGAGCTGTTCGACTCCGCCACCCGCGAGGCCGTCGCGGCGTTCGGCCGCGGCGAATGCTTCGTCGAGCGGTACCTGGACAAGCCGCGCCACGTCGAGGCGCAGGTGATCGCCGACCAGCACGGCAACGTCGTCGTCGCCGGCACCCGCGACTGCTCGCTGCAGCGCCGCTTCCAGAAGCTGGTCGAGGAGGCGCCCGCGCCGTTCCTGACGGACGCGCAGCGCAAGGAGATCCACGAATCGGCCAAGCGGATCTGCAAAGAGGCGCACTACTACGGCGCGGGAACGGTCGAGTACCTCGTCGGCCAGGACGGCCTGATCTCCTTCCTGGAGGTCAACACCCGCCTCCAGGTCGAGCACCCCGTCACCGAGGAGACTGCGGGCATCGACCTGGTGTTGCAGCAGTTCAAGATCGCCAACGGCGAGAAGCTGGACCTCACCGAGGACCCCACCCCACGCGGGCATGCCATCGAGTTCCGGATCAACGGCGAGGACGCCGGCCGCAACTTCCTGCCCGCCCCGGGCCCCGTGACCAAGTTCCACCCGCCCGCCGGCCCGGGCGTGCGGATGGACTCCGGCGTGGAGACCGGCTCGGTGATCGGCGGCCAGTTCGACTCGATGCTGGCCAAGCTGATCGTGCACGGCGCCAACCGCTCCGAGGCGCTGGCGCGCGCCCGGCGCGCCCTGGACGAGTTCGAGGTCGAGGGACTGGCCACGGTCATCCCGTTCCACCGCGCCGTGGTGTCCGACCCGGCGTTCATCGGCGACGAGGACGGTTTCACGGTGCACACCCGCTGGATCGAGACCGAGTGGGACAACACCGTCGAACCCTTCACGGGCGGCGAGCCGCTCGACGAAGAGGACGCCCGGCCCCGGCAGAAGGTGGTCGTCGAGGTCGGCGGGCGCCGGCTCGAGGTGTCGCTGCCCGGTGACCTGGCGCTGGCAAACGGTTCCGCCGACCCGGCCGGGGTCATCAGGAAAAAGCCCAAGCCGCGCAAGCGCGGATCGCACGCGGGCGCTACGGCCTCCGGCGACGCGGTGACCGCGCCCATGCAGGGCACCGTGGTCAAGGTCGCGGTCGAGGAAGGCCAGGAGGTCGCCGTGGGCGACCTGGTGGTGGTCCTCGAGGCGATGAAGATGGAAAACCCGGTCACCGCGCACAAGGACGGCACCATCACCGGGCTCGCGGTCGAGGCCGGCGCGGCCATCACCCAGGGCACCGTGCTCGCCGAGATCAAGTAGCCGAACCGGCCCGACCTGCATCCCTGGGAAATGGTTAAGTAAACGTTGTCGGACCCGGCCCGTCGCGGGTATGGTTCGGGTCAGGTTGAGTTCACAGCCACCCGGATTACGTCAGCGACGCGGGAATGCGAGCTCCCGGTCGCCGTCATCCACAGCAAGACCCTCCTCAATGATGGAGAAAAGCATGTCTGTGGCCCAATCCTGGCAACAGAGCCGCACGGCGCAGTTCACCGCCCGCTCGAGCGCGTCGGGCGCCGTGATCACCGTGGACGGCGAGCTCGACGCCGCCAACGCCGATCAGCTCGCGGCCTACGTGCAACGCAGCGTCAGGCATTCGGCGCGCGTGATCCTTGACCTTCGCGGTCTGGAATTCATTGGTACCGCTGGCTTTTCGGCGTTACACCGAATAAACGTCGCCTGCTCGGCCGCCCAGATCGACTGGGCCATGGCGCCGAGCCCGGCGGTGTCGCGGTTGTTGAGCATCTGCGACCCCGACGGCACCTTGCCGGTGACGACGCCGCGCGCCGAGCAGCTACTGGGGCCGACCCGCTCCGGCGGCGACGACTCGCGACCGCTACTGCAGCTGGTCCCGCAGCCGCGTTAGCGACTTGGCCAGCAGCCGCGAGACGTGCATCTGTGAGATGCCGACCCGCTCGGCGATTTGCGTCTGTGTCATCGACTCAAAAAACCTGAGGACCAACACCATTCGTTCCCGCTCGGGCAGCGCCTCGAGCAGGGGGCGCAACGCCTCGCGATCCTCGATGCGGTCGAGGCCGGCGTCCACGTCACCCAACGTGTCGGCGATGGCACGGACGTCGTCGTCGTCGCTGCCGCCGCCGGTGTCGATGGACAACGTGTTGTAGGAGCTGCCCGCCACCAGGCCCTCGACGACCTCGTCCCGTTCCATGCCGAGTTCCGAGGCCAGTTCGGTTGCGGTCGGCGCGCGGCCGAGCCGTTGGGACAGATCGGCGGTCGCGGTGCCCAGCCTCAGGTGCAGTTCCTTCAGGCGCCGCGGGACCTTGACCGACCAGCTGTTGTCGCGGAAGTGACGGCGGACCTCCCCCATGATCGTGGGCACCGCGAACGAGACGAAGTCCGACCCGGCCTCGACGTCGAAGCGGACGACCGCGTTGACCAGGCCGACCCGCGCCACCTGAACGAGGTCGTCCCGCGGTTCGCCCCGGCCCTCGAACCGGCGGGCGATGTGATCGGCCAGCGGCAGGCAACGCTCCACGATCTTGTCCCGCTGGCGCTGGAATTCCATCGAATCGGGGGCGATGCTGGCCAATTCGCGGAACATCTCCGGGACGTCCGCATACTCGTTCGGCCGCGAAACCGAACCGCCGGCAGCTCGCGCTGTCACCTGCTAGAGGCCGCCCGTCGCGCGGTCAGCGTGATACCGAAAACACTGCCGGTTTCATTGGGTTCGCGACCGTCGTGGAAAGTCTGGACTTCGTCGGCCAGAGATGTCAGGACATGCCAGCTGAAGCTGCCGGGCGCCACCACATCGTGGGTGTCGCACGCCGCGGACGCCTCCACCACCAATTCGTCGTCGTGCGGGTCGACCACGACGACCAGCGTCGCGTCCGGCGTGGCCGAGCGAATCAAGCGGGTGCACACCTCGTCTACCGCGAGCCGCAGGTCCGCGACGGCATCGAAATCCAGGTCCTCGAAGGTGCCGATGGCACCGACCAGCGTGCGCAGCATCGCCAGATTCTCGAGGCGTGCCGCAACGCGCAATTCGACGGCGCGGTGGCCGCGTTGACGCTTGTTGGCGCGAAATCCCGGATCGGTCATATGGTCTCCCGGCAATGTCGGCTTGACACTACTACCGCTGCGCAGCTCGCCGTCGACCGTCGGTTCCAGCCGGTTAGTCACTATAGCCGCCGCTGGTCATGTTGATCTTTCTCGCAGTAGACGTTGACGTCGGTGTCGCTGAGGCGACCCTTCCGGCACTCATCATGGTTTAGAGCTGATACCCATTTGCGGCGGCGAATAACCCAGTCCGCAGGCCCTTAACAGTCCCCACCCCGAGACCTACACTTATTGACATGAAGCAGGCTTTGCTGGGGGCGGTTGTGCTTCTGACATCGTGGGCCGTCGGCCTGCTCGTGGCGGCCTGGGTCGTCCCCGGTGTTTCGGTGTCGGCGTCGGGGTTCATCGTCGCCGTGGTGTTGTTCTCGGCAGCGCAGGCCACCTTGTCGTTGTTGATCGTGAAGTTGCCACGTGCGTACGCGTCGCTGCTCCTCGGGGGCACCGGCCTGGTGCTGACCCTCGTCGCGTTGAGCCTCGCCGCGGCGTTCACGCACGGGCTCACCATCCGCGGCGTCGCGTCCTGGCTTGCCGCAACGATCATCGTGTGGCTCGTGACCACGGTCGGGGCGATTTCGCTGCCCGGGGTGCTGGTTCGCGATCCGGCCGGCTCGACAACCTGACGACGGAGGAGGGGTGATGAGCGACAGGCATCGCGATCCAACGGACCATTTCCGGACCACGCAACCGCACGCCGGTTTCACGATGAAGGACAACCTCTACTGGCCCGGGTTCATCCTGCTGATCGTCGCGGTGGCGGGGATGATCAGCACGACGGCCGCCGCCGCCTACGGCCATTACGAGTGGCTCGCCACGACGGGGCTCGTCGCCGTGCTGGGCACGGTCGCCGGGGCGCTGTGGTTCGTCGTCGAGCATCGCCGCGTGACCCGCATCGACGAGCAGTGGCCCGTCGTCGCACCACCCGAGAGCCCCACACGAATCGCGCGTCTAGTCGATGCCGGTCAGAGGGCCGGCACCGGGCCCGCGATCGGCGAAACCCCCAGGCCCAGCGCCACCACCATCAGCGTCAGCAAAAACCAGCCCGCGCCGTGCCATCCCCACCAGGTGCCGTGGACCTTCCATACCCGGTAGGTGCGCAGGAACGCCCACAGCCCCCCGGCGAACAGGATCAGCGGACCGCCCAACGCCAGCATCGTCCGCTGGGGTGCGCCACAGGCCACCGTGTCGACGCCCGTGCCGGGGCAGGTGCTGACCCACAATGCGGCAAGAACCAAGAAGCCGACCCCTGCGGCGGCGGCGAGGACGGCAAACCGGATGGCGGCGTGCACCTCGCTGTCCTCCTGCCCCAGGCGGTCACCGGGCGACCGCTCATCTGCTCTCTGCATCCTTACCCCTCGTGTCCGCTGATTTCTCTTAGTCCATCGTTCGCTGCGTCGAATTAGTTACCCGCGCCACGATGGTTTTTTCGACCGCGCCCCGGGTCCCGGCCCTGGCGGAAGACCGCATGGGAACAAATACCCCGCGCCAAACCTGGGTAAACCGCCATCAGCCCTGCATCACGGCCGTCAAAGCGCCGCGCAGCGCGGAAATGAGCGCGTCGATTTCCGTGCGGGAAACCGTCAGCGCGGGACGGAAGCGAACGCCGTCTTCGCCCGAGCGCAGCGCGATCACCCGACGTTGCCACAGCTGACCGATCACCTCCTCGCGGTCGGCGTTCGTCGGCAGGCTGAACGCGCACATCAGGCCGCGGCCGCGGGGGTCGAGAACCACCGCCGGGAAGTCGCAGGCCAATTCGACCAGTCGGCCCAGCAGGTACCTGCCCTGTTCGGCGGCACGGTCGAACAACCCGTCGGCCTCGATCACCTCCAGGATGCGGCGGGCCCGCACCATGTCGGCCAGGTTGCCGCCCCACGTCGAGTTGAGCCGCGAGGCGACCGCGAACACATTGTCGGCGATCTCGTCGACCCGGCGGCCGGCCATGACGCCACACACCTGCGTCTTCTTGCCGAACGCCACCACGTCCGGCTGCACACCCAATTGCTGGTAGGCCCACGGGGTTCCGGTCAGCCCGCAACCGGTCTGCACCTCGTCGAAGATCAACAGCGCGTCGCGTTCGTCGCACAGCCGGCGCATCGCGGCGAAGAACTCGGGACGGAAGTGGCGGTCGCCGCCCTCGCCCTGGATGGGTTCGGCCACGAAGCACGCGATGTCGTGCGGGTGCGCGTCGAAGGCCGCCCGGGCCTGGCGCAGCGACTCCGCCTCGAGATCGTCCATATCCGGCCCGGGCCGCAGGTGGGGCGCGTCGATGCGCGGCCAGTCGAACTTCGGGAAGCGGGCCACGCTGACCGGCTTGGTGTTGGTCAGCGACAGGGTGTAGCCGCTGCGGCCGTGAAACGCGCCGCGCAGGTGCAGCACCCGGGTGCCGAGCGCCGGATCGATGCCGCGCGCCTCGTTGTGCCGGCTCTTCCAGTCGAACGCGACCTTTAGCGCGTTCTCCACCGCCAGCGCCCCGCCTTCGACGAAGAACAGGTGCGGCAGCGCGGGGTCGCCCAGCACCCGGACGAAGGTCTCGACGAAGCCGGCCATCGCCGCCGAGGGCACGTCGGGGTTGCTCGGCTTGTTCAGCGCGGCCTGGAGGAGCTCCATGCGGAAGTCGTTGTCGTCGGCCAGCGCCGGGTGGTTCATGCCCAGCGCCGAGGAGGCGACGAACGTGAACATGTCGAGGTAGCGGCGGCCGTCCCGCGCGTCGACCAGGTAGGAGCCGGCCGACCGGGTCAGGTCCAGCACCAGGTCGAAACCGTCGACCAGCATGCTGCGCGACAGCGTCTCGTGAACCCGGTCGGTGACGGCGGCGGTCATGCCGTCCATGCTATCGGATTTTTTACGGAATTATGATGCTTTGACAGGAAACATTATGGTATGTATTGCCGATCACTGTAAAAAGTATTGAGGATGATGGTGCTTCGGGTCTGGACGTCGGCCGCTGTCCGGATCCGCTGCAGCAGGTCCTCGAGCGCCCGCGCGGACCCGACGCGAACCAGCAAGACGTAGCTCTCCTCGCCGGCCACCGAGTGACACGACTCGATCTCCGCGATGTGTTCCAGGCGGGCGGGCGCATCATCGGGTTGAGAGGGATCCAAGGGAGTGATGGCCACGAACGCCGACAGCAGGTGCCCGACCGCCTCCGGGTCGATCCGCGCGGCATACCCCGACACCACGCCGCGCGACTCCAGCCGGCGCACCCGCGACTGGACCGCCGAGACCGACAGCCCCGCCCTCGCGGCAAGCTCCGCCAGGGTGGCGCGCCCGTTCGCGACCAGCTCGCGCACCAGGGTCCGGTCAATGTCGTCGAGCGCGTCACCCATTGCCGGAGACTATCGCAGCAAAGCCGGATCTAAGGGCGCGGCATGAGCCCGCGGCAGGGGCCCGAGAAGCTGGATGCCTGGCAGCTGCGCGCGCAGTTCGCCGCCGGCCTGTCCGCGATGTACGCCGGGGAGGTGCCCGCGTACGGCACGCTGGTCGAGGTAAGCGGGCAGGTCAACGCCGCCTACATGGCGCGGCATGCCGGCGCCGAGAGGCTCGGGTCGCTGGATCGGGTCACCGCCGAGCGGCACGGCGCCATCCGGGTGGGGGGCCCGGCCGAACTGGCCGCCGTCGCCGACCTGTTCGCCGCCTTCGGCATGTACCCGGTGGGCTTCTACGACCTGCGCCGCGCCGGGGCACCGATTCCGGTGGTGTCGACGGCCTTTCGTCCCGTCGACACGAACGAGCTGGCGCGCAACCCGTTCCGGGTCTTCACCTCGATGCTGGCCACCCGGGACCCGCGCTACTTCGGCCCCGACCTGCGGGCCCGCGTGGAGACCTTCGTCGCGCGCCGCCGGCTGTTCGACCCCGCATTGGTCGCGCGGGCACGAATGATTGCGGCCGAAGGCACGTGCGGTGCCGACGAGGCGCGGGCTTTCGTGGCGGCGGCGGTGGCGGCGTTCGCGCTGTCGCGCGAGCCCATCGACAAGGCCTGGTACGACGAGCTGTCCCGGGTGTCGGCGGTGGCCGCCGACATCGCCGGCGTGGGCTCCACCCACATCAACCACCTGACGCCGCGGGTGCTCGACATCGACGAGCTCTATCGCCGGATGAGCGCGCGCGGCGTCACCATGATCGACGCCATCCAGGGGCCGCCCCGCACCGACGGGCCCGCGGTCCTGTTGCGCCAGACTTCGTTTCGCGCGCTCGCCGAACCCCGCCTGTTTCGCGGCCGGGACGGCCGCGTCAGCGCGGGCAGCCTGCGAGTGCGATTCGGCGAAGTCGAAGCGCGCGGTGTCGCGCTGACCCCGAAGGGGCGCGAGCGCTACGACGCCGCGATGGCAGCCACCAACCCGGTCCGAGCGTGGAGCCGGTACTTCCCGTCGACCGACGAGGAGATGGCCGCCCAGGGGCTGGCCTACTATCGCGGCGGCGACCCGTCGGCGCCGATCGTCTACGAAGACTTCCTGCCGGCCTCGGCGGCGGGCATCTTCCGCTCCAACCTGGACCGCGACACCCGGGCGCGGGCGGCGGCCGACGACTCGGGCTACGACGCGCGGTGGCTGGCGGGGGCCATCGGCCGCGATGTCCACGACCCGTACGCACTTTACGAGGAGGCATCCCGATGAGTACCGAGGAGTTGCGCGCCCGGGCCTGTCACGCGCTGGATGCGATCGGAACCGACGTCGTCCTCGGCGAGCCGACCGGGCACGGGCTGCCCGCCAGCACACCGATCACCGGCGAGGTGCTGTTCACCGTCCCGCACACCACACCCGAGCGGGCCGACAGCATCATCGCCGAGGCCGCCGGAGCGTTCTCGGCGTGGCGCAGCACGCCGGCCCCGGCTCGCGGCGCGCTGGTGGCCCGGCTCGGCGAGCTGCTCACCCGGCACAAGGACGACCTGGCGACGTTGGTGACCCTCGAGGTGGGCAAGATCACCTCCGAGGCGCTCGGCGAGGTGCAGGAAATGATCGACGTCTGCCAGTTCGCCGTGGGCCTGTCGCGCCAGCTGTACGGCCGCACGATCGCATCGGAGCGCCCCGGGCATCGCCTGCTGGAGACCTGGCATCCGCTCGGTGTGGTCGGCGTGATCACCGCGTTCAACTTCCCGGTTGCCGTGTGGGCGTGGAACGCCGCCGTGGCGCTCGTGTGCGGGGACACGGTGGTGTGGAAGCCCTCGGAGCTGACGCCGCTGACGGCGCTGGCCTGCCAGGCGCTGATCGGCCGGGCCGCCGCCGACATCGGTGCCCCCGCCTCGGTGAGCGGCCTGGTCCTGGGCGAGCGCGACCTCGGCGAGCGGCTGGTGGACGACCCGCGGATCGCGTTGGTGTCCGCGACCGGCTCGGTGCGCATGGGCCGGGCCGTCGGCCCGCGGGTCGCCGCGCGCTTCGGACGGTCCCTGCTGGAGCTGGGCGGCAACAACGCGGCCGTCGTGACGCCGTCGGCCGACCTCGACCTGGCCGTGCGCGCCATCGTGTTCGCCGCCGCCGGCACCGCCGGCCAGCGCTGTACCAGCCTGCGCCGGCTCATCGTCCACCGCTCGGTGGCCGACGACGTGGTGGCCCGGGTCGCCGCCGCCTGCGCGCGGCTGCCGATCGGCGAGCCGTCGGCGCCGGGCACGCTTGTCGGCCCGCTCATCCACGAGACCGCCTACCGCGACATGGTCGGGGCCCTGGAGCAGGCGCGCGCCGACGGCGGCGAGGTCCTCGGCGGTGAGCGTTTTCACGGCGCCCATCCGAGCGCCTACTACGTCGCGCCCGCCGTCGTCCGCATGCCCGCACAGACCGCCATCGTGGCCACCGAAACGTTCGCGCCGATCCTCTATGTGCTGACCTACGACGACCTGGACGAGGCGATCGCGCTCAACAATGGGGTGCCGCAGGGGCTTTCGTCGGCCATTTTCACCACCGATCTGCGGGAGGCCGAGCGTTTCCTGGACGGATCCGACTGCGGCATCGCCAACGTCAACATCGGCACGTCGGGCGCCGAGATCGGCGGCGCGTTCGGCGGCGAGAAGCAAACCGGGGGCGGGCGGGAGTCCGGCTCCGACGCGTGGAAGGCCTACATGCGCCGAAGTACCAACACCGTCAATTACTCCGCGGCGTTACCGCTGGCCCAGGGTGTGGAGTTCGGATAAACGCGATGTGGTCTCATTTCGTGTGAGTACTATCTGACACATGCCAACAGCCAGAAGGCGGTTATCCCCAGAGGATCGACGAGCCGAGCTGCTCGCTTTGGGGGCAGAAGTCTTTGGGAAGCGACCCTACGACGAGGTCCGCATCGACGAGATAGCCGAGCGCGCGGGTGTGTCCCGCGCGCTGATGTACCACTACTTCCCGGACAAGCGGGCGTTCTTCGCCGCGGTTGTCAAGGACGAGGCCGACCGGCTGTACGAGGCCACCAACAACCCGGCACCCGCGGGCATGACGATGTTCGAGGAGATCCGGACCGGCGTGATGGCCTACATGGCCTATCACGAGTCGAATCCGGAGGCCGCCTGGGCCGCCTACGTGGGTCTCGGCCGGTCCGACCCGGTCCTGCTCGGCATCGACGACGAGGCCAAGAACCGCCAGATGGAACACATCATGTCCCGCATCGGCGAGGTCGTCAGCGGGATGCCGGATACCAGCGCGCTGGAACCGACTGTCGAGCGGGACCTGCGGGTGATCATCCAGGGCTGGCTGGCCTTCACCTTCGAGATCTGCCGGCAGCGCATCATGGACCCCACCGCCGACGCCGACCGGCTGGCCGACGCGTGCGCGCACGCGCTGCTGGACGGCATCGCCCGGGTGGACAAGATTCCGCCCGAACTGTACGAGGCCATGGCGACCTCGAGGCTGTGAGAGCCCGCTTGATGTCGGTGTCTGTTGGCACCATGGTTGGGTGAGCACTCGCACTGGTTCCCGCCCCGACCCGCTGGGCCGGTTCAGCGCGACCACCCGCGAGTGGTTCGCCAGCACCTTCGCCGCGCCGACCACCGCGCAGGCGCAGGCCTGGGAGGCCATCGCCGACGGGGACAACACCCTGGTCATCGCGCCGACCGGATCCGGCAAGACGCTCGCGGCGTTCCTGTGGGCCCTGGACAGTCTCGCCGGCTCGGCCGACCGGCCCGGCGGCACGCGCGTGCTGTACGTGTCCCCCCTCAAGGCGCTGGCGGTCGACGTCGAACGCAACCTGCGCACCCCGCTGGCCGGGCTCACCAGGATCGCCGAGCGCCATGGCCTGCCGCCGCCCGACATCAGTGTCGGGGTCCGCTCCGGCGACACCCCACCGCCGGTCCGCCGTCAGCTCGTCGCCCACCCGCCCGACGTGCTGATCACCACGCCGGAGTCGCTGTTTTTGATGCTGACGTCGGCGGCGCGCGAAACCCTGGCTGGCGTGCAGACGGTGATCGTCGACGAGATTCACGCCATCGCCGGCGGCAAGCGCGGGGCGCATCTCGCTCTGTCCCTGGAGCGGCTGGACGACCTTCGCGAGGGGCGGGCCGCGCAGCGCATCGGGTTGTCGGCGACCGTGCGCCCGCCCGAGGAGCTGGCGCGCTTTTTGTCCGGAGGAGGCCCGACGACTCGGACAACCGTCGTGGCGCCGCCGTCGGCCAAGACCATCGAGCTCACGGTGCAGGTGCCGGTGCCCGACATGGCCAACCTGGCGAGCAACACCATCTGGCCCGACGTCGAGGCGCGCCTGGTGGATTTGATCGAATCGCACGGCTCGACCATCGTGTTCGCCAACTCGCGGCGGCTGGCCGAACGGCTGACCTCCCGGCTCAACGAGATCCATGCCGAACGCGCCGGCATCGACCTGTCGACCGAGCTGAACCCGAAAGTTGCGGGCGGAGCCCCGGCGCACCTCATGGCCAGCGGCCAGACCTTCGGCGCGCCCCCGCTGCTGGCGCGCGCCCACCA
Source organism: Mycobacterium sp. (assembly GCF_025965855.1). GTDB lineage: Bacteria > Actinomycetota > Actinomycetes > Mycobacteriales > Mycobacteriaceae > Mycobacterium. Next base: position 9,495 of record NZ_JAOPWB010000336.1, on the reverse strand, counting down.
CGGTTCGGTCAGCAAGGAGCAGCGCGCCCTGGTCGAGGAGGACCTCAAACGCGGGCTGCTCAAGGCGGTGGTGGCGACGTCGAGCCTGGAGCTGGGCATCGACATGGGCGCCGTCGACCTGGTGATCCAGGTGGAGGCGCCGCCGTCGGTGGCCAGCGGCCTGCAACGCATCGGGCGGGCCGGCCACCAGGTCGGCGAGGTCTCGCGGGGGGTGCTGTTCCCCAAGCACCGCACCGACCTGATCGGGTGCGCGGTGACCGTGCAGCGCATGCTCGCCGGGCAGATCGAGACGATGCGGATGCCCGCCAACCCGCTGGACATCCTCGCCCAACAGACCGTGGCGGCCGCCGCTCTGGAGCCGCTGGACGCCGACCGGTGGTTCGACACCGTGCGGCGGGCCGCCCCGTTCGCGACGCTGCCGCGCAGCGTGTACGAGGCCACCCTGGACCTGCTGTCCGGCAAGTACCCGTCCACCGAATTCGCCGAGCTGCGCCCGCGCCTGGTCTACGACCGCGATACCGGCACGCTGACCGCGCGGCCCGGTGCGCAGCGGCTGGCCGTCACGTCCGGCGGCGCCATCCCCGACCGCGGGCTGTTCACCGTGTACCTGGCTTCGGAGGCCGAAAAGCCGTCGCGGGTGGGCGAGCTGGACGAGGAGATGGTGTATGAGTCCCGTCCCGGCGACGTGATCTCGCTGGGAGCCACCAGTTGGCGGATCACCGAGATCACCCACGACCGGGTGCTGGTGATCCCCGCGCCGGGACAGCCGGCCCGGTTGCCGTTCTGGCGCGGCGACGACGTGGGCCGCCCCGCCGAGCTCGGCGCCGCGCTCGGCGCGTTCACCGGGGAGCTGGCCGGCCTGAACCGCGAGGCATTCGACAAGCGTTGCGCCGCTTTGGGTTTCGATGCCTACGCGATCGATAACCTGTGGGGGCTGCTGGACGAGCAGCGCACCGCCGCCGGGGTGGTGCCCACCGACACCACCCTCTTGGTCGAGCGGTTCCGCGACGAGCTGGGCGATTGGCGCGTGATACTGCACTCGCCGTACGGGCTGCGGGTGCATGGGCCGCTCGCGCTGGCCGTGGGCCGGCGGCTGCGCGAACGATACGGCCTCGACGAGAAGCCGACCGCCTCCGACGACGGCATTGTGGTGCATTTACCCGACACCCTGGAGGAAACCCCGGCCGGGGCAGAGCTGTTCGTCTTCGACGCCGATGAGATCGACCCGATCGTCACCGCCGAGGTGGGCGGTTCGGCGCTGTTCGCGTCGCGGTTCCGGGAGTGCGCGGCGCGCGCGCTGCTGTTGCCCCGGCGCCACCCCGGCCGCCGTTCGCCGCTCTGGCACCAACGCCAGCGCGCGGCCCAGCTGCTGGACGTGGCGCGCAAATACCCCGACTTCCCGGTGGTGCTCGAGACCATCCGCGAATGCCTGCAGGACGTCTACGACGTCCCTGCGCTGACCGGGCTGATGGCCGGCATCGCCCAGCGTAAGGTGCGGGTGCTCGAGACGGAAACCGCGAGACCGTCCCCGTTCGCGGCGTCACTGTTGTTCGGTTACGTCGGCGCGTTCATGTACGAGGGCGACACCCCGCTGGCGGAGCGCCGGGCCGCGGCGCTCTCGCTGGACAGCACCCTGCTGGCCGAGCTGCTGGGCCGGGTGGAGCTGCGCGAGCTGCTCGATCCCGACGTCATCGCCGCGACGGGCCGGCAACTGCAGCACCTGTCGGCCGACCGGGCCGCGCGCGACGCCGAGGGCGTCGCGGACCTGCTGCGACTGCTGGGTCCGCTGACCGAGGACGAGGTCGCAGCCCGGGCCGGTGGCGCCGACGGCACCGGCGGCTGGCTGGAGGGGTTGCGGGCCGCCAGGCGCGCGCTGACGGTGTCGTTCGCCGGCCGCAGCTGGTGGGTGGCCGTCGAGGACATCGGCCGGTTGCGCGACGGGATCGGGGCGGCGGTCCCGCTGGGGGTGCCGGCCGCCTTCACCGAGGCGGTGGCCGACCCGCTGGGCGAGCTGCTGGGCCGCTACGCGCGCACGCACACCCCGTTCACCACGGCTGAGGCGGCCGCGCGGTTCGGCCTGGGCCTGCGGGTGACCGCCGACGTGCTGGGCCGGCTGGCCGCCGACGGCCGGGTGGTGCGCGGCGAGTTCGTCGGCGCGTCTGCGATATCCGAGATATCGGCCCCCGGGGGTGCCGGCGGCGAGCAGTGGTGCGACGCCGACGTGCTGCGCATCCTGCGGCGGCGTTCGCTGGCGGCGCTGCGCGCGCAGGTGGAGCCGGTGAGCACCGCCGCGTACGGGCGTTTCCTGCCGGCCTGGCACGGGGTAACCGCCGGCCATTCCGGGCTGGACGGGCTGATGTCGGTGATCGATCAGCTGGCCGGTGTCCGGATGCCGGCCTCGGCGATCGAACCGCTCGTCCTGGCCCCGCGGGTCCGTGACTACTCCCCCGCGATGCTGGACGAACTGCTCGCCACCGGCGAGGTCACCTGGTCGGGCGCCGGGTCGATCTCGGCCGGCGACGGCTGGATCGCGCTGCACGCGAGCGATTCCGCGCCTCTGACCCTGGCCGGGGCCGCCGAGCTCGACTTCACCGACGCCCACCGCGCGATCCTGGACACGCTGGCCGGAGGCGGTGCGTACTTCTTCCGCCAGCTCGCCCAGGACGCGATCGGCGAGACGGTGCTCAAAGACGCGCTGTGGGACCTGATCTGGGCCGGCTGGGTCACCGGCGACACGTTCGCGCCGCTGCGCGCGATGCTCGGCGGCGCGGGCGGCCGCAAGCGTTCCGCGCCGGCGTACCGGACGCGCCGCCCGCCGCGGCTGAGCCGCTACAGCGTGGCGCACGCCCAGCACCGCAGCACCGACCCGGCCGTGGCCGGGCGATGGTCGGCGCTGCCGGCCGCCGAGCCGGATTCCACGCTGCGGGCCCACTACCAGGCCGAGCTGCTGCTCAACCGCCACGGCGTGCTCACCAGGGGCGCGGTGGCGGCCGAGGGCGTGCCGGGCGGATTCGCGACGCTCTACAAGGTGCTGAGCACGTTCGAGGAGGCCGGCAGGTGCCAGCGCGGCTATTTCGTCGAGTCGCTGGGCGGCGCCCAATTCGCCGTCGCATCCACCGTCGACCGGCTGCGCAGCTACACCGACGACGTCGATTCCGAACGGCCGGAATACCGGGCGCTCGCGCTGGCCGCCGCCGATCCGGCCAACCCCTACGGCGCCGCGCTGCCGTGGCCGGCCCCCCGCGCCGACGGAGAGGGCCCCGGGGCCCGGCCGGGCCGCAAGGCGGGGGCGCTGGTGGTGCTGGTGGACGGCAAGCTGGCCTGGTTCCTGGAGCGCGGCGGACGGTCCCTGCTGACCTTCACCGACGACCCCGCGGCCGACCATGCCGCGGCCGCGGCGATGGCCGACCTGGTCGCCGCCCGGCGCGTCGCCTCGATCCTGGTCGAACGCATCGACGGCACGCCGGCGCTGCAACCCCACGCCGGCGGACCGAACCCGGTCGCCGAGGCGCTGGCCGAGGCCGGGTTCGCCCGCACCCCGCGCGGAATGCGCCTGCGATGACCTGCGATGGCTGATGCCCGAGGGTGACACCGTCTGGCATACCGCGGCCATGCTGCGACAGCACCTGGCCGGGCGCACGCTGACGCGTTGCGACGTCCGGGTTCCGCGGTTTGCCACCGTCGACCTGACCGGCCAGGTGGTCGACGAAGTGCTCAGCCGCGGCAAGCACTTGTTCATCCGGGTGGGGCGGGCCAGCATTCACTCGCATCTGAAGATGGACGGCAGCTGGCGGGTCGGCAACCGGCCGGTGCGGGTGGATCACCGGGCCCGGATCGTTTTGGAGGCCAACGGTGTTCGCGCCGTGGGGCTCGACCTGGGTGTGCTGGAGATACTGGAGCGGGACCGCGACGGCGACGCGGTCGCGCACCTGGGACCCGATCTGCTGGGCGCGGACTGGGACCCCGGGCGCGCCGCCGCCAACCTGGCCGCCCGCCCCGACCGGCCGATCGGCGAGGCGCTGCTGGACCAGCGGATGCTGGCCGGGATCGGCAATGTCTATTGCAACGAGCTGTGTTTCGTCAGCGGCCACCTGCCCACCGCGCCGGTCAGCGCGGTCACCGATCCGCGCCGGTTCGTCTCCCGCGCCCGAGACATGCTGTGGACCAACCGCTTCCGCTGGAACCGCTGCACCACCGGCGACACCCGGGCGGGCCGGCAGCTGTGGGTGTACGGGCGGGCCGGGCAACCGTGCCGTCGCTGCGGCACCCGCATCAACTACGGCGACGGCGGCGAACGGGTGACGTACTGGTGCCCGTCCTGCCAGCGTTGAGCGGGGCCCCGCAACTTTCGCTCGTCCGAGGTCGACATGCAATGATCTCAGTGTCAGCGGCTCGGATTGCCGTCATCACTACCCGGCGGGAGGTCCCAGCGATGACGACCACCCGAGCGCGCCTATCGGCCGGCCTTGCCCTGGCGCTGCTGAGCCTCGCCACGCGGGTCTCCCCGACCGCGAACGCCGACGCGGTCGATAACCTGTTCGTGACCGCGGTGAAGAACAAGGGCATCGAATTCGCCTCACCGCAGGCCGCGATCATCGCCGGCCACGAGGTCTGCGACGAACTCGACATCGGCAAACAAAAGCCCGACGTCGCCTCCGAGGTGATGACGAACAGCAACCTGGACGGCTATCGCGCCGGGTTCTTCATCGGTGCGAGCATCGCCGCGTACTGCCCGAGGTATCGCTGATCCTGACGTCCGATCATGAGACGGCGTCGACCGCGGTCGACAACCGCGACTTGAATTCCTGCGGAATGGGAACGTATCCGTTGTCCGCCAGGCCATCCTGGCCGGCACCGATGGTGCTCTGCAGGAACGCCTTTACCGCCGTACCGACCTGTGGGTCGGGGTATTTGGAGCACACGATCTCGTACGTCGCCAGCGCGATCGGGTAGGCGTCGGGCTGGTTGGGCCGGTAGAACGAGATGGTGTCGAGGGCGAGGTCGTTGCCCCTGCTGATGAACCACGCGGCGGAGATCGTCTTGCCCACCGAGTCCGGGCTGATCGCCACCGGGTCCGGGCCGGCCGACGTGAGGACCTTGGCCATGTTCAGGTGTTGCGCCTGGGCGAACGACCATTCGTTGTAGGTAATCGACCCCTCGGTGCTCTTGACGGCCGCGGCGGCACCGTCGTTGCCCCTAGCCCCCTCGCCGACACCGCCGTTGAACGCCTTTCCGGCGCCCTTGCCCCACGCGCCGTTGGAAGCGGTGTCGAGATACCGCTGGAAGTTGTCGGTGGTGCCGGACTCGTCGCTGCGGAACACGACGCGAATCGGCTCGGCGGGCAAGGCGACACCGGGGTTGAGCGCGGAGACCGCGGGATCGTTCCAGCCGGTGATGCCGCCGTTGAAGATCCTGGCCGCGGTCGCGCCGTCGAGGTTCAGCGAAGTCACACCGTTGACGTTGTAGGCGACGGCGATGGGGCCGAACACCACCGGCAGGTTCCACACCGGCGAGCCGCACCGCTGCTGCGCCTTGGCGTACTCGTCCTTGTTCAGCGGTGAGTCCGAGCCACCGAAATCCGTTTGGTTGCCGAGGAATTCGCTAATCCCGGCGCCGGAACCATTCGCGGTGTAATTCAGGGACTGCCCCGGGCAGGCCTGTTCGAAAGCCTTGACGAAACGGGTCATCGCGTTCGCCTGGGCGGTGGAACCGCTGGCCCGCAGGGTCGGTTTGCCGCCGCACGCCACCTTCGCCGGCGACGCGCCCGTCGTCGCACTTCCCCCGGCGGCGTGGTTGTCACCGTCACACGCGGACAACGCCACCGCAGCGGCGGCCAGAATGCTCATCGCGGCGCCAAATCGATTGAGTTTCAATCGAATTCTCGTGAATGGTACCGATGACACGATCGCCGCCATGAGGCATAGTAACAAGATCGCCCTGCTGCCGCGCGGCGTCTAATCCCGGGCGTGCGCGAGGAAAAACTGGGCGATGACCTCCGAGGCGTCCAGGGCGCGCGAGGTGCGCCCGACGATCGCCTGGGGCAGGTATTGCTTGCCCCCCGGCCACGTGTGCCCGCCGTTGTCGATCTGATAGAAGACCACCTCCGTGGACGCCGCGCACGCCGCGGAGTCGAAGCGGTGCACGACGGTGCCGTCCCCGACGCCGGGTAGCACCTGCGTCGACGGATCACCTTGGCACCCATCGGCCGAGCGCCACGTATCCACCATGCTGGTCGCCGAGACGGAGTGGCTGACCCCGCCCCGACCGCGCACGTTCCCGCCGTTGAACGGCACCAGCGGGTCGGCCGTTCCGTGTGCCTCCAGGACGGACACCGGCCGCGACGGATGGCAGGCGACGCCCGCGCCCAGCGTGCCCGCCACGGGCGCGATCGCGGCGAAGACGTCGGCGCGGTCACACGCCAGCCTGTTGGACATGAAGCCCCCGTTGGACATGCCGGTGGCGAAGACGTGCCCGGGCGCGATCTTGTAGTCGCTTTGCAGCTTTCCCGCCAGCGCGACCAGGAACCCGACGTCGTCGACGTGGCGGCGGTCCGCCGGCGACGCCCCCCGACCGTCGGCCCAGCTCTTGTCGTAACCATCGGGATAGGCCACCAGTAGGTTGTTGGCGTCGGCGACGGTGTCGAAGTCGGTCAGGCCCTGCTGCCCTGTTCCGGTGCCGCCCCCGCCGTGCAGGCTGAGCACCAGGGCGACGGGATCGCCGGGCGGCACGTGCAACGTGTAGGTGCGGTCCATGCCGCCGGAACGCAACGTGCCGGACAGATCTTGAGCGCTGGCCGCCGACACGTGCCGCACACCACAGCCCACGATGCCTACCGCGCAGAACGCCAGAACGGCGAGCGACAACCAGCGCGGGTACGGCATGTCGTCAAGCTACCCAGCGGGCTCGCGGATCGAGGGGGGAACGATTGTTGCGATGTTCGCAATATCCGCGATGATTGGATGATGCCGAGCTGTAACCTGCGTGCAACGTTGGCGGCCGAACCTTCAGTCGTCAAACAACGGATCTTCTCAAACCTTGGGGGTATTAGAAATGACGAGTACCGGTACCCGCAAGCCCGGCCGGCTGCTGTCGCTGTTGGCTGCCGGCTTCATACCGGCGGTCGCGCTGCTCGGTCCGGTGACGGCGGCCCCGACGGCTCACGCCGACGGCACCGACGACGCGTTCATCACCGCGCTGCATAACCACGGCATCGAGCACGAGTCGCCCAAATCCGCGATCGCGGCCGGCCATTTGGTCTGCCACCAACTGGATATGGGTAAGACGCAGGAACAGATCGCGACCGACGTGATGAACAGCAGCGGCATCGACGGCGACAACGCCGGCTACTTCGTCGCCCTTTCCGAACGCGCGTACTGCCCGCAATACGCCGACATGCCCTCCTGACGCACACCACCAGTAATCGTGAAACCGGGCGGCGGGAACGCCTTTCGTGTCGCCGTGATTGCAATTCGGCGGCCGTTGCATTATGCCAAGCTGTAGTGTGCGGAATTCGCGGCTCAGGTCGCGTCGGCAACAAATGGCAAAGGGATGGCAACCGCGCTGACGAGGAAGGAGGCGAAGTGACAATCACCCGTATCGCCCCCCTGGTCGTGCTGGCCGCGCTCGCCCCCCTGGCGGCGACGGCGGCGATCGCCCGTGCCGACGCCAGCGATGACGCGTTCCTGGCGGCGCTGAGCGGGAAGGGCATCCATTTCGGATCGCCGGAGAAGGCCTTCATCGCCGGCCACGAGGTCTGCGACGAACTTGGTACCGGCAGGACCGTGAACCAGGTCGCATCCACTGTCATGGGCAACAGCGGCCTGGACGGCTACCACGCCGGTTTCTTCGTCGGCGCGAGCATTCGGGCGTACTGCCCCAAGTATGCGTCTTAACCTGATCGCAACCTCGCGCTAGCAAGGACTGGACGTTGTGCCTCATACCATTCAGACACCAACTACCGCGGAGAACAACGATTGGTATCGAAAATCCTTGTCAGCGCCACTCTTGCCGTCGGGGCGGCGGTGGCGGTGGCAGCACCCGCCGGCGCTGACCCCAGCGTGTTCAACGATCTCAGCTGCAACTGCCCGCAGACGGTCTCGAACGGCGGGTCCTCCGTCGCCGACCAGATCGACCGGGGTATCCAGTCCGGCCTGGCCGGCGGGAATCTCGCCCGGGCCCAGCAGTAGGCTCCGGCTTCAGCCCGCGGAACCCCGTCCGACCGCCTGCACCGCCGCGTGCTCGTGCAGCGGCTGCTCGGCTTCGGGCGGAACGGGTTTGAGGTCGAAGACGACCTCCTTGACGGTCCCGGTGAACGCGTAGCGCGCCCTGTCCTCGTAGTCGCGGTCCACGACCAGGCCGTTGTCGCGGCTGATGTCCAACCCGGCGTGGACGTGAAGGCCAACGGCACAGTGTTGGCCATCGCGCCGTCAACCATCAGCCGATCGTCGGCCCACAGCGTCACCCGGCCGCCGGAGCCCGGGGCGGGTCGATCGGACTCGAACAGCATGCGGCTGCGGAAGAACGGCACCACTCGCGTTCGGATGGCGAAGATGATCAGCGTTTGCGTCGCGAGCGATTCCACGAACCGGCCGGTGCGGAATTCGATGGCCTCCGGCACGCCCAGCATCAACCCGACGCTGGCCACCCGCTGGGCACCGGCGAAGCCACCGCAACCATGAGCCGAACCCACGCCGAAATACAGCGGCTGTCGGACCGGATCGGCGCGCAGGTGGCGCTCGCTCAAAGCACCGGCTCCATCGGAGCGGACCAAGTCGGCGACCTGCTCGCCTGGATGTACGGGCTATACGCCCTGCTGCGGCGGCACTTCGTGCAGGAGGAAGAGAATTACTTCACCCTGGCGACGGACGAACCCGACGCGCCGCAGGCCTCAGCCCGCTGAGGGCGGGCGGGTCATGAAGGTCCCCTTGATCTCCAGCCCGATTTCGATGTCGTCGTAGTCACGCCCCTCGCGCTTGCGCTTGTCGCGTGGCGTCACCGGCGGCATCATGGGCGGCGGCATGAAGGGGAACCCGGATTCGTCGGCGGCAAGCGGCGACACCGCCGCCGCGAGCTGCACCGGCGTTTGCGAGGCGGCCAACATTCCGACCACGGCGGGCGGCATGGTCAGCCTGCCGATCGAAACCCCAACGCCCACTGCCGCCGTCGGCGCCGTTCCGGCGGCCCTGATCGCATCGGCCAGTTCGGCCGCCGCCCCTCCCAGGGCCGTTTCTCCCTCCGACAGGCCCTGGCCGATGTCGCCTCCCACGCTCTGGAGTGCCTGGGCCGAATTGCTCTGCGCCAGATAGCTGAGCAGGTTGATGGGAAATCCCGAGCCGGGGACGGTCGAGGTGAGGATGCCGGGGTTCAATATGTTGGAGTTCAACAACGACCCGAACGATGATTGGGAGCTGCCCGAGAACAGGTTCAACAGCCCGGCCAGCCCCGTCCCCGTCGCGTTGGTGTTGGGGGCGAAGATGCTCTGCAATATCGAGGCCG
>NZ_JAOPWB010000289.1 GCF_025965855.1 Mycobacterium sp. | reverse complement strand
CCGGCGCAACCGGCGCAACCGGCACCGCCGGCGCAACCGGCACCGCCCGCCCAGCCGCGGCCCTATCCCCAGGAACCGCCCCCGAGTCCGGCGCCAAGCCCGGCGCCCAGCCCGGCACCGGCACCCGCGGCACCCGCGGCGCCGGCGGATCAGCCCGCGCCGCCCGACCCGCGCAAGGACCTCGCCGAGCGCATCGCCGAAGAGAAAACCTGGCGGCAGAGCACCCGCCAGGGCATCCAGTTCCTCGCCCTGCAATTCCAGGCCACCCAATGCGATAAAGACGACATCCTGGCCGGCAACGACGACCCGACCCTGCCGTTGGTGACCTGCTCGACCGACCACAAGACCGCATACCTGCTGGGGCCGTCGATCATCAGCGGCGACCAGATCGCGGACGCCACGGCGAGCCAGAACCCGCGCGGCATCGGTTTCGTCGTCGACGTGCAGTTCAAGCCCGCCGCGGCGAACATCTGGGCGGACTACACCGCCGCCCACGTCGGCACCCAGACCGCGTTCACGCTGGACTCCCAGGTGGTCAGCGCCCCGATGATCCAGGAGGCCATCCCGGGCGGGCGCACGCAGATCTCCGGCGGCCAGCCGCCGTTCAACGCGTCCACCGCGAAGCAGCTGGCCAACGTCCTGAAATACGGGTCGCTGCCGCTGTCCTTCGAATCGTCAGAAGCCCAAACCGTCTCGGCGACGCTGGGATTGACCTCGCTGCGAGCGGGGCTGATCGCGGGTGCGATCGGTTTGTTGCTGGTGTTGCTGTACTCGCTGCTGTACTACCGAGTGCTGGGATTGCTTACGGCAATATCGCTAACCGCTTCCGGCGCAATGGTTTTCGCGATCTTGGTGATCCTCGGCCGCCAAATCAACTACACCTTGGACCTGGCGGGTATCGCGGGTCTGATCATCGGTATCGGCACCACCGCCGACTCGTTTGTGGTGTTCTTCGAGCGCATCAAAGACGAGATCCGCGAAGGGCGTTCGTTCCGGTCGGCGGTGCCACGCGGCTGGGTGCGCGCCCGCAGGACGATCGTCTCGGGCAACGCCGTCACCTTCCTGGCCGCCGCGGTGCTATACGCCCTGGCGATAGGCCAGGTGCGGGGATTCGCATTCACGTTGGGCCTCACCACGATCCTCGACACCGTGGTGGTGTTCCTGGTGACCTGGCCGCTGATTTACCTGGCGTCGAAGTCGGCGACGTTGGCGAAACCCGCATACAACGGCCTGGGGGCAGTACAGCAGGTTGCGCGCGAACGCCGGGCCGCGGCGGACGTGAAGACGGGACGGGGATAGCGCATGAATGCCTCCAAGGCGTCCAAGGGCAAGATCGAGACCGAGGCGACCGAAATCACCGAGTCCGGCTCGGAGGCGCCTGCGCTGACCCGCAGCGCCGGGCAGCTGCCGCGCCACAGCTTCATTTCCAGGCTCTACACGGGCACCGGTGCGTTCGAGGTGATCGGGCGCCGCCGGCTGTGGTACGGCATCAGCGGCGCGATCGTCGCGGTCGCGATCGTCAGCATCATCGTGCGCGGCTTCACCTTCGGGATCGACTTCAAGGGCGGCACGACGGTGTCGATGCCCGCCGCGGGTGCCAACGGCACGGTGCAGACCGCGCAGGTGTCCGACGTCTTCAGGAAGACCATCGGCAAGGACCCGGAGTCGGTGGTCATCGTCGGCAGGGGCCCCTCGGCGAGCGTGCAGATCCGCTCGGAAACGCTGACCAACGACCAGACCGCCAAGCTGCGCAACGCCCTCTTCGACGCGTTCCAGCCGAAGGGCAACGACGGCAAGCCGAGCAAGCAGGCCATCAGTGATTCGGCGGTGTCGGAGACCTGGGGCGACCAGATCACCAAGAAGGCCTTGATCGCGCTGGTGGTGTTCCTTGCGCTGGTCAGCCTGTACATCACCCTGCGCTACGAGCGCTACATGGCGATCTCCGCCCTGACCACCATGGTTTTCGACCTGACCGTCACCGCCGGCGTGTATTCGCTGGTCGGCTTCGAGGTCAGCCCGGCCACGGTCATCGGGCTGCTGACCATCCTCGGCTTCTCGCTCTATGACACCGTGATCGTGTTCGACAAGGTCGAGGAGAACACCCGCGACTTCCAGCACACCAACCGGCGCACCTTCGCCGAGCACGCCAACCTGGCGATCAACCAGACGTTCATGCGCTCCATCAACACCAGCCTGATCTCGGTGCTGCCGGTGCTGGCGCTGATGGTCGTGGCGGTCTGGTTGCTGGGCGTCGGCACGCTGAAGGACCTGGCGCTGGTGCAGCTGGTGGGCATCCTGGTCGGCACCTACTCCTCGATCTTCTTCGCCACCCCGTTGCTGGTCACCTTGCGCGAACGCACCGAGCTGGTGCGCACCCATACCCGCCGGGTCCTCAAGCGGCGCAAGCCCTCCCACCAAGAGCACGAGGAGTCGGTCGCCGAGATCTCCGACACCGCCGAAGAGCCCACGGCGGAGGACGCCGAGGCGCCTGAGGCGCCCACCAGGCCCGCGCCGAACAAGCCGGCGCCGGGCGCACGCCCGGTGCGCCCCACCGGAACCCGGCGCCCGACCGGCAAGCGAAACGCCGGCCGGCGGTAGCCACGATGTCGTGGGCCGGCCGGCGGGGCCGCAAAGGCTTTGCCTCCGTCGGCTTGGCCGCGCTGACGGCTTTCGCGCTGACTTCGACCCTCGGTGGGTGCTCGGGCAGCGCCGCCTCGCAGATCGATTACGTGGTCGACGGCCCGCTGGTCACCTACAACACGAACACCGTCGTCGGCGCCGCGTCGGCGGGAGCCCAGGCGTTTGCCCGCACCCTGACCGGCTTCGGCTATCACGGCCCCGACGGGCAGGTCGTCGCCGACCGCGACTTCGGCACCGTTTCGGTCGTGGGCGGTTCGCCGCTGGTCCTCGATTACCAGATCGCCGACAACGCCGTCTACAGCGACGGCAAGCCGGTGACCTGCGACGACCTGGTGCTCGCGTGGGCGGCCCAATCCGGCCGGTTCCCCGGCTTCGACGCCGCCACCCAGGCCGGGTACGTCGACATCGCCAACGTCGAGTGCATCCCGGGCCAGAAGAAGGCCCGGGTGTCCTTCGTCCCCGACCGCGGCGTCGTCGACTACACCCAGCTGTTCGCCGCGACCTCGATGATGCCGTCGCACGTGATCGCCGACGAGCTGGGCGTCGACGTGACCGCGGCGCTGCTGAGCAATAACTCGCAGGTGGTGGCCAACATCGCGAAGCTGTGGAACACCACCTGGGACCTCAAGCCCGGTGCCGACGTCAAGCACTTCCCGTCGTCGGGGCCGTACAGGATCGAACGAATCCTCGACGGCGGCGGTGTGGTGCTCGTCGCCAACGACCGCTGGTGGGGCCCCAAAGCGGTCACCAAGCGGATCACCGTCTGGCCGCAAAAGCCCGACATCCAGGACCGGGTCAACAACCGGAGCGTCGACATCGTCGACGTCGCGGCCGGTTCCTCCGGGTCGCTGGCCACCCCGGACAACTACGAGCGCGCCGATGCGCCGTCGGACGGCATCGAGCAGCTGATCTTTGCGCCGCAGGGGCCGCTGGCGCAGCCCAAGGCCAGGCGTGCGTTCGCGTTCTGCACGCCGCGCGACACGATCGCGCACGACGCTGGGGTGGCGATCGCCAATTCGCGCCTGCAGCCGGCCACCGAGGACGCCATCGCCGCCGGTGAGGGCGCCGCCGAAGCCGGCCCGTTCGGCAAGGCCGACCCCGCCGCCGCCCGCGACGCGCTGGGCGGCGCACCCCAGACGGTGCGGATCGGCTACCAGGGGCCCAACGCGCGACTGGCGGTGACCGTGGGGGTCATCACCAAATCCTGCGCCCCGGCCGGCATCACGGTCGCCAGCGTCACGCTGGACACCTCCGGGCCCCAGGCCCTGCGGGACGGAAAGATCGACGTGCTGCTGGCCAGCACCGGCGGAGCCACCGGTAGCGGGTCCACCGGATCGTCGGCGATGGACGCCTACGCCCTGCACAGCGGCAACGGCAACAACCTGTCCGGCTACACAAATCCCCAGGTCGACAGCGCGATCAGCGCGCTGGCGGTGTCGGCCGACCCGGCCGAGCGGGTCAGGCTGCTGGCACAGGCGGCCCCGCTGCTGTGGGCCGACATGCCGACCCTGCCTTTGTACCGGCAGCAGCGCACGCTGCTGACATCGAAGAAGATGTATGCCGTGAGCAGGAATCCGACCCGTTGGGGCGCCGGCTGGAACATGGACCGATGGGCGCTGGTCGAGTGACGAGCGCCGGTGGCAATACGCGAGTGGCCGAACTGATCGCGTCCCTGGCTCGCGATGTCGCGGATTTTCCGAAGCCGGGCGTCCAGTTCAAGGACCTCACCCCGGTCTTCGCCGACCGGCACGGGTTTGCGGCGGTGACCGACGCGCTGGCTGACGTCGCATCCGGCGCCGATCTGGTGGCCGGCATCGACTCGCGCGGGTTCCTGGTGGCCGCGGGCGTCGCCACGCGGCTGGGCACCGGCGTGCTGGCCATCCGCAAGCCCGGCAAGCTGCCGCCGCCGGTGCTCGCCGAGCGGTACGACCTGGAGTACGGCAGCGCGATCCTGGAAATCCCGGCCGACGGCATCGATCTGGCAGGCCGCGCCGTCGTGGTCATCGATGACGTGCTGGCCACCGGCGGCAGCATCGGCGCGGCGGCCCGGTTGCTGGAGCGCGCCGGGGCCCACGTGACCGCGGCCGCGGTGGTGGTCGAACTCGTCGGGCTGGGCGGTCGCGAGGCCGTCGCGCCGCTGCCGGTGCACAGCCTGAGCCGCACCTAACCCTAGGTTTTACGCGATATCCTCGAGGTCGGAGGTGACCAACGTGGCGGACGAGAAGAGCTCGGCGCAAGCCCTCGACGTGCCCCCTGACGTCACGGACTCCTTACTGGTCGGGGAGCCGGTTCCGGGGTCGGTTCCCGAGCCGTCGGAGCCGTCGGAGGCGCCGACCGAGACGCTGAAGACGTCCAGCAGCGCCTCCCGTCGGGTCCGGGCCCGGCTGGCCCGGCGGATGACCGCCCAGCGCAGCACCCTCAATCCCGTGCTCGAGCCGCTGGTGGCGGTGCACCGGGAGGTCTATCCCAAGGCGAACCTCTCGATGCTGCAGCGGGCCTTCGAGGTCGCCGACCAGCGCCACGCCACCCAGTTGCGCCACTCCGGTGACCCCTACATCACCCACCCGCTGGCGGTCGCCAACATCCTGGCCGAACTGGGCATGGACACCACCACTTTGGTGGCCGCGCTGCTGCACGACACCGTCGAGGACACCGGGTACACGCTCGAGGCTTTGAGCGAGGAATTCGGGGAGGAGGTGGGCCATCTCGTCGACGGGGTGACCAAGCTGGATCGGGTGGTGCTGGGCAGCGCCGCCGAGGGCGAGACCATCCGCAAGATGATCACCGCCATGGCCCGCGATCCGCGGGTGCTGGTGATCAAGGTCGCCGACCGGCTGCACAACATGCGCACCATGCGCTTCCTGCCGCCGGAGAAGCAGGCCCGAAAGTCCCGCGAGACCCTGGAAGTCATTGCACCCCTTGCGCATCGGCTGGGTATGGCCAGCGTCAAGTGGGAGCTGGAAGACCTGTCGTTCGCGATCCTGCACCCCAAGAAGTACGAGGAGATCGTTCGCCTGGTCGCCGGCCGCGCGCCGTCCCGGGACACCTACCTGACCAAGGTCCGCACCGAGATCGTCAACACGCTGGGCGCGTCGAAAATCAAAGCGACGGTGGAGGGCCGCCCCAAGCACTACTGGTCGATCTATCAGAAGATGATCGTCAAGGGCCGCGACTTCGACGACATCACCGATCTGGTCGGCATTCGCATCCTGTGCGACGAGATCCGGGACTGCTACGCCGCTGTGGGCGTGGTGCATTCGTTGTGGCAGCCGATGGCCGGGCGGTTCAAGGATTACATCGCCCAGCCGAGATACGGGGTGTACCAGTCGTTGCACACCACCGTCGTCGGGCCGGAGGGCAAGCCGCTGGAAGTGCAGATCCGCACCCGCGACATGCACCGCACCGCCGAGTACGGCATCGCCGCGCACTGGCGCTATAAAGAAGCCAAGGGCCGCAACGGCGTTCCGCATCCGCACGCGGCCGCCGAGATCGACGACATGGCCTGGATGCGTCAGCTGCTCGACTGGCAACGGGAGGCCGCCGATCCCGGCGAGTTCCTGGAGTCGCTGCGTTATGACCTTGCGGTCCAAGAGCTTTTCGTCTTCACGCCCAAGGGGGACGTCATCACCCTGCCGACCGGGTCGACGCCGGTGGACTTCGCGTACGCGGTGCACACCGAGGTCGGTCACCGATGCATCGGCGCCAGGGTCAACGGCCGCCTGGTGGCGCTGGAACGCAAGCTCGAAAATGGGGAAGTAGTCGAGATTTTCACGTCCAAGGCGCCCAACGCCGGGCCGTCGCGGGACTGGCAGCAGTTCGTCGTGTCCCCGCGCGCCAAGACGAAGATCCGCCAGTGGTTCGCCAAGGAGCGGCGGGAAGAGGCGCTGGATGCCGGCAAGGACGCGATGGCGCGCGAGGTGCGCCGTGGCGGACTTCCGTTGCAGCGCTTGGTAAATGGCGAGTCGATGGCCGCGGTGGCCCGCGAGCTGCATTACGCCGACGTGTCCGCGCTCTACACCGCTATCGGTGAGGGCCACGTATCGGCCCGGCACGTCGTGCAGCGGCTGCTGGCCGAGCTCGGCGGCATCGACCAGGCCGAAGAGGAACTCGCCGAGCGGTCCACACCGACAACCATGCTGCGTCGCCCGCGCAGCAGCGACGACGTCGGCGTCTCGGTCCCCGGTGCCCCCGGCGTCCTGACCAAGCTGGCCAAGTGCTGCACCCCGGTGCCCGGCGACCAGATCATGGGTTTCGTCACCCGCGGCGGCGGCGTCAGCGTGCACCGCACCGACTGCACCAACGCGGCGTCGCTGCAACAACAGGCCGAACGCATCATCGAGGTCCTCTGGGCGCCGTCGGCGTCGTCGGTGTTTCTGGTCGCCATTCAGGTCGAGGCGCTCGACCGGCACCGGTTGCTCTCGGACATCACGCGGGTGTTGGCCGACGAGAAGGTCAACATCCTGTCGGCGTCGGTCACCACCTCGGGTGACCGGGTGGCGATCAGCCGGTTCACGTTCGAGATGGGCGACCCCAAGCATCTCGGGCATTTGCTCAACGTCGTGCGCAACGTCGAGGGCGTTTACGACGTCTACCGGGTGACTTCCGCCGCTTAAAGCCGCTTAGCGCCGGCTGGCCGACCGCTTGCGCTGCGCCGGCAGCCTGATGACCTTGGTGTCGGAGGCGCGCTGGTCCTCCAACACGATGACGCCCTCCGCGTCGCTGCCGACCGGTTTGGCCGCCCCCTCGAGCACCTCGCCGACGATGCGAACCGCCATGGGAAAGGCGGTGTTCGTCAAGATCTTGTAGAGGGGAACCGCCGCGATGAACAGGGCCAGCGGCGGCTCGATCAGTCCCAGCCCGGTGGCCGCGACCAGGCCACCGAAATATCCGATTGACCGGGGAACGTCGACTTCGACGGTGCCCACTTGAACTTCCAAGACGTTCTCCGGTGCCCCGAACCGGATCTCCACGGCGCTGCTGGTGGCCATCACACCCTCCTGGTACTGGCGGACTGTCCCGACAATCGCGGGTACCCGGTGTGATCCCGTCTAGCCCACCCGCACCGAGTTGATGGTGACCGTGCTGGCGGGGTTGCCCCTGGTGCGATTACCGGCCACACCAACCTTGGCGATCTTGTCGAGCGTGGCCAGGCCCGCCTGGTCGACCGAGCCGAACACCGTGGACGTGGGCTCTATCTCGGCATCCCGGTACACGAGGAAGAACTGGCTTTCGTTGGTGTTGGGTCCGTTGGTGGCCATCGCCATGGTCCCGCGCGGATATACCACGGTTTCCTTGAGCACCGGGTCGTCGGCCTTGTATTGGTTGGTGGGGTATTCGTCGGCGAATTCGTAACCGGGGCCCCCGCCGCCGTCGGCGTCGGGGCCGCCGAACAGCAGCGTCCCGCCTTCCGGCTCGTCGATCATCCGCCCGCACACGGAGTTGTCGAAGAACCCTTGCTTCGCCAGGCTGGTGAAGCTGTTCACCGCGCAGGGGGATTCGTTGTTGGCGAGCTGGATGCCGATGTCGCCGAAGTTGGTGGAGATGACGGCGTGGATCTCGGCCGGATCGGTGGACACCCGCCCGGATGGCGGCGGGTTGGCGGGCTTGCTGGCCGGATCCGGCGACGCGGGGTACTGACAATCGGCGCCCAGGTCGGGCGGGGGCGCGAACGCCGGCAACGGCGGCACGGTCCCGCCAGTCGCAGAGCGCGGTCCCGGGGCCGATCCCGGCCTGGCGGGCACCCTGGCGCGGCTCGGGGTGGTGGTCGCCGCGTTGTTCGTCGAGCCGTGGCTCTGGGTTACGAGCGAAATGACCAGGGCCACCACCGCCGCCAGCGCGACGAGCGACCCGCCGACGATCCCCAGGGCCAGCCGCCTATTCCACGTTTTTGCCTGGGGTTGCTGGGGCACCGGCTGGTGCGGGAATGCCTGCGGTGGCTGCGGCGGCGGTGGGGACCCGGGCGCCGCCGCGTCGCCGGCGCCGGCCAGCGCCGTTCGGGCGGCCTCGGCGAGTTCCATCGCCGACTGGTAGCGGGATTCGACGTCCTTCGCCATCCCCCGCGCTATCACCGCGTCGAAGGCCGGTGGTACGCCGGGCGCGATGATCGACGCTCGGGGTGGGGGCGCGTTCACGTGGGCGTTGAGCTGCTCCTCGATGCTGTCGCCGGGGTAGGGACGGCTTCCGGTCAGGCACTCGTAGAGCACGCAGGCCAACGAATACACGTCGGCGCGGTGATCCGTTGTCCCCCTGAAGCGCTCGGGCGCCATGTACGCCACGGTTCCCATGGTGTGCCCGGTGTTGGTGAGCGAGGTGTCGGTCGCGGCGCGCGCGATCCCGAAATCGATCAGATACACGAAGTCCCGCGCCTGGGTGACCAAGATGTTTTTCGGCTTGATGTCGCGATGTATCAAGCCCACCCCATGGGCGGTATCCAGCGCCGCCGCAACCTGTTCGACCACCGCGACCGCACGCTCGGGGCTGAGCCGCCCGCCGTTTTCGGCGATGTAGTCCACCAAGTCACGCCCCTCGATCAGGCGCATGTCGACATACAGCTGGCCATCGATTTCGCCGTAGCCGTGGATGGGCACCACGTGCGGGTCGTTGAGGCTTGCCGCGATGCGGGCCTCGCGGCGAAATCGTTCCTGGAACTGGTCATCCTCGGCCAGATGCGGCGGGAGCACCTTCAGAGCGACCACCCGATCGGTGGAGGCGTCGTAGGCGCGGTACACGCGTCCCATGCCACCGCGGCCCAACAACTCCACTATTAGGTAATGACCGACTGACACCGGATCCAGATTCACCCAACGAACCATAAACGGTGGAGCCCGCGAGTCGGGCGATTCTCACCAATCCGCGGCCTGTGTTGCGCCGCTCCGCCTTTAGTCGAGCAGCAGCGACTTGATGGTGACTTCGCTGGCGGGCGGCCCGTCCTCCCCGCCGCCGGCGATGCCGGCCTTGGCGATCTTGTCCAGGGTGGCCAGCCCGTCGGCCTGGATGGTGCCGAACACGGTGTACTGGGGCGGCAGCTGCGAGTCCTTGTAGACCAAGAAGAACTGGCTGCCGTTGGTGCCGGGTCCGGCGTTGGCCATCGCCATGGTGCCGCGCGGATAGAGGACGGGCTGTTGCGCCTTGGGGTCGTTCGTCGGGTACTGGTCGGTCGGGTACTCGTTGGCGAATTGGTAGCCGGGGCCACCGGTGCCGTCGCCCTTGGGGTCGCCGCATTGCAGGACGCCCAGCGTGTCCGAGGTGGTCAGCCGGTGGCATTTGGTGTTGTCGAAGAATTTCTGGCCGATCAGGCTCGCGAAACTGTTGACGGTGCAAGGCGATTCGTTGTTGGCCAGCATCAGCCCGATGTTGCCTTGACTGGTCGCCATGCTCGCACTCACCTGGGCCGGATCCGTCGGGACCTTGCCGGTCCGCGGTGGCTTGACCGGTTTGGCGGCCGGGTCCGACGACGCCGGGTATTGGCAATTGGCGCCCAGGTTGGCCGACGGCTTGAACGCCGGCAATGGCGGAACGGCCGGCGTCGGTCCGGGCGGCGTCGTGCTCTCCGGCGAGCTGCTGGCGGCGGCGGTGCTGGTCGTCGCCGCGGTGTTGCTCTTGTTCTCGTGCTTGGTGTTGACGATTGCGATCACCACCGCGACGATCACGGCCACCACCACGATCGAGCCACCTGCGATCACCACGATCCGGCGCATTCGGGCCCGATTGGCGCGGCGCTCCAGCCGCCGTTCGAGTTTGCGCTTGGCGGTGGCACGTCGCTGTTCATTGGTCGGCACGGCCGGTATGCCTCCATGTCGGTCGGTCGGGGCCCGAGGTAGCCAGCCCAGGCTAATGTGGGCGCCGTGACCGGTGTCAACCGGGCCCCGTGGGAAACTGGGAACCGTGTTGATCACCGGATTTCCCGCGGGCGTGTTGCAGTGCAACTGTTATGTGCTGGCCGATCGGCCCGGATCGGACGCCGTCATCGTGGATCCCGGTCAGCGTGCGATGGGTCCGCTGCGGCGGATCCTCGACGAGAACCGGCTGACCCCCGCCGCGGTCCTGCTCACCCACGGGCACATCGACCATATGTGGTCCGCGCAGAAGGTTTCGGACACCTACGGCTGCCCCACGTACATCCACCCCGAGGACCGCTTCATGCTGACCGACCCGATCTACGGCTTCGGCCCGCGGCTGGCGCAGATGGTGACGGGTGCGTTCTTCCGCGAGCCCAAGCAGGTGGTGGAGCTGGACCGCGACGGCGACAAGCTGGATCTGGGCGGTGTGACCGTCAACGTCGATCACACGCCCGGGCACACCCGCGGGTCGGTGGTATTCCGGGTCGCTTCGGATAAAGATGCCGTCTTCACCGGTGACACGCTGTTCGAGCGCTCGGTGGGCCGCACGGACCTGTTCGGCGGCAGCGGCCGCGACCTGCTGACCTCCATCATCGACAAGCTGTTGGTGCTCGACGACAAGACCGTCGTATTGCCGGGGCACGGCCCCTCGACCACCATCGGCGCGGAGCGGCGTTTCAATCCGTTCCTCGAGGGCCTGAGCCGGTGACGGAGTTCTCTGCTCCCAAGGGGGTGCCGGACTACCTCCCGCCCGATTCGGCGCAGTTCGTCGCGGTGCGTGACGGGTTGCTCGCCGCGGCCCGCCGGGCCGGCTACGGCGATGTCGAGCTGCCCATCTTCGAAGACACCGCCCTCTTTGCGCGCGGCGTAGGTGAATCGACCGACGTCGTGTCCAAGGAGATGTACACGTTCGCCGACCGCGGTGATCGCTCGGTGACGCTGCGGCCGGAGGGGACCGCCGGGGTGGTGCGCGCGGTGATCGAGCACGGCCTGGACCGCGGCGCGCTGCCGGTGAAGCTTTGCTATGCGGGGCCGTTTTTCCGCTACGAGCGTCCGCAGGCCGGCCGGTATCGCCAGCTGCAGCAGGTCGGCGTCGAGGCGATCGGCGTCGACGACCCGGCGCTGGACGCCGAGGTGATCGCCATCGCCGACGGCGGCTTCCGCTCGCTGGGCCTCGACGGGTTCCGGCTGGAGATCACCTCTCTCGGGGATGACAGCTGCCGGCCGCAATACCGGGAACTGTTGCAGGAGTTCCTGTTCGGCCTCGATCTTGACGAGGAAACCCAGCGACGCGCGCAGGTGAATCCGCTTCGCGTGCTCGACGACAAACGACCCGACGTGCGGGCCATGACGGCCGACGCGCCGGTGCTGCTCGATCACCTGTCCGACGGCGCCAAGCAACACTTCGACACGGTGCTGGCGCACCTGGACGCCCTCGGGGTCCCGTACGTCATCAACCCGCGGATGGTGCGCGGGCTCGACTACTACACGAAGACCACGTTCGAGTTCGTGCACGACGGTCTGGGCGCGCAGTCGGGGATCGGCGGCGGCGGCCGCTACGACGGCCTGATGCGCCAGCTCGGCGGACAAGACCTGTCGGGCATCGGCTTTGGGCTGGGGGTGGATCGGACCCTGCTGGCGCTGAGCGCCGAGGGCAAGAGCGTGGGGGAGGCCACGCGCTGCGACGTGTTCGGGGTGCCGCTGAGCGAGCCGGCGAAGCTCTCGCTCGCGGTGCTCGCCGGGCAGCTGCGCGGCGCCGGCGTCCGGGTCGACATGGCGTACGGCGACCGCGGGCTCAAGGGCGCGATGCGCGCGGCCGACCGCTCCGGCGCCCGGCTCGCACTGGTGCTCGGCGACCGGGACATCGAGGCCGGCACCGTCGGAGTGAAGGATCTGGCGACGGGCGATCAGGTGTCCGTGCCGACGGGCGCGGTCGTTGGCGAGGTGCTTTCGCGGCTGGGCAACTGAGCTCTTAGGCGCGGCGGCTGTCACCGGCCACTGCTATGCTCGAACATATGTTCGATGAGGCCGCTCGTGCCGAGGTGATTGCCCGGTTTGATGAGCTTGTTGAGCGGTGTTATCCGTCGAAGACGGCGGAGTCGGCGGTGTTTGT
>NZ_JAOPWB010000286.1 GCF_025965855.1 Mycobacterium sp. | reverse complement strand
ACCCGTCCAGGCCCCGCCGGCCGCGCGCCGGCCCGGCGACGTCACGCAGCGCGCCACCGCCATCCCGATCGTCCGGCCGAACGCGGCCACCCAGGCCGTACCCCAGGACGCGGCGGATCCGAACCCGCCCACCCGGATCGGCGTCAGCGGCGAGATCGCCGAGTTCCCGACCACCCGGGTCAAGGCCGTGGGCTCCGGTGATCTCGAGGCCCCGGTCACCGGCACCGCCTGGATCGGCCGCTCGCTCGACAACGACGTCGTCATCCACGACGTGCTGGCGTCGCGCCATCACGCGTTCCTGACCGCGACGCCGGTCGGCACTCAAATCCGCGACGCGCACAGCATCAACGGCACCTTCGTGAACGGGATCAGGGTCGGGTCGGCGGTGCTCGCCGAGGGCGACGTGGTCACGATCGGCAACGTCGACCTGTTGTTCACCGGCGGCGTGCTGGTCCGCCGCCAAGAGGTCGCGGCGCGGACCGGCGGCCTGGAGGTGCGCGAGGTCAACTTCAGCATCAACCAAAAAAACCTGCTGGAACGGATTTCGATGACCGCCCGGCCCGGCACCCTGACCGCCATCATCGGCGGTTCGGGCGCGGGCAAGACCACGCTGTCGCGGCTGATCGCCGGGTATGCCACCCCGACCTCCGGCTCGGTCACGTTCGAGGGCCACGACATCCACACCGAGTACGGGTCGCTGCGCACCAGGATCGGGATGGTCCCCCAGGACGACGTCGTGCACCGCCAGCTGACGGTCAACCAGGCCCTGGGCTACGCCGCCGAACTTCGACTGCCCCCCGACACCAGCAAGGCGGACCGCCAACAGGTCGTCGCCCAGGTGCTCGACGAACTGGGGCTGACCCAGCACGCCGGCACCCGGGTGGACAAGCTGTCCGGCGGCCAGCGCAAGCGCGCGTCGGTGGCGCTGGAGCTGCTCACCGGGCCGTCGCTGCTGATCCTCGACGAGCCGACCTCGGGGCTGGACCCGGCGCTGGACCTGCAGGTGATGACGATGCTGCGCCAGCTCGCCGACGCCGGTCGGGTGGTGCTCGTGGTCACTCACTCGCTGACCTATCTCGACGTCTGCGACCAGGTGCTGCTGATGGCCCCTGGCGGCAAGACGGCCTACCTGGGCGCCCCCGGCCGGATCGGCGACGCCATGGGCACCACCAACTGGGCCCAGATCTTCGCCAAGGTGGGCGCCGACCCCGACGAGGCCAACCGGCGCTTCCTGGCGCAGAACAAGCCCCCGCCACCGATGGAGTCGGCGCCGGCCGATCTCGGCGCCCGGCCCCACACCAGCGTGCGCCACCAGTTCTCCACGATCGCGCGGCGACAGGTCCGGTTGGTCGTCTCGGACCGCGCCTACTTCGCGTTCCTGGCGGTGCTGCCGTTCATCCTGGGCGGGCTGTCGCTGACCGTTCCGGGCAGCACCGGGTTCGGCATCGCCCAACCGACCAGCGGGACGCCCGACGAATCCGCGCAGATCCTGACCCTCATGTCCATCGCCGCCGTCTTCATGGGCACGGCGCTGACGATCCGCGACCTGATCGGCGAGCGCGCCATCTTCCGGCGCGAACAGGCGGTGGGCCTGTCGACGGGGGCCTACCTGGGCGCCAAGCTCACGGTGTTCTGCGCGTTCGCGATCGTGCAGGCGGCGATAGTGACGGGCATCGTGCTGGTGGGCAAGGGCGCGCCGACCCAGCCGCCGGTGCTGCTGGGTAACGCCAGCTTCGAGCTGTTCGTCACCGTGGCCGCGACGTGTGTGGCCTCGGCGGTCCTGGGTTTGGTGCTGTCGTCGCTGGCGCGCTCCAACGAGCAGATCATGCCGCTTTTGGTGGTGTCCCTGATGCTGCAGCTGGTGCTCGCCGGTGGGATGGTCCCGGTGACCGGCCGCATCTTCCTCGACCAGCTCTCCTGGGTGATGCCCTCGCGCTGGGGATACGCGGCGTCGGCGTCGACGGTGAACCTGCGCGAGCTGGTGCCCGGTTCGCTCATTGCCAGGGACGGCCACTGGATGCACACGCGCGGTGCGTGGCTGCTCGACATGGGGATGCTGGTCGCGCTGTCGGTGATCTATTCCGCCATCGTGCGCTGGCGCATCCGGCTCACGCGCTAATCCTTTGCGTCCAGGCTCCCCTCAAATAGCAGCCCGTGCGCCAGCGCGAACGCCATGGCCTGCGGAACGTCGACCCGCGCGCCCGACAGCGAGGCGGTCCGCCACAACGCGGCGTCCACGGTGGCGCCGCGCAGGTCGGCGTCGTCCAGGCGGGCGCCCGTCGTCCGGGCGCCGGACAGGTCGGCGCCGCGCAGCACGGCCTTGCGCAGGTCGGTCTCCACCAGGCTGGTCTCCCTCAGCCGGCAGCCGCCCAGGTCGAGACCGCGAAGGTCGTTGCCGCCGAGCACCGCGAGGGTGAAATCCACCTCGTCGAACGTCATCGGGCGCATCCGGCAACCCACGAAGACCGAGCCCAGCATGGAGCATTGCGCAAACGTGGCGTGCCACAGCAACGTTCGCTCGAACGTGCAGTTGCGAAACGCCGACCCGCGGTGGTCCGACTCGGCCAGGTTGGCACCGCTGAAATCACAGTCGCTGAACGCCACCCGCTCGGTGCGCAACCGGCTGAGGTCCTCGTCGCGAAAATCCGTGCCGGTGAATTCGCGATCGACCCAGTGCTGCAAAGCGGGATCAGCTCGCGGCCAGGGTTTCCAGCGCGTATTCGCTGACGGCGATCAGCGCGTCGGTCGCCGACCTGCGGTCCCTGGCATCGACGGTGATCACCGGGATGTGCCGGGGCAGGGTCAGCGCCTCGCGGACCGCCTCCACGGGATAGCGTGGCGCGCCGTCGAACTCGTTGACCGCGATCAGGAAAGGCAGGTTGCGGTGCTCGAAGAAGTCGACCGCGGCGAAGCTGTCCTGCAGGCGGCGGCAGTCGACCAGCACGACCGCGCCGATCGCGCCGCGCACCAGGTCGTCCCACATGAACCAGAACCGCCGCTGACCCGGGGTCCCGAAGAGGTAGAGCACCAGCTCCTCGTCCAGGGTGATCCGGCCGAAATCCATTGCGACCGTGGTGGTCCGCTTGTCCGGGGTGGCCTCGAGCATGTCGACGCCGGTCGAGGCGTCGGTGAGCATCGCCTCGGTGCGCAGCGGCATGATCTCCGAGACCGCCCCGACGAATGTGGTCTTGCCGACCCCGAACCCGCCCGCGATCACGATCTTCGTCGAAGCGTGGGCTCCGCCGTCAGAGTGCTCGTAAGCCACGCAGGGTCCTTCCTATGAGTTCGTGGCGCTCATCGCGGGTGGAAAGCTCGGTCAACGTCCTATGCACCCGAAGGTAGCCGGACAGCACAAGATCGCCGACCAGGACGCGCGCGACACCGACCGGTAAATCCAGCCGGGCGGAGATTTCCGCGACCGACGGGCTGTTCACGCACAGTTGGATGATCTTGCCTCTCGCATCGTTGGGTGGCCACCGGTGAGCCAGGCCCGCGTCCAGCGTCTGTATCGGCGCTTCCAGCGGAAGGTCGACGTTGGTGCCGGTCCGTCCGGACGTCAGGGTGTACGGACGGACCAGGTTCGCCTCACGTGAGGCCGGCCAGCGCTCGCGTCTGTCCATCGCGGCTCACGAGTGCGTAGCGGACCGGCGGGTGGACTGGACCACGCCGCCCACCCGTTCGACAAGGATGGCCATCTCGTAGCCGATCTGGCCGATGTCGCAGGACGCCACGGCCAGCGTGGCCAGATGCGAGCCGTCGCCGACCCGCATCAGCAACAGGTAGCCGTTCGCCATCTCGACCACCGACTGCAGCACCTGGCCCCCCTCGAACAGCTGCGCGGCACCGGTCGCGAGGCTGGCCAGCCCGGAGGCGACCGCGGCCAGCTGATCGGCTCGTTCGCGCGGGAGGTGCTCACTGGCGGCGACCGGCAACCCGTCGACGGACACCAGCAACGCGTGCGCGACCCCGGGGACCTCGCGGGTGAACTTCGTCACCAACCAGTCCAGCGAGTTCTCAGCAGCCGTCATTCGTCTTCAGATCCTTCACTCGTCTCTCGGGCGTGCGACCGTCCGGAGCGCACGCCACCGAAGTGGCTGCTGAACGAGGTCCGCACCGCCTCGGGGTCGCGCCCCGCGGCGG
>NZ_JAOPWB010000252.1 GCF_025965855.1 Mycobacterium sp. | reverse complement strand
CGAAACCGATGATCTCAGGCGTTCCAGCCGCGCTGTCACCATTAGTGCAAACTAGCAACGCGACCTCGATAATTCGACTTCAGCGCGCGGCTCGGGCGAATTAAACTACGCGTCAGTCAGTTTCGGTACGGTCCTGCGGCTAACCGCAGCGGGCTTGGTCGGCAGGCGCGGTTAGGCAGCCGACGCAATTGGTGGTCGTCCGAGGTCAAGGATCTGCGGTGGCACCGCAAGAACGAAGATAACGCAGGTCAGCCATCGTAATCAGGTGCGCATATCGTCAAGCCCTCGCGCAGTAGCTGTTCATTTTGAGTTGCCGCGGACCCATGCCTCTTGGTGTACATTCGGCGCGTGGCCGTGCTGATTACGGTGCCGGTGTTCGGGCAGCATGAATACACCCACGCCCTGGTAGGTGACTTGGAGCGCGAGGGTGCGGAGTACCTCATTGTCGACAACGGGGGCGACTACCCGAAGATCAGTAACGAGCGCGTCATCGCGCCGGGCAAAAACTTCGGTTGGGGTGGAGGCAGTGACCTTGGGTTCCGGTATGCCTTCGCCGAGGGCTATTCCCACGCGATGACACTGAATAACGACACCCGGATCTCTAAGGGGTTTGTCGCCGGCTTGCTCGACCCGCGACTGCCTGACGATGCCGGCATCGTCGGGCCGATGTTTGACCACGGCTACCCGTGTGCCGAGGCTGACCAGAAGCCGGACGCCGCAGACTACGTTCCGCGGCCACGGTATCGCAAAGTACCCGCCGTCGAGGGAACCGCGTTCGTGCTCTCCCGCGATTGCTGGCTGACGATCGGCGGAATGGACCTACGCACCTTTGGGCGCTACGGGTGGGGCATCGATATGGACCTGGTGTTGCGTGCGCGAGACGCCGGATACAACTGTTACACAACCGAAATGTCGTATATCAACCATTTCGGCCGCGCCACCGCCAAGGTGACGTTCGGCAAACGACGCTACGAGTTCACCGCAGAACTCATCATGAACCGCGGACTGCGCAAAACGCACGGCCGCAACTGGCGCAAGCGGTTCCCGCCCGGCACGTTGCCGCAACCCCAGTGGCGAAAGAGCGGCGTGGCTTACCAGACGTACCCGTTAGACCGGTGAACGCATCAGGCCGGCAAATCATGCATGAGGCATGGCATCGATGAGCATCAACGATACTGGGGAGCTGACCGCGGAACCACTTATCTCAGTGTGCGTTCCGATGTACAACAACAGCGCTACGATCGCACGCTGTCTGCGCAGCATATTGGCTCAGGATGGCGTCGAGTTTGAAATCGTGGTTGTCGACGACGATTCGTCAGACGACAGTGCAGACATCGTCGCAGGCATGCTCAGAGGCCAAGACCGATTGATACGCAATAGTTCTCGCCTCGGTCTCAACCGAAATCACAACAGCTGTTTGGAACTCGCGCGTGGAACGACTATTCAAATCGTGCATGGCGACGACTGGTTACTGCCGGGCGCCTTGAGGACACTCGCGCCATGTTTCGACGATCCGACAGTCGGCGTGGCGTTCGCCCCCCGATATGTGGAGACCGACGACACGGATTTTCAACGTCGATACGGCCGACTCCATACCCACTTCAGCAAGCTTGACGTCCACAACAGCGGCCCATCGTTAGTTAGGCAGATGGTGGCGCGTGGCGCGAACGGCAATTGGATAGGCGAACTCACCTGCGTCATGTTCCGGCGTCGAGTTGCCCTGCAAGCAGGGGGCTTTCGCGATGACATCTACCAACTTGTTGACTTAGACTTTTGGCTGCGGTTGATGCTGCGGTCAGCAGTTTGCTTCGTGCCACAAGAGCTTTCGGTGCGCAGTCACACGGCGGCGACGGAGACGACGCGAAATCTCTCAACCAAGCGCTACTGGCTCGACCAACTGCGTATCCTCACCTGGTTGATCGTAGATCCTGCTTCGACGGTCGCCATTCGCCTTATCGCAGGACTGTGGTGGTTACCTACCTGGCTGGGGCTCATGGAAGTCGTGGTCTACGGACCGCAGCGGTGGCTGCGTTTGAAGAGCTTAGGCCAGGCGCCTATTCGCGAGTTCGCTCACGCTCAGCGGCTCCGTGAGGGCCTGCTCATGAAGGCAGCGGAGTCCGCAGCAGCCAGCTAGCCGAGGATGTCCGCGGTCAGGCCGAATTCGTCGAACGTGCGTGAGACGGCCTCCCGCAGCGCCTCTTGGGAGTTGCTCCGGCCGGAGAGGTAGGCGTTGACCGCGATGAAGATCTTTCCGTGGACCCGCCCGGAAACCGCGAACAGCTGGCCACCGATGCGTTCGAGTGCGCGCTTGTTGATACCGGGTTCGATCAATCGCCCGGACGCGTAGTCGGCCTCAGTGCCGTCGGGGCGGTTCACCGCCGGGGGCATGTCACCAACGTTGGAGCAACCAATGGGACGTCCGGCGGCGCCCAGCCCCATTCCCGCCGCCCTACGCGCGACCCACCTCGGCGTCAACGATGTCAGCGGAAGCGGCCCCAACAACTCCTTGGTGATTTCGGTCAGGTCGGCAAATGCTTGCTTGAACTTGAGTCGGACGTCACCGAGGTCCGATGACAGGTGTGTGGGGTTGACGGAAACGGTGGGAAGCACCACTGCATTGCCACGCGTGTCGTTTTCAGTGCGGTTGCTGATCGGGAATGACAGGGTGACCGTTCCGTCGTCGCAGACGCGTCCCATTCGCACGCCGAGCCTGCCCGCGAATCCCGCGAAAAGTGTGAAACTGTTGCCGCCAATACTTTTCGCGCGCTCATCCCATTCCGTCAGGTCGACATACGCGGTCAGCGTGGGCACCACGACACGCTTATCGTCTCCGAACCCCCCTGGCGAAGGTGGTGGCGATGCCAACGATGCGGCGACATCCTTGCGCCGGTTCCGAGCGATGTGCGCCGTCGCCGCAGCCGCGCGCGCCAGCTCCGGCGCCGACGCGATGGTTTGCCGGGCGTCCTGAAGCAGGGCTCGACGGCGGCTGCGCGAACCGGGATGTGGGTAGCCCAGGTGGCGGGTCCTTCCGGTGGCCGCGTCGGAAATCGCCTGCAGGATCCCGAGCCCATCGACGAGGGTGTGTGACGTCGTCAGGCAGACCGCGGACCCTCCGTCTTCCAGGGGGAGTACCCCGATATGCCAGCCGGGCCCGTATTCGGGATCCAAAGGCAGGCAAGCCCGCTCATAGAGCCAAGCGGTCAGATCCACACGGGGGCGCGGTGTTTCGGCGATGTCGATGTCTTGGGGTCCTCGGGAGACGACCCATCGGTCACGCGCGAAAGGCAGCGGGGACGGTTCGACCAGCCTTCCCAGCAACCCGTATCCGAGATTTCGGTGAAATCGGCGCAATCCGTCGATGCTTACCGGGCGGTTGTAAATCCAGTAGAACTGTACGTGCGCCCCATAGCCAAGCGCCCGCAGACCGAGAAAGGACGCCTGGTCCATGTGTGCGAGTCGATTGTCCACTGCGTCCACGGTAGTTTATTTGCCAGTAGGGGCGGAGCGCTTTGCGGGCGGGGTGCCGGGGCCGGCGTCCGGGTGCGGCGGTGGGGTCGCAGGGCGGTAACTTGCCGTTCCTGGCCGGAAACGATTTCGACGAAGGTAGTGTGTTGTCCGTGGTTCAGTCTTCCATACCCGCTGTGCTGCGGGAACGCGCGAGCTTGCAGCCCAACGACACAGCATTCACATACCTTGACTACGACCAGGATTGGGACGGCGTTCCAATAACCCTCACGTGGTCGCAGTTGTATCGGCGCGTGCTGAACCTCGGCGAGCAGCTCAGGGCCAGCGGGTCGACC
>NZ_JAOPWB010000238.1 GCF_025965855.1 Mycobacterium sp. | reverse complement strand
TCAACAACGACCCGAACGATGATTGGGAGCTGCCCGAGAACAGGTTCAACAGCCCGGCCAGCCCCGTCCCCGTCGCGTTGGTGTTGGGGGCGAAGATGCTCTGCAATATCGAGGCCGCCGGCGTGCTAGCCGCGGCAGTGGGCACGGCACTGGCTTGGGTGGCCGCCGCGGTCGGACTGGCAATCGCCGACGGCGACGAGAACTGCGGCAGATCGAGGGCTTGGGCGGAGGCCGCCTGGTAGCGGTACATCGCCGCGGAATTGTTTGCCCACATGGTCTGGTACTGCTCTTCGGTTTGGGCGATCGCCGCAAGGTTGCTGCCGAGCCGGTCGGTCGCTATTAGCTGCGCCAGCCGCGTCCTGTTGGCGGTGACCTGGGCGGGGCCAACCACCGCCGACTGGGCCTGGGTGAACGCCGCCGCCGCGGCCTGCGCCGACGAGGCCAGCTGTTGGCACTGCTGCGCAGTGGTGCGGATCCAGGTGAGGAAGGGCTCGACGGCCTGGGTCATCGCCGCCGAGGAGGGGCCCTGCCAGGTCTGGCTCAGTGACGATACGACGGAGGCATAGATCGGAGCGGTGTCCTCTAGCCCGACGCCCAGCTGTTGCCACGCACCGGACGCCTCGATCAGCGATTCCGCACCGGGTCCGGAGTGGATGAGCGCCGAGGTGATCTCGGGGGGCAGCGATATGAAGTCCACGCCTGTCACCATGATCCCCCTAAAAAAGGCCGAGCAAATTCGCGTTGACCGCACCGCGAATAGCCCTGAAACATTGCACCTCGACTCCTTAGCTGCGACCCCGATCCTTTGCCAATGACGCTAGCACTTGGAGTTAACATCAGACCCCTTTCCTGTTCAGGAGGGTCGCCGAGGCTCGCGACGGTGCATCGCCAGGGATCGCCGGGACGACACCGTCGATCGCGGAAGCTGGCTAATGCTCAGTCGACGCGGCAGAAGGGCGGCGCTCGCCGTCGCCGACTGCATC
Organism: Mycobacterium sp.; assembly: GCF_025965855.1. Taxonomy (GTDB): domain Bacteria; phylum Actinomycetota; class Actinomycetes; order Mycobacteriales; family Mycobacteriaceae; genus Mycobacterium. Next base: position 24,551 of record NZ_JAOPWB010000238.1, on the reverse strand, counting down.
CTCCGGGCTCGTGATGCCGGGGTTCGCGATCCTTCCGGCGGGCGTCGCGCGCCATCCGGTTCTGGCGTCTCTCGGTGGCGATGCGCGCGACGCCGTCTTGGGTGCGGCCGCGTGTGGGCATCATCGCGGTGCGCTCGGCGCAGTAATCCAGCGGGGGGGTCGGCTTCCGGGGCGGGCAGCCCGCCGGTTAGCGACGCAAAGTGGGAAAAAGAGCAGCGCTGCCCGGGGTCGTGACATAACCCGTCTCACGGTTCGGGTGTGTCCATGGTGGTTCCGCTCGCCGTTGTCGGATCGTAATTACTGCCGACCGCTTGCGAGATCCTTACGTTTGGTTGGCTACCGATCCAGTTCGAAAATGTCGTCACCAAATGGTGGGGTCGGCAAATAACACTTCAAATTGCTCGCGTATGTCGGGCGCCGGGCCCTGCTAACGCGGCGGTAAAGCTCCCGGCGCCTAGGGGCCCGGCCGGCGGCTGACGAACTCGCGGCGCACACCCGACAGCGGATCATCGAACTCGATGCGCTGCGCCAGCAATCGCAGCGGCGTGCTGAAGTCATCGGGCGACACGTCAATGACATTGGGGTACAAGGGATCACCCTCGATCGGCAGCCCGAGCGAGGCCATGTGCACCCGCAGCTGATGAGTGCGTCCGGTGCGCGGCGTGAGCCGGTACACGCCGTCGGAGATGCTCTCCACCAACGTCTCCGCGTTCGGGACACCGGGCTCGCAGACCGCCTGCAGGTGGCCCCGGCGCTTGACGATGCGGCTGCGCACCACCCGTGGCAGCACCAGGGCGGGATCGGCGGCCGCCCGCGCCAGGTAGGTCTTGGTGACCAGGCCGCGGGCGAACAGCGTCTGGTAGGCGCCGCGCACCTCGCGCCGTGTCGTGAAGAGCAGCACCCCGGCCGTGAGCCGGTCGAGCCGATGCGCCGGGCTCAGCTCGGGCAATCCCAGCTCGCGGCGAAGCCGCACCAGCGCGGTCTGCGCGACGTGGCGCCCCCTCGGCATGGTGGCCAGGAAGTGCGGCTTGTCGACGACCACGATGTCCGCGTCCTGATGGAGCACCGGGATCCCGAAGGGCACCGGCACCTCGTCGGGCAGCTCGCGGTAGAGGTAGACGGCCGACCCGGCGGGCAGCTCGGTGGCGTCATCGACCACCGCGCCGTCGGCGTCGACGACCTCCCCGGCCAGGACCTTGGCGCGAGCCGCCAGACCAAACCGGTCGGTCAGCTCGGCCAGCACCGGACCGCCGCGCAGCCGCACCCGTGCCGGGCCGAGCCCGTCGCGCACGGGAAGCGGCGCGGGCCTCAACTGAGCGGTACCGGCTCGAGGAGTTCGGCGCGCGCCTCGGGCGCGCTGGCCCGCAACTCGTCCGCCGACACGTCGTCGGGCTGGGCCTGCGACAGTACCTCGGCCTCGACCCGCGCGGTGTAGTTGGCGACCTCACGCTCGATATCGTCGGCCGTCCACCCGAGCACGGGCGCGATCACGTCGGCCACCTCCCGGGCGCAGTCGACGCCGCGGTGCGGATACTCAATCGAGATGCGCGTCCGACGGGCCAGGACGTCCTCGAGGTGCAGGGCACCCTCGGCGGCGGCGGCGTAGCGGGCTTCGACCCTCAGGTAGCCCGGCGCCTCCTTGATCGGGCTGAGCAGCCCGGGGGTTTCGGCGCCCAAGTCCAGCACGTCGCCGATCGCCGAACCGTAGCGGTCCAGCAGGTTACGCACGCGGTACGGGTGCAGGCCCCGCAGGGTGGCGACGTGTTCGACCTGATTGACCAGCGCGAAGTACCCGTCGGCGCCCAGCAGGCTCACCTTCTCGGTGATCGACGGCGCCACCCGGGCCGGGACGAATTGGGCCGCAGCGTCGATCGCGTCGGCGGCCATGACTCGGTAGGTGGTGTACTTCCCGCCCGCGATCGCGACCAGGCCGGGCGCGGGCACCGCCACCGCGTGCTCGCGCGACAGCTTGGAGGTTTCCTCGCTCTCCCCGGCGAGCAGCGGGCGCAGCCCTGCGTACACGCCGTCGATGTCGGCGTGCGTCAGCGGCGTGGCCAGCACGGTGTTGACCGTCCCCAGGATGTAGTCGATGTCGGCCTTGGTGGCCGCGGGATGGGCCAGGTCGAGGTCCCAGTCGGTATCGGTGGTTCCGATGATCCAGTGGGCGCCCCACGGGATGACGAACATCACCGAGTTCTCGGTGCGCAGGATGATCGCGACGTCGCTGACGATCCGGTCTCGCGGCACCACGACGTGCACGCCCTTGGACGCGCGCACCTGAAACCGCCCACGCTGCTTGGATAATGCCTGAATCTCGTCGGTCCAAACGCCGGTCGCGTTGACCACGACGTGGCCGCGGACCTCGGTGATCGCGCCGTCCTCGGAGTCGCGAACCCGCACGCCGGTCACCCGATCGCCCTCGCGCAGCAACGCGACCACCTGGGTGGAGGACCGCACCACCGCGCCGTAGTGCGCGGCGGTGCGCGCGACCGTCATGGTGTGGCGGGCGTCGTCGACGATCGTGTCGTAGTAGCGAATCCCGCCGATCAACGAGGTGCGCTTGAGGCCCGGGCTCAGCCGCAATGCGCCGGCCCGGGTCAAATGCTTTTGCGCCGGAACGGATTTCGCGCCTCCCAGGCGGTCGTAGAGGAAGATCCCCGCGGCCACGTAGGGGCGCTCCCAACCGCGCTTGGTCAGCGGAAACAGAAAGGGCATCGGCTTGACCAGATGGGGCGCCAGCTTGGTCAGCGACAGCTCACGCTCGTACAGCGCCTCGCGGACCAGACCGAACTCGAGCTGCTCGAGGTAACGCAGCCCGCCGTGGAACATCTTCGACGACCGGCTCGACGTGCCCGAGGCGAAATCGCGCGCCTCGACCAGCGCCACCTTGAGCCCGCGCGTGGCGGCGTCGAGCGCACACCCGGAGCCGACCACGCCGCCGCCGATGACCACCACGTCGAATTGCTCGGCACCGAGGCGCTCCCAGGCCGCCTTGCGTTGCTGCGGTCCTAGCACGGAAGCCGGCGAGCCGGGCTCGCTGGATGCGTGGATCGGGTCGCTCACTGCAGGGACTCCTGTCCGGTTACTCGTCGGTAGCCGTACCCAGGCTAGTTCGTCGGGCCCCCGAGAGTCGGCTTAGTCCAGATCGTCAGTCCAGATCGTCGTGGGCCATCAGCCGGCGCGCGGCCTCGGTGATCGAGCCGGACAGCGACGGGTAAACGGCCAGCGTCTGCGCCAACTCGTTGACGGTGATGCGGTTTTGCACGGCCACGGCGATCGGCAGGATCAGCTCGGAGGCGATCGGCGCCACCACCACGCCGCCGATCACCACGCCGGTGGATCGGCGGCAGAAGACCTTGACGAACCCCTGCCGCAGGCCCGACATCTTGGCCCGCGCGTTGGTCCGCAGCGGCAGCATGATGGTCCGCGCGGACACCGAACCGTCGTCGATCATCGATTGCGGCACCCCGACGGCGGCGATCTCGGGCCTGGTGAACACCGTCGCGGCGACCGTGCGCAACCGGATCGGGCTGACGCCCTCCCCCAGCGCGTGATACATCGCGATCCGGCCCTGCATGGCGGCGACCGACGCCAACAGCAGCAACCCGGTGCAGTCGCCGGCGGCGTAGACCCCGGGCACCGAGGTGCGCGAAACCCGGTCCACGGTCAGGTAATTGCCGCGCCCCAGCTCGATGCCGACCCTTTCCAGGCCCAGGCCGCTGGTGTTGGGAACCGATCCGATGGTCATCAGGGCGTGGCTGCCCTCGACGGTGCGGCCATCCGTCATGGTGACCAGCACCCCGGCGTCGGTGCGGGTCACCGACTCGGCGCGCGCGTTCTTGAACAGTTGCACCCCGCGTTCGGCGAACGACGCCTCCAGCACCAACGCGGCATCGGCGTCCTCATACGGCAGCACCCGGTCCCGGCTGGCCGCCACCGACACGCGCACGCCCAACTCGGTGTAGGCATGCACGAATTCGGCGCCGGTCACCCCGGAGCCCACCACGATCAGGTGCTCGGGCAGCGCTTCCAGGTCGTAGAGCTGCCGCCAGGTCAGGATCCGCTCGCCGTCGGGCTGGGCCGTCGGCAGGATCCGCGGGCTGGCGCCGGTGGCGATCAGCACGACGTCGGCTTCGTGCTGGCTGGTGGTGCCGTCGGCGGCGGTGGCCATGACGCAGTGCCGGGCCAGGCCGAGCGCGGAGTCGACGAGCTCGCCGCGGCCCGCGACCACGTGGACGCCCACGCTGAGCAGCTCGGCGGTGATGTCGGCGGACTGCTCGGCGGCCAGCGTCCTGACCCGGGCATGGATCTTCGGCAACGAGATCTTGGCGTCCTCGAAGTCGATGTCGAAACCCAGCCGGGGCGCCCGGCGCAGTTCGGTGCGCAGCCCGGTGGAGGCGATGAACGTCTTGGACGGCACGCAGTCGTCCAGCACGGCCGCCCCGCCGACGCCCTCGGAGTCGATCAGGGTCACATGGACGGCGTCGGGGTGTTCTGGACGTAACGTGGCGGCGACAAGCGCGGCTTCGTAACCGGCCGGCCCTCCACCGAGGATCACGATGCGGGTCACCACACGCCTAACCTATCCGGGCGGCGGGGAGCCCGCTAAACGCTCGGGTGAATACCGCGCGAGCGTGCGACGTTTAAGCTTTCCCCGTGCCGCTCTACGCCGCGTACGGGTCGAACATGGATCCCGAGCAGATGCTCAAGCGCGCACCGCACTCGCCGATGGCCGGAACTGGCTGGCTGCACGGGTGGCGGTTGACGTTCGGCGGCGAGGACATCGGCTGGGAAGGGGCGCTCGCGACGATCGTCGAGGACCCCGATTCGAAGGTGTTCGTCGTGCTTTACGACATGACGCCGGCGGACGAGACGAACCTCGACCGGTGGGAGGGCTCCGAGTTCGGTGTCCACAAGAAGATCCGATGTCGGGTGGAGCGCATCTCGTCGGACACCACCACCGACCCCGCGCTGGCGTGGCTGTACGTGCTGGACGCCTGGGAGGGCGGCCTGCCGTCGGCGCGCTACCTCGGCGTGATGGCCGACGCCGCCGAAATCGCCGGTGCGCCAGAGGATTACGTGCACGACCTGCGCACCCGCCCGGCTCACAACATCGGGCCGGGAACCAGCGCCTGAAACCAATCGGCGAGCGTGCGCGTCTGCACGCCGACACGCCGTCGTAGCCGGCATTCTGCGCACCTTCACGCGGCCCTGGCGCGCTGCAATCGCGCCTCCAGCCGCCGGACGAGTTCGGCGGGCCGATACCTGACATCCGCCGCCACGATGGGCACGACCACCCAGCCCAGGTCCTGCAGTGCGGCACCGCGTCGGCGGTCCCGCAGAAATGCGTCGGGTCCGCTGTGCCAATCGACGCCGTCGTACTCGGCAGCGACCCGGAGTTCGGGCCAGGCGAAGTCGAGCCGCCAAACGCACCCCTGCAGGTCCAGGACCTCGTACTGCAGGACCGGCTGCGGCAAGCCACCGTCGACCATGACCAGGCGGGCTTCGCTCTCCATCGGCGACTCCGCCTTCGGGCAGGCCAGAGCAAGCAGCTCGCGCACGGTCACGATCCCACGCCTTCCAGACTGCTGCTTGACCCCCTTCTCCAGGTCTTGGTGGCCACACGTGCCGCTGCGCAGCGCGGCGTCCAGCGTCGCCAGTGCCCGCGGCCTGGGCAGGCTCCGCGCCACCTCTATCGCCGTCCACGCGGGTTCCGTCGTCGGCCGTCCCCTCACCACGGTCAACGGCGCCCCTTGCCGGCGGTGCACGACAAGGCCGTCCGCAGATCGCAGCTGGCGGCCGGGCGGATTGAGCACGTGCAGATCCTTCGTTCGTTCGGTGTCGAACCCGTACATGTCGGCGGCCGTGCCCAGACACGCGGCAACCGTCGTCCCGGTAATCAAATCCAGGCCCCGCAACTGCAATCTGCGGCCGATGTCGCCGCGACCGTAAACGCCATACCAAACTCGCTGCAGCTCACCACTATTCAGCCGTGCCTCCAGCCCGCGACGAGTCAGGAATGTCAGCGCCTGAGCAGACGTGACGACACCGCCTTGGACATCGAGCAGCCGGCCAAGCTCCGCGTTCATGCCGGGTATCGTCGGGGCACGCCGAATTGACGGCAATTCACCATGACGAGCGTGCGCAGAATGCCGCGTTGCGCGGCGTGTCGGTGTACAGACACGCACGCTCGCGGCACAAATAGCTAGAAGAGGGCCGCCTGCTCCACGATGTTGACCATCGCGCGCAGCCCGATCGCCAGGGCCCGCTCGTCGAGATCGAACGTCGGCTGGTGCAGGTCCAACTGCGGTCCCTCACCCGACCACACGCCCAGTCGCGCCATCGCGCCGGGAATCTCCTCGAGATACCACGAGAAATCCTCGCCGCCGCCGGACTGCCGGGTGTCGGCCAGCGCGTCGGGGCCGACGGCTTCGATCGCGTGGGTGAGGATGCGCGTCGAGACGTCCTCGTTGACCACCGGCGGCACGCCGCGCCGGTATTGCAGCGTGTGCTCGATCGCCAGCGGGGACAGCAGCGCGGACACGGTGTCCCGGATGACCTCCTCGAGCGCGATCCACGTGTGGCGGCTCGCGGTGCGCACGGTGCCGGCCAGCACGCCGGTTTGCGGAATCGCGTTGGGGGCCACGCCGGCATTGACCGCGCCCCACACCAACACCGTGCCGTTGCGCGGGTCGATGCGGCGCGACAGCACCCCCGGCAGCCCGGTGATCAGCGTGCCCAGGCCGTAGACCAGGTCGGCGGTCAGGTGCGGGCGCGACGTGTGCCCGCCCGGCGAATACAGCGTGATCTCCAGTTGGTCGGCGGCCGAGGTGATGGGGCCCTGCCGGACCGCGATCTTGCCGACCTCGAGCCGGGGATCGCAGTGCAGGGCGAAGATCCGCGAGACCCCGGCCAGCGCCCCGGCGGCGATGGCGTCGATCGCCCCGCCGGGCATCAACTCCTCGGCGGCCTGAAAGATCAACCGCACCCCGACGGGCAGCTCCGGCACGGCCCCCAGCGCCAGCGCCGTACCCAGCAGGATCGCGGTGTGCGCGTCGTGCCCGCAGGCGTGCGCGACGTTGGGCATCGTCGAGGCATAAGGCGCGCCGGTCCGCTCGGCCATCGGCAGCGCGTCCATGTCGGCCCGCAGCGCGATCCGCGGCTCGTGCTCGGGACCCATATCGCAGATCAGCCCGGTCCCGCCGGGCAGTACCTTCGGGTTCAGCCCCGCGTCGGCCAGCCGCTCGGCGACGAACTGGGTGGTGGCGTACTCCTGCCGGCCCAACTCCGGGTAGCGGTGGATGTGGCGGCGCCACTCGACCAGGTCCTCATGGTGCGCGGCCAACCACGATTCGGCGGTGTCGACAAGGCTCATGCCGGCGCCCCGCTGCGTCTGAGCTCCTGCGCGGCCAGCACCCGGTCGCGTTCCTCGGGGGTCTGCGCGAGGTGAACGACCGTGCGCGCCAACATGATCGCGCCGTCGACGACCGCGCGGTCGGCGCTGGGACCGGCGGCGGCGGCCGCGAAGGCGCGCTGGTGCACGGTGGCGCCGCCGGCGTCGACCCCGATCACCGGATGGATCCCCGGCAGCACCTGCGTCACGTTGCCCATGTCGGTGCTGCCCATGGGAAGCCCCGCTTCGACGTCGGGCGCCACCGGCTCGCGCCCGAGTCGGCGCATCTCTTGCCGGCAGACACCGGCCAGCCACGGGTCGGGTTTGAGCTCCGCGTACGGCGGTGCCGGGCTATCGATTTCGTATTCGCAGCCAGCGGCCAGTGCGCCTGCGGCAAAGCACGCGAACATCCTGCCCTCCAGCTCTCGGAGCGAATCCGACTCGACCGCCCGCATCGCATACTGCAACGTCGCGCGCCCGGGGATGACGTTGACGGCCTGCCCACCGTTGGTGACGATCCCGTGCACCAGTTGGCCCGGCGCCAATTGCTGGCGCAGCAGCCCAATCGCCACCTGCGCGACGGTCACGGCGTCGGCCGCGTTGACCCCCAGGAACGGCGCGACGGCGGCATGCGATTCCTTGCCACGGTAGTCCACGATCACCTCGGACAACGCCAGGGAGCGCGCCGCGGCGATGTCGGTCGGGCCGGGATGCACCATCACCGCGACGGCGACGTCGTCGAACGTTCCGGCCTGCAGCAGCAGCGCTTTCCCGCCGCCGGCCTCCTCGGCCGGGGTGCCCAGCAGCGCCACCGTCAGGCCCAGGTCGTCGGCCACCTCGGCCAGCGCCAGCGCGGTGCCCACCGCCGACGCGGCGATGATGTTGTGGCCGCAGGCATGCCCGATCTCGGGCAGCGCGTCGTACTCGGCGCACACCCCGACGACCAGCGGTCCGCTGCCGAAGTCGGCGCGGAAAGCGGTGTCCAAACCGCCCGCGCGCGCGGTGATCTCGAAACCGCGCTCAGCGACCAGCGCCTGCGCCTTGGCGCAGCTGCGATGCTCGGCGAACGCGAGCTCGGGTTCGGCGTGAATGGCGTGGGACAACTCGACGAGGTCGGCACCGCGTCGCCGCACGACATCCTCGACGCTGTCTAACAGGGTGCTGTGCACTCTCGCAGTATCTCACCGCCGAAGTCCGCACCGCGGCACCAAACCGTTTAGCTAGTGTTTGCGCGTTTAACTGGACTTAAAGTATGTAATTCTGCTATCTATATGACGTCTGCTCAACGCCGCCGCGGCAACATCGGCAACCTCAACCTGGGCAGCGGCAACATCGGCCACCTCAACCTGGGCGGCGGCAACAACGGCAGCTACAACCTGGGCTTGGGCAACAACGGCAGCAACAACTTCGGCTTCGGCAACCTCGGCTCCTCGAATTTCGGCTTCGGGAACACGGGCACCGGAAACATCGGCATCGGGCTCACCGGCAACCACCAAATCGGCATCGGCGGCCTGAATTCCGGCACCGGCAACATCGGGTTCGGCAACTCGGGGACCAACAACATCGGCTTCTTCAACTCGGGCAACGGCAACATCGGCTTCGGCAACTCGGGTCAGTTCAACTGGCGCGTCGCCAACTCGGGAACCTTGACCACGGGGCTGTTCAACTCGGGATCGGCCGACTCGGGATTCTTCAACTCGGGCGACTACAACACCGGCGGCTTCAACGCGGGCAACTTCAACACCGGTCTATTCAACTCGGGGAGCATCAACACGGGTCTCTTCAACTCCGGCGACCTGAACACCGGCGTGGGCAACCTGTTCACCGGGTCCGGCGTCAGTTCGGGTCTCGGCAACCTGGGCGTCGGGAGCTCCGGGTTCGACAACGCCGGCGACAGCGCCTCCGGGATAGGAAACACCGGCGACTTCGTCTCGGGCTTGTTCAACTCGGGCATCACCGGGATCAGCGGCGTCATGAACACGGCGCCGACCGGCTTCACCTCGGGCATAAACAACCTGCGGAACGTCCTGGCGGGTCTCTTCGGCCAGTAATCGCTAGGCTCCCCCAGTGTGAGCGAGCGCGCGCCCGATCCCGACGAGCTCGCGCGGCTGGCGGCACGGGCCATCGGCGAGCGCACCGGGATCGCCGAGCACGACGTCGCCATCGTCCTCGGCTCGGGATGGCGGCCGGCGGTGGCGGCCCTCGGCCCACCGACCGCCGCGCTGCCCCAGGCCGAACTACCCGGGTTCGTGCCGCCGACCGCCGTCGGGCATACCGGCGAGCTGTTGTCGGTGCGCGTCGGCGCACATCGGGTGCTGGTGCTGGTCGGTCGCGTGCATGCCTACGAGGGGCACGACCTGTGCCACGTCGTGCACGCGGTACGCGCGGCCTGCGCGGCGGGCGTGCGCACCGTCGTGCTCACCAACGCGGCCGGCGCGCTGCGCCCCGACATGGCGATCGGCCAGCCGGTGCTGATCAGCGACCACCTGAACCTCACGGCGCGATCACCGCTGGTCGGCCCGCAGTTCGTGGACCTGACCGACGCCTACGCGCCGCGGCTGCGCGAGCTGGCCCGCCAGTCCGACCCGCAGCTGACCGAAGGCGTCTACGCCGGCCTGCCCGGACCGAACTACGAAACGCCCGCGGAGGTCCGGATGCTGCGGGGGCTGGGCGCCGACCTGGTCGGCATGTCGACGGTGCACGAGACCATCGCGGCCCGGGCGGCCGGCGCCGAGGTGCTGGGGGTGTCGCTGGTGACCAACGCGGCCGCGGGGATCTCGGGACAACCGTTGAGCCACGCCGAGGTGCTGGCCGCCGGGACCGCGTCGGCCAGCCGGATGGGCGCGCTGCTGGCCCACGTCATCGAGCGAATCTAGCGCGGCTGTGACTCCGGAGGAGTGGATCGCGCACGATCCCGACCCCAGGACGGCCGCCGAGCTCGCCGCCTGTGATCCCGACGAGCTCGCCGCGCGGTTCGCCCACCCACTCACGTTCGGCACCGCGGGATTGCGCGGGCCGGTGCGCGGCGGACCCGACGCGATGAACGTCGCGGTGGTGTCGCGCGCGACGTGGGCGGTGGCCCGGGTGCTTGCCGAACGGGGTCCGGTGATCGTCGGCCGCGACGCTCGGCACGGCTCGGCGGTGTTCGCCACCGTGACGGCCGAAGTGCTTGCCGCCGAAGGCTTTTCCGTGCTGCTCCTGCCGGGCCCGGTGCCCACGCCGGTGGTCGCGTTCGCGGTGCGACACACGGGCGCCGGCGCCGGGGTGCAGATCACGGCGTCGCACAACCCGCCGGCCGACAACGGCTACAAGGTGTACTTCGAGGGCGGCATCCAGATCGTCTCCCCCACCGACCGCCGGATCGAAACCGCGATGGCCGCGGCTCCCCCGGCCGACCAGATCGCCAGGAAACCGGTCTCACCCAAGGGAAACAGCGCCACCGACCTCCTCGAGCGGTACATCGAACGCGCGGCCGCGGTGCGCCGCGGCACCGGTTCCGCGCGGGTGGCCCTGACGCCGCTGCACGGCGTGGGCGGCGCGGTGGCCGTGGAGACCCTGCGCCGTGCGGGATTCGACCAGCTGCACACCGTCGGGGCCCAGTTCGCGCCGGACCCCGACTTCCCCACCGTCGCCTTCCCCAACCCCGAGGAACCCGGGGCCACCGACGCGCTGCTGGCACTGGCCGCCGACACCCGCGCCGACGTCGCGATCGCGCTGGATCCCGACGCCGACCGATGCGCGGTCGGCGTACCCACCACATCGGGCTGGCGGATGCTGTCCGGCGACGAAACGGGTTGGCTGCTAGGCGATTACATCCTCTCTCACGATCAATCGGGCATGGCGGTGGTGGCCAGCACCGTGGTGTCGTCGCGGATGCTGGCGGCGATCGCCGCGCGCTACGGCGCGACCCACGTCGAGACCCTCACCGGCTTCAAATGGCTGGCGCGCGCCGATTCCGACGTGCCGGGCGGCACGCTGGTGTACGCCTACGAGGAAGCCATCGGCCACTGCGTCGACCCGGATGCCGTGCGCGACAAGGACGGCATCACCGCCGCGGTGCTGGTGTGCGACCTGGTGGCCGCGCTGCGGGGGCAGGGTCGTTGTGTGGACGACGCGCTTGACGACCTCGCCCGGCGCCATGGCGTGCACGACGTCGCCGCGGTGTCGCGGCGCGTCACCGACACCGACGAGGCCGCGGAACTGATGCGGCGGCTGCGGGCGGCCCCGCCGACCCGGGTGGCCGGCTTCGCGGCGACCATCACCGATATCGCCGACGCGCTGATCTGCACCGGCGGCGACGCCGATACCTCGGCTCGAGTGGTGGTGCGGCCGTCGGGAACCGAGCCGAAGTTGAAGTGCTACTTGGAGATTCGCTGCGCGCCAACCGACGACCTGCGCTCCGCCCGGGAGCGGGCCAGGGCGCTGCGCGACGAACTGGTTACCGCGGTGCAGGCCTGGTGACTGAGTCCGATGGCCCGCCTCTCCCCCTCGCCGCTACGCGGCCGGGGGGACAACCACAGCCAGCCGCTACGCGGCGCGCATCGTCGCTAGCGCGGCCCGAATTGGCGGTCGCCCGCATCGCCGAGACCGGGCACGATGTAGGCCAGCTCGTTGAGGCCGTCGTCGACGGCCACCGTGAAAAGCCGCGCGTCCGGCGCCGCTTTCTCAAGTGCCGCAATGCCTTCCGGCACGGCAACCGCACACAACACGGTGATGTCCGACGCGCCGCGCCGGTGCAGCAGGCCGATCGCGTGGGCCATCGACCCGCCGGTGGCCAGCATGGGATCGAGGACGATCACCGGCACGCCGGTCAGGTCGTCGGGCAGCGACTCGAGATACCCGCTCGCCCGGGCGGTTTCCTCGTCGCGGGCCACGCCGACGAAGCCCACCAGGGCCTCCGGTAGCAGCTCGAGGGCCCGCTCGAGCATGCCCAGGCCCGCGCGCAGCACAGGCACCAGCAGGGGCGGGTTGGCCAGTCGCACCCCGAGCGTCTCGGCCAGCGGCGTGCGGATCGAGAAGGTCTCCCGTGCTGCGTCCCGCGTGGCCTCATAGACAAGCATCACGGTCAGGTCGCGCAATCCCGACCGGAAGCCGGCGTTGCCGGTGCTTTCGTCGCGCAATGTCGTTAGCCGGGCCACCGCCAGCGGATGATCAACGACGCGCACGTCCACGGGATTTGACCCTATATAACAATCGGGCTTCGTTTGGTTAAGGTCCTGTCGACACGCTCGCGTCGCCGCCCTCGGGTGGGCGAATCCGCCCATATACTCCCCGCGTGCTGAGCGCAATCAGAAGCCTGGTCGTCGCGGCGGCGCTGGCGGGGCTGGTGGTCATCCCGTCGCCCCCCCGGGTGGGCTTCGCGGCGGCCGCGATGCCGCAGCCCTCGCACGTGTTAGTCGTGGTGGAAGAGAACCGCTCCGCGACCAACATCATCGGCAACAAGTCGGCGCCCTTCATCAACGCGCTGGCCTCGGGCGGCGCAAACATGGTGCAGTCGTTCGCCGAGACGCATCCCAGCGAGCCCAACTATCTGGCGCTGTTCGCCGGCAGCACCCTCGGGGTGACCAAGGACTCGTGTCCGGTTGACGGCGGCGCCACCCCCAACCTGGCTTCCGAATTGCTGGCCGCCGGTTATACGTTCGTCGGTTACGCCGAAAGCCTGCCCGCGGCGGGTTCTACCGTGTGCAGCGCCGGAAAGTACGCGCGCAAGCACGTGCCCTGGGCCAACTTCAGCAATGTGCCGCCCGCCAACTCGCTGCCCTTCACGGCCTTCCCGATGGGCAACTACGCCAGCCTGCCGACCGTGTCGTTCGTCATTCCCAACAACGACGACAACATGCACGACGGCTCGATAGCCCAGGGCGATGCCTGGCTGAGCCGCGAGCTGTCGGGTTACGCCAACTGGGCGGTGGCCAACAACAGCCTGCTCATCGTGACGTGGGACGAGGACGACGGCGGCACCCGCAACCAGATCCCAACGCTGATCTACGGCGGGCACGTGCAGCCCGGCACCTACAACGAGCAGATCAGCCACTACAACGTGCTTTCCACGCTCGAGCAGATGTACGGGCTGCCCAAAACCGGTTACGCGGCCGGCGCCGCGCCGATCGCAACCATCTGGGCCGGCTGAATCGATTGCCTGACTCCCCGCACGCGCCGTTCCGGCGCTCGCCGTCGCCGGGCTAGCCGCTACCGGGCCGGGCGCCCCCGACGCCCGTCGCTATTCTGTGCCGCATGGCTGCTGACCTCGTGCCCATCCGCCTGAGTCTGTCCATCGGTGACCACTACACCGTGTGGGCACCCCGCTGGCGCGACGCCGGCGACGAGTGGGAGGCGTTCCTGGGCAAGGACGAGGACCTCTACGCGTTCGAGTCCGTTGCCGACCTGGTCGCATTCGTGCGGTCCGACACCGACAACGATCTGTCGGACCACCCGGGCTGGCAGGACCTGACCTCGGCGCACGCGCACCAATTCGAACCCGACGACGACCGGCAGTTCGATCTGGTCGTGGTCGAGGAGCTGGTGTCGGAGAAGCCGACCGAGGAGTCGGTGAACACGCTGGCCGGGGCACTGGCGATCGTGTCGTCCATCGGATCGGTGTGCGAGCTGGCGGCGGTGTCGAAGTTCTTCAACGGCAACCCCAACCTGGGCACGGTGGCCGGCGGGATCGACACCTTCGCCGGGAAAGCGGGTCAGAAGCGCTGGAACGCGATCGCCGAGGTCATCGGCCGGAGCTGGGACGACGTGCTCAGCTCGATCGAGAAGATCATCAGCACTCCCGAGGTCGACGAGGACGCGTCAGCCAAGGCCGCCGATGAACTGGCCGAGGAGCGCGAACAGCCCGAGGAAGAGGCGCAGGACGAAGCCGAAGCGGGCGAAGAGACCGACGAATCCGAGGACGAATCCGAGGACGAGGACGACGACGAAGATTCCGAAGACGCCGAAGTCGAGGAGGTGAGTCGCGCGGCCGGCGACACCGCCGTGCTGGGCGGCGACGAGAACTTCTGGGTTCAGGTCGGCATCGACCCGATCCGGATCATCACCAGCTCCGGCACGTTCTACACCCTTCGCTGCTACCTGGACGATCGCCCGATCTTCCTGGGCCGCAACGGCCGGATCAGCGTGTTCACCTCCGAGCGGGCGCTGGCTCGCTACCTCGCCGACGAGCACGACCACGACCTGGCCGATCTGAGCACTTACGACGACATCCGCACCGCCGCGACGGACGGCTCGCTGGCGGTCGACGTCATCGACGACAACATCTACGTGCTGAGCGGGCTGGCCGACGACTTCGCCGACGGGCCCGACGCCGTGGACCGCGACCAGCTCGACCTGGCCGTCGAGCTGCTCCGCGACATCGGCGACTACTCCGAGGAGAGCACGGTAGACAAGGCGCTGGACACCGGCCGGCCGCTCGGCAAGCTGGTGGGCCACGTGCTGGAGCCGGACTCGGTCGGCAAGCCCGCACCCCCGTACGCCGCGGCCGTGCGCGAGTGGGAGAAGTTGGAGCAATTCGTCGAGGGGCGGCTTCGCCGAGAATAGGCCGAGAATGGGGCGCGAAAAGCGCCGCGTTTGACGGGCCACCCGGACTGCTCTTTACTGGCGCAGGTGTCGCTTCCCGGCATCGGCCCGCTCCCCCTGTACGGCTTCCAGCGTCCGGGCATGCTGCTGTTCGGTTTGATCCCGCTGGCGCTGCTCGCCGTCTACGTCGTGGTGCAGACCCGACGCCGGCACCGCCTGCGCCGGTTCACCGAGGCGGACGTGCCCCAGTCGTTGTGGCGACACGTTCCGATCGCGGTTTCGCTGCTGTCCCTGTTCCTGTTGACCGTCGCGCTGGCCACCCCCACGCACGACATGCGCATACCGCGCAACCGCGCCTGCGTCGTGCTGATGATCGACATGTCGAACTCCATGCGCGCGACCGATGTCGCGCCCAACCGGCTCAAAGCGGCCGAGCAGGCGGCCAGCCAGTTCGCCAGCCAGCTGACGCCGGGCATCAACCTCGGACTCGTCGGATTCGCCGGGACGCCCTATCTGCTGGTGCCCCCGACCCCGCAACACCAGGCGACCCTCGATGCGCTGAAGAAGCTCGAGTTCGCCGACGGGACGGCTACCGGTGAGGCGATATTCACCGCGCTGCACGCGGTCGGGGCCGCCGCCGTAGCGGGTGGGGACACCCCGCCGCCGGCGCGCATCGTGCTCCTGTCCGACGGCGGCGAGAACAAGCCGACCGATCCCAACGACCCGCACGACGGCGCCTTCACCGCGGCGCGGCTGGCCAAGGATGAGGGCGTGCCCATCTCGACGATCTCGTTCGGCACGCAGGGCGGTGAGATCGAGATGGACGGGCAGCGGGTCGCCGTTCCCGTGTCGACGGACCAGATGCGCAAGATCGCCCAGCTGTCCGGCGGGCAGTCCTATACCGCCACCAACATCGCCGATCTGAACAAGAGCTACAACGCCATCGAGAACGACATCGGGTTTCGCACGGTGCCCGGTCCCGGCAGCGCCGGCTGGCTGCGCCTGGGCGTGGTCGTCGCGCTGATCGCGACGGCGCTGGCCCTGCTGATCAACCGGCGCCTGCCGACCTGATCGCTCAGGCGGGCAGCCGGCGGTTCAGGAACTCACCGGCCAGGACGGCGCCGGCCAGCAGCACCGCCCCGAGCAGCATCCAGGCGAGGCTGGCCTCGCCCTTGACCGTCTCGTAGCCGATCTGGCGCTGCAGCGTCGAATAGACGCCCTCGAGCGATTCCAGGCTGTCGGCGTGGAACGCCTGGCCGTCGGTGATCTTGGTGATCTCCTGCAGCGTCTGGTCGTCGACGGGGACCGGGATGGTGGCGCCCTGGTACTCGACGGTGCCGTAGGGCGTGCCGAAGGAGATCGTCGAGATCTGCACCTCCTCGGCCTTGGCGGCCCGCGCGGCGGTGAACGCGCCCTGCGGGGCGTTGGGGTCCAGCGGCACGTTTTCGGCGCCGTCGGATTCCAGCACGATCCGCGCGGGTGGCGGCCCCTCGCCGCCGCCCATCACCGAGCCGACCGTGGCGATCGCCTGCAGCGCGGTGAAAATGCCCTCCCCCGTCGCGGTTTTCGGCGCCGGCTTGAGCCCGTCGATCGCCGCTTTCACCGCGGCGCGGTTCGTCGTCGGGGAGACCAACAGCGAGGCGTTAGCCGCGAATTCGACCAGGCCGAGGTTGATGGCCGGCGTCAGCTCGTCGGCGAATTTCTTGCCGGCCTCCTGCGCGGCGGCCAGCCGGCTGGGAGGGACATCGGCGGACGCCATGGATTCCGAGACATCGATGACCAGCATCACGACCGCGCGGTTGAGCGGAATCCGGATGTCCGACGTCGGCCCCGCCATGGCGGTGGTCAGCAGCACCAATGACGCGGCAAGCAGGATCGTCGGCACGTGGCGCCACCGGCCGGAGCGCAGCGGCGCGACGCGCTCCAGCACCTCCATGTTGGCGAATCGCAGCACCCGGCGGCGGCGGGCGAACTGCACCGCGACGTAGATCCCGATCACCAGCAGCACGATCAGCAGGAACAAGAAGAACCAGGCGTTCTGGAAGCCCGTGAGCGACACGGGACCCAGCAGCGGCAGCTTCATATCCAGCCACACTATTCGTCAAAGGTCGACGCTGCATGGCCGTCGCCGTCAGCCGGCGACCAGATCCCGGCGCTGCGTGAACTTGATGTCGAGGCTGCGCAGGTGGGTCTGCAGCCCGGCGTCCTGGATCGGAATCAGGTGGGCGGGCTCGTCGGTCTCGTTGTAGTGGGCGTGCCACAGGCCGGGCGGGGTGGTGAAGGCGCCACCGGCCTGCCAATCGACCCGAACCGGCTCGATGATGTCGCCACGCTCATCCAGGCGGGTGCCCAGCAGGGTGTAGCAGCCGCTGGGTGGCGCATCGAGGATCAGATCCAGCGCAACCGACTGGTGCCGGTGCGGGCGCTGCTGCTGATGGGGAGGCAGCACGCCGAACATGGCCCACAGCACGTGGGTAATGGTCAGCGTCTGCTCTTGGTCGGCATTGGCCAGCAGCACGCTGAGCCGGCTCCTTTCGTTGGCCCCGGGGCGAGCGGCGATTTCCTCCAGCTTGGCCACCGCGTCGGCGCGGCAGAACTTGGTCGCGCGGAAGCGCGGCTGGGTCGCATCCGCACCCAGGTAGCGCAGCAGCGGCTCGTCGTGCACCCAATACATGGCCGCCTCGGCGTCGGCGTAGAAGACCGAATGCGTACCGGCGGGCAGCGTCAAAAAGTCGCCCTTTTCCCACATGACCAGGCGGCCGTTGATAGCCGCGAAGCCGCGCCCATAGAGGATGTAATACAGCTGCGACGTGGCATTCGGGCTGGCGTCGATCTGCTCACCGATGCGGATGCGGATGAAGTTGGCCAGCAGCGCTGGACTTGTGGCCGCACCGGTCTCGATGCCCAGCTCCTCGGACAAGTCCAGCGGAAACACGCCGGTGGGCTGATCGACGTAGATCTCGGGATCGAACCGGGTGATCGGAACCTGCGGCGCGTGTCCCGAACCGATCGGATTGGCGGCCTTCGAGTACTCGAAATAGCAGGCGTCATCGGCCCAGGCTTCGAACCTGCCCTCGAAGCCGTATTCGGCGACATTGGTCATCGGCGCTGGAACCGTCGGGTCCAGGTTGGGGACCACTGACTGGTTTGTTTCCAGGGTGGACATGGCGAATATCCTAACTTAGGTACGTCTTGCATCTCTAAGATATCTATCTTGTATCTCAGTAGTCAAGCGGGCGGATCGGCCTTCGTTTTGGTGTACGGTCAGGGACGCATCTGAGATACGACTTAGCTGCAAGGAAGTTGTGGTGGCTGGTAGGACGACGAACCCGCGGTCGGGCACCGCCAAGGACCGCGCGTTGGATTACGTCAAGGCGCAGGTCCTGACCGGCCAGTTTCCCGGTGGAGAGCTGATCAGCGAGGGTGACGTCGCCACCGCGCTGGGGATGTCGCGGACCCCGGTGCGCGAGGCGTTTTTACGGCTGGAGGCCGAAGGGCTGCTGCGGTTGTATCCTCAGCGCGGCGCCCTGGTCGTCCCGGTATCGCCCGACGAGGCCCGCGCCGTCATCGAGGCCCGGCTGATTATGGAACAGTTCGCGACGACCAAGGTGGTGGGGCGCGGCCCCGCCGCCTGGGCCGCGGTGTACGAGCGGCTGTCGGGTGAGTTGAGGCGGCAACGCGATGCCGCCGCGGCCAACGAATGGCGGCAATTCCTGGACGCCGACCGCGCCTTTCACACCGTCACCCTGGAAGAGTCCGGCAACGCCATCTTGTCCGGTTTCTACTCGTCACTGCGGGACCGCCAGATGCGGATGATCGGCGAATCGGCGCTTGGCGATCCGAATCGGATGACGACAATCATGGACGAGCACCGCGGTATCGCCGAGGCGCTGCGCGACGGCGATCTGCCACGGGCGGTCCGGGCCGTGCAGACCCACCTGGCCAGCACCGTGCGCGCCATTGGCATCGCCTTCGATCCGTTGTCGCTCGAACTTTAAATGCCTCTGCAGATGCGGTCAGCGGTCAGCACCGACCATCGACCGGCGGGAGTTGTTCCTGACACGGGGAGTCTCGACCTAACCCAGATCCCCTGAGCCATAAGGGGTGTCCAATGAGATCGAGGTGGTGCCGAGCCCGTGCCGTTACAAGCCGGGTGATTCGGGGAACCCGCAATCCAAGACGGTGCCCGCCCGGGGCGCCGTAGAGACAACAGGAGCTGTAAATGATCGGATCAATCATCCTGGCGATCATCGTGGGCGCCATCATCGGTGTGGTGGCACGTCTGGTCCTGCCGGGCAAGCAAAGCATCGGCATGATCATGACGGTCCTCCTCGGCGCCGTCGGTGGCTTGATCGGCTCGGCGGTGGCCGGCCAGTTCGGCTACCACAACGCCAACGGTGGGGTCGCCTGGATTCCGTTCTTCATCGGAGTGGGCGCCGCCGTCATCCTCATCGCGATCTACGAAGGCGTGACGGGTCGCCGCACCGGCACCAGGCTGCCCCGATAGCTCGTCGCTAGCCGATCAACACGGCGTACCGCGGCTTGATCACCTCGTCGATGATCTCCAGCCGCTCGTCGAACGGGATGAAAGCCGACTTCATCGCGTTGATGGTGAACCGCTCGAGGTCACTCCACCCGTAGCCGAAAGCCTCGACCAGTCGGGACATTTCGAGGCTCATCGTGGTGTCGCTCATCAGCCGGTTGTCGGTGTTGACGGTCACCCGGAACCGGGCGCGGGCCAGCAGGTCGAACGGGTGCTCGGCGATGCTTTTCACCGCGCCGGTCTGCACGTTCGAGCTGGGGCACAGCTCCAGCGGAATTCGCTTGTCCCGCAGGATCGATGCCTGCTGGCCCAGCCGGACGCCGCCACCCTCGAGGACCTCGATGTCGTCGGCGATGCGCACCCCGTGGCCGAGCCGGTCGGCGCCGCAGAACGCGATCGCCTCGTGGATGGACGGCAGCCCGAACGCCTCACCCGCGTGAATCGTGAAGCGCGCGTTGTGGTCGCGCATGTACTCGAAGGCGTCCAGGTGGCGCGTCGGCGGGTTGCCGGCCTCGGCGCCGGCGATGTCGAACCCGACCACTCCCTTGTCCCGGAACCGGATTGCCAGCTCGGCGATCTCGCGGGATACCGCGGCGTGGCGCATCGCGGTGACCAGCAGCCTCACCTTGATGGGGTGGCCCGCGGAGGCGCAGGCCTTCTCGCCGGCGGCGAAACCCTCCAGCACGGCATCGACGATCTCGTCGAAGGCCAGCCCGCGGTCGATGTGCAGTTCGGGGGCGAAGCGCACCTCGGCGTAGACCACGGAATCGTCGGCCAGGTCCTCCACGCACTCGTAGGCGACGCGGTACAGGGCGTCGGGCGTCTGCATCACCGCCACGGTGTGCGAGAACGGTTCCAGGTAACGCTCCAGTGAGCCGCTGTGCGACCGGGTGCGAAACCACTTCGCCAGCTCGTCGACGCCGGTGGCGGGCAGCCCGTCGTAGCCGGTCTGGCCGGCGATGTCGATCACGGTCGAGGGCCGCAGCCCGCCGTCGAGGTGATCGTGCAGCAGGGCCTTGGGAGCTTTCCTGATCTGGTTCAGGTCCATCACGTGGCGATCCGATCGACGATCAGCGGCCTGGAAACGGGGGGTATGTCGTCGACGCTCCAGCCGCCGGCCAGCTCGGCCAGCGCGGCGTCGAAGCATTCGGGGGTGTCGGTGTAGAGGGTGAACAGCGGTTCCCCGGCCGCGACGGGCTCCCGCGGGCGGCGGTGGATCCTGATTCCCGCTCCCAACTGCACCGGGTGGCCCGGACGGGGCCTGCCCGCGCCGAGCCGCCAACTTGCCAGCCCTACTGCCATCGCGTCGATATCGCCCATTGTGCCGCCCCGGGGCGCGGTCACGGTCTCGGAACACGATCCGATTGGCAACGGGACCGACAAGTCGCCGCCCTGGGCCGCGATGAGCCGGCGAAACCGGTCCATCGCGGTGCCGTCGCGCAGGCTCCGGGCGGGATCGCGGTCGCCGATGCCGGCGAGGTCGAGCATCTCGGCGGCCAGCCGCAACGTCAGCTCCACCACGTCGGGGGGCCCGCCGCCGGCCAGCACCTCCAGCGCCTCGGCGACCTCGAGCGCGTTGCCGACGGTCGCGCCCAGCGGCCGATTCATGTCCGTCAGGAGCGCGCGGGTGGGCACGCCGTGCGCCGCGCCCAGCCGGACCATGGTGTGCGCCAGCTCGCGGCTCTGCGCCTCCGAGGGCATCAGCGCGCCGGAACCGACCTTCACGTCGAGCACCAGCGCGCCCGCCCCCTCGGCCAGCTTCTTGCTCATCACCGAGCTGGCGATCAGCGGCAGCGACTCGACGGTGGCGGTGACGTCGCGCAGCGCGTACAGCTTGGCGTCGGCCGGGGCCAGCTCGCCGGCGGCGAAGATGGCGGCGCCGACGTCACGCAGCTGATCGCGCACCCGCCGGCTGGACAGCTGGGCGGTGAACCCCGCAATGGATTCCAGCTTGTCCAGGGTGCCACCGGTATGCCCGAGCCCGCGGCCCGCCGCCTGGGGCACGGCCGCGCCGCAGGCGGCGACGACGGGCACCAACGGCAGGGTGATCTTGTCCCCGACGCCGCCGGTGGAGTGCTTGTCCACGGTCGGCACGCCCAGGTCGCGGAAGTCCAGCCGTTCGCCGGACGCCAGCATCGCCGCCGTCCACCGGGCGATCTCGCCGCGGTCCATGCCGCGCCACACGATCGCCATCAGCAGCGCCGACATCTGCTCGTCGGCGACCCGGCCGTCGGTGTACGCGCCGACGACCCAGTCGATGGCGGCGTCGGACAGCCGCCCGCCGTCGCGCTTGGTCCGGATCACCGTGGGCGCGTCGAATGCGATGTCGGTCAAGGCCGTTCCCGCGGCAGGTCGGCGGTGAAGGCGTCGGGCAGCAACTCGCCGAGGCGGCGGGGCCCGGCCGGGTGGTCGACCAGCAGCTCGGGGCCGCCGTGCTCCAGGAGCACCTGACGGCACCGCCCGCACGGCATCAGGGTCGATCCCCGGGCGTCCACGCACGCCAGCGCGACCAGCCGGCCCCCACCGGTGGAATGTAGGGCGGACACCACACCACACTCGGCGCAGAGACCAAGGCCATATGAGATGTTCTCCACATTGCAACCGGTGAGCACCCGGCCGTCGTCGACCAACGCGGCCGCGCCCACACCGAACCGCGAGTAGGGCGCGTAGGCCGCCGCCGCCGCATGGATCGCCTTGTCGCGCAGCGCATTCCAGTCGACATCAGGCATATCTAACCCCGCTCACCGTTGGATCGATTCGAGACAGCTTGCGTCGTCCCACCTAACTCTGACACGACACATCGCTTTGGCGGCCGTTCGGCGCAACCCGCCACCTGGCCGGGTTAGGCTGGACTGCCCGGCTGACTGTTCGTGAAGGCGGTGAGGAGTAGGTGAGCACTGTCACCGCGCGTAAGCGGCGACCACCCCGGACCCTCTATCGGGGCGATCCCGGCATGTGGGCGTGGGTGTTGCACCGCATCAGCGGCGCGACGATCTTCTTCTTCCTGTTCGTCCACATCCTGGACGCCGCGATGCTGCGCGTCAGCCCGCAGACCTACAACGCGGTCGTCGGCGACTACAAGACCCCGATCGTCGGCCTGATGGAATACGGCCTGGTCGCCGCGGTGCTGTTTCACGGGCTGAACGGGATCCGGGTCATCCTGATCGACTTCTGGTCGCAGGGCCCCCGGTATCAGCGGCTGATGTTCTGGATCGTCGGCATCGTCTTCTTGCTGCTGATGGTTCCGGCCGGCGTGGTGATCGGCATCCACATGCTGGAGCACTTCCGATGAGCAGCCCCGACCTGCAGCTCGGCCGGGGCGAGATAGCTCCGGTCAAGCAGCGCTTCTACGACCGCCCCGCCAGCCTGGACAATCCGCGCTCCCCGCGGCGGCGCGCCGGCATACCCAACTTCGAGAAGTTCGCGTGGCTGTTCATGCGGTTCTCCGGTATCGCGCTGGCGTTCCTGGTGATCGGGCACCTGTTCATCATGCTGATGTGGGACAACGGCGTTTACCGCATCGACTTCAACTACGTGGCGCAGCGCTGGCATTCGCCGTTTTGGCAAATGTGGGACATGGCGCTGTTGTGGCTGGCGGAGCTGCACGGCGGCAACGGGCTGCGCACCATCATCGACGACTACAGCCGCAAGAACTCCACCCGGTTCTGGCTCAACAGCCTCCTGCTGTTGTCGGTCGGGTTCACGTTGGTGCTGGGCACGTACGTGCTGGTGACATTCGACCCGAACATCTCGTGAAAGGCGACCGGTGATCTCCCAACACCGATACGACGTGGTGATCGTCGGCGCGGGCGGTGCCGGTATGCGCGCCGCCGTCGAGGCCGGGCCGCGGGTCCGGACCGCTGTGCTGACCAAGCTCTACCCCACCCGCAGCCACACCGGCGCCGCCCAGGGCGGGATGTGCGCGGCGCTGGCCAACGTCGAAGACGACAACTGGGAATGGCACACGTTCGACACCGTCAAGGGCGGCGACTATCTCGCGGACCAGGACGCCGTCGAGATCATGTGCAAGGAAGCCATCGACGCGGTGCTCGACCTCGAGAAGATGGGGATGCCGTTCAACCGCACCCCGGAAGGCCGCATCGACCAGCGCCGGTTCGGCGGGCACACCCGCGACCACGGCAAGGCGCCGGTGCGCCGGGCCTGCTACGCCGCGGACCGCCCGGGTCACATGATCCTGCAGACGCTGTACCAGAACTGCGTCAAGCACGATGTCGAGTTCTTCAACGAGTTCTATGCGCTCGACATCGCGCTGAGCGACACTCCCGGCGGCCAGGTGGCGACCGGTGTCATCGCCTACGAACTGGCGACCGGCGACATCCACGTGTTCGCGGCCAAGGCGATCGTGTTCGCCACCGGCGGCTCTGGGCGGATGTACAAGACGACGTCCAACGCGCACACCCTGACCGGCGACGGCTTGGGCATCGTCTTCCGCAAGGGACTTCCCTTGGAGGACATGGAGTTTCACCAGTTCCATCCGACGGGTCTGGCTGGTCTCGGCATTCTGATATCCGAGGCGGTGCGCGGCGAGGGCGGGCGACTGCTCAACGGAGAGGGCGAACGCTTCATGGAGCGTTACGCGCCGACCATCGTCGACCTGGCGCCCCGCGACATCGTGGCCCGTTCGATGGTGCGAGAAGTACTGGAGGGCCGCGGCGCGGGGCCGCACAAGGACTACGTCTACATCGACGTCCGCCATCTGGGCGCCGACGTGCTCGAAGCCAAGCTCCCCGACATCACCGAGTTCGCCAGGACCTATCTCGGCGTCGACCCGGTCAAGGAACTGGTTCCCGTCTATCCGACGTGCCACTACGTCATGGGTGGCATCCCGACCACCGTGCACGGCCAGGTGTTGCGCGACAACACCAACGTCGTGGCGGGCCTGTACGCCGCGGGCGAATGCGCCTGTGTGTCGGTGCACGGCGCCAACCGGCTGGGCACCAACTCACTGCTGGACATCAATGTGTTCGGCCGTCGCGCAGGCATCGCGGCCGCGAATTACGCACTGGGCCATGACCATGTCGACATGCCGGAAAACCCCGCGGAGATGGTGGTCGGCTGGATCGGCGACATCCT